>JBGARN010000101.1:0-16867 GCA_044230205.1 Bacteroidia bacterium
CCATAAGCAGGTTGTCAGTTGTATTAGCACCAACATCGGCAGTTTGGGTAACATAAACTGAAATGCCTGTTACTGCCATTTGTGTTTGCCACTGCGGCATATTAATGTTATCTACAAATACGTTATTACCACCTGCACTGTATCCAGCTATAATTACATAGGCACTACTGGTTCCACCTGTAGCACTATAAAAGCGGGCGTCATTAGGTATAACAAACTGGTAACGATTCCAGGCATTGGCAGTTGCACCTGCAGGCGTTTGCGTAGAGGATCGGTGTATTCTGTTTGCACCTCCTGTTGTAAGTGCAAGGGTAGCGCCTGCCAAACTTGGTGATGTATTTACATAAACTTCGATGTAATCAAGCACTGCAGCACATCCGGCAGTATTATCACGCCACACTGAAATACCAATGGTATCAGTAGCTGCATTATATACTGTATGACCTGACCAGTCCAATGATCGTGTTGCAATAAATGCAGCATCACCATTTGGTGCTCCTGATAAAGCAGGATATGCAACAGTACGGTTGATGTAACGGATAAAACCGGTACCTGCAGGAAAACCTGCTATGTTTTGATTGGCTGCCACAGGATTTGCACCTGCATTTACCCATTCCCAATCATTAGGCGCCACACCGCCACCTGTAATTTTAGCCTCAGTCCAGTCAACAGTTGGGGTTTTGAAGTTGGCTCCTGCTGTCCAGGTTGGATAACCCGGTATATTGGCATTAAATGGCTCACAGGTGTAAACGGCCGGCTGAGCGTAAGCAGCGTAGTTGAATACCATCATCAATACTGCTATTAAACCAATAAGACCTGTGCGGAAAGAAATCGCTGATTTCATTATGCCGCTTGAGATGTACTTATTTTGCATGGTAAATTATTTTGAAATGTTATTAATGTAATTATTATACGTATATAGTGTGAGTTAATTGACTTTTTGAATTTTTATCGATTGAAAACTGCTATTGCCGTTTAGCTTAACTGTATAAAAACCTTCGGGCAATGGTTGCATATTCACATCGAAGTTACCATTATGGTTGATAACATTTTGTCGTGCAACCAACTGTCCCATTGAATTAAATACCTCAACAGTTTTTATACCAAAAAGGTTTTCTGTATTAATATGAAATGTATTAGTCACCGGATTTGGTCCGTAAGTAAGATTTCCAAACTCAATTGTGTTTAAACCGGCAGTTGCCCCCGTTACCAGGCCAATAAAGTTGGCATAAGTTGTAGCTGCAGGGGTATTAATAGTAATTGAGCCAAAATTTGCGGTGTTTTGAAATGAACCTGATAATGCAAATTCATTACTGGGCAACCAGGCTCCGGAATAGCCGTATTCAATTCCTGCACCAGAACCTTTTAAGGCATACTGACATGTTCCTGATGGACTGTACTTTACAAAACAGGCATCTTCCTGGCCTGAAGATGAAAGATTATAGGGACTAAAATTTGCAGTGCCTTTAAATGAGCCTATCAATATGCTGTAACCATTTATATCAGTTGCAATGCCACCAATAATATTCGGCACTGAGGGATTGCCCCCCTTTTTCGCCCAAACACAATTGCCGGATGAATCATAACGTGCTATGAAAAGTTGCTCAAAATTTCCTGCGTTAATGGTAATTCCATTTCCGAAAGATGCATTTTGAAAAATAGTACCGGCCAGGTATGCATTGCCATACATATCTGTTCCTAAACCTTTACCTAAATCATTTTGTGGTCCGCCTGCTTTCTTTACCCAAAGATTAGTTCCGGATAAGCTGTATTTGGCAATAAATGCATCAGCGTTAACTGCAACCACATTATTACTTCCGAAAGTGCATGAGCCAATAATTACGCCTGACATATAAAGCCTGTTGGCTGATATTGATAATCCGGTGCAAGCATCGTCCTGTGAACCACCGGCATCGGTTAACCATTGTAACTGTCCTCCCGGGCTAAATTTTGCAATAAAAATCTGCTCATTGGTTACATTGTTTCCAATACTGTCATTATCAAAATAAGCTTTAAAGAAATAACTACCCCCCAGGTAAACATTGTTCTGGTTATCAATGGCAATAGAAGTGGCATTATCCAGACCTTGTCCGCCAAGGCTTTTAGCCCATAACACATTGCCAGTGGGATTAACTTTAATCAGGAACATATCAACAACACCATGGGGGTCCAAGGTAATACCGCCAATGGTCATGGTATCTGTAAATGTTCCGGCAAAGTAAATGTTACCGTTACCATCAACAGCCGCTGCTTTTGCAACAGTGGTTGATATGGAAGAACCATAATTGTAAGCCCAGGTTACATTACCTAAGTTATCATACCGTGCAAGAAATGCATCGCTATAACCAAGGGATGTAAGTGTGTAAGTTCCAAAGTTGCGGGTTCCTGAAAAATAACCGCTGGCGTAAAATCCGCTTACCGGATCAGCAGCAATTGCAACAGGCCCCATTTGTGAAGAGCTACCGTTAAGCGGCTGCACCCAACTCCAGGGAATTTGTGCGTTTACGCTATACGTTAAGAGGGTAAAAAAAATCAGCAAGTAGTTTCTGATCATACTTAAGGTCTTGTTTTTGATGATTGCAAATGCAACCGGGTTCTAGTTTTTAATTATGTAATACTTTGTCTTCAAGTACTCACTTGTTCATTTTACATTTACAATATTTTTAAATTAAAGAATTTTAAAATTCCTTAATATTTAAAACACTGAAAGTAAGTAAAATGAAAAGTTGCTTTTGGAGTACTAATCGCCAAAAGTATTAATAATTCAATAATATTTTACGTTATAACTCTTAATATTACCCTCATATATTCAAACGCCTCAATTTCAAAAATTTAATTAATCCGATACCCGTTTTGCTCATTCCCTGTAACCATCTTCAGCATGCCAAATCCATTGCGTTGGAACTGTCTTCTCAATTTCAATTCTTTTCACTGCTCGATTCCAATAATGCAGCTGATGAATTTGACTGGATGGCAGGGATGGGTAACTTAGTACAAACAGCGGAATATACCCAATTTACTGACTTATCAAATTTTTTTTTGGTGAATAAGGGCCAATATTTGTTTGGACATTTAAATTATGACATTAAGAATAATTTTGAAAAACTGGATTCTCAACATCACAACAAGGTTGATTTTCCATTATGGCACTTTTTTGTACCAGAAATAACGATAATTGCACGCAAAAGCAGCCTTGAAATACTTGAGGCCGGAAACATTTCCTTGCATTCGAAATCCTTGGTTGATTGGTTCATACTCCAACTTGATTTTAAAGGATTAACGGGTAACAATACCTCCCAAAATAGGGTTAACAATAGTCTTAATCCTGAACCAAGAACTTCCAAAAAAAAATACCTGAATTGTTTTGAAAAAATTCTGGAGCACTTAAAGTCCGGTAATATTTACGAACTCAATTATTGCATTGAATTTTTTGAGCAAAATGCGATAATCAATCCTGTTAACACTTATCTGAAACTTTGCGAGTTAACTGAGGCTCCAATGGGTTGTTTTTATAAACACCATGATAACTATTTGTTATGTGCCAGTCCTGAGAGATTTTTAAAACTTAAAGGTGATCACCTTATTTCACAGCCTATAAAAGGCACCATTAAAAGGGCTGAAAGCTTAGGGTCATCTGAAACAATGGAAGCCGGAGATTATCAATTGAAAAAACAGCTTGAAACAAATGAAAAGGAGCGTGCAGAAAACATAATGATCGTAGACCTGGTTAGAAATGATCTGTCGCATATTGCGCAAAAAGGAACTGTAAAGGTGAACGAATTGTGTGGAATTTATACTTTCAAAACTGTACATCAAATGATTTCTACTATCAGCTGTACTATAAAAGGTGATGTGGATTTTACAGAGATTATTAGAAATTTGTTTCCAATGGGCTCTATGACCGGAGCCCCCAAAATAAGGGCAATGCAACTAATCGAAGAATTTGAAGACATAAAAAGAGGATTGTTTTCGGGCAGCGTGGGTTATATAGCTCCAAATGGTGATTTTGATTTTAATGTTGTGATTCGCAGTATTTTTTACAATGCTGCATTGAAGTATGTTTCAATTATTGCAGGCAGCGCTATAACTGTAAATGCAGATGCCGAAAAAGAATATGAGGAGTGCCTGTTAAAACTGGAAGCTTTGAAAAAGGCATTGAATAACCAATAGCGATGACAGAACAATTTAACAGGTTTATTAAAGATATCCTTAAGCTAAAGCCGGGGCAAAAAATTGTTTTGGCAGTGAGCGGTGGGGTTGATTCAATAACAATGATGCATTTGTTTAGCAGGCTTCCTTTTGAGATTGCTGTTGCACATTGCAATTTTCAGTTACGGGGAAAAGAGTCAGCCGGAGATGAACAATTTGTAAAAAAAACAGCTGCCAAACTTAACTTGTCTTTCTATTCAAAGAGTTTTCAAACACAATTGATTGCGAAGCAGGAAGGAATTTCAATTCAAATGGCTGCTCGCAAATTGCGCTACGAATGGTTTGAGGAATTACGGCATCAACTTGGATTCAACTTCATAGCAACAGGACATAATGCAGGCGACAATACAGAAACCATACTTCTTAACATTTTACGGGGTACCGGGATAGGCGGCCTTCATGGCATATTACCTGTTAACGGTGCTATTATAAGGCCGTTACTTTTTGCTACTCGCGAGGACATTCTTGAATATGCATTGAAACATCACTTAAGCTGGCGAAATGACAGCAGTAATGATATTGATGATTATTCGCGGAATAAAATTCGCAATAAAATAATCCCGGTTTTACAAACCATTAATCCTTCATTACACCAAACTTTTGCTGCAACAGCAAAACATATTTCTGATGCCGGCAATTTGCTGAACGAGTTGATAGAACAGCAATCTGCAGAAATGATTAAAAGGAAAGGCCAGGAAATTTATATCAGCATAAATCAAATTTTTAAGTATTCAAATGCTGAGTCACTTCTCTATTTTCTGCTAAGAGATTTTGGCTTTAAAAACGAAACCATTCTGCAAATAGCAGCAGCTGCAAAAAGTCCGGGCAAAACATTTTATTCTAAAAATTATAAACTCACTACAGCACGTAACCAGTTAATAATTTCGCACATTGATGTTATCTCTAACGTTACCCCCGAATATCTGCTGACTGAAGCAGATGACGGGCTTGTTGCCAATACATTTCATATAAGTATTCGTAAATTAAATCTTAAAAAAAATCATAAATACAATTACAGCAAATCTCCCGATACTGCTTGTTTTGATGCTGATAAAATTCAGTTTCCTTTGCAATTGAGAAAATGGAAAAAAGGTGATTATTTTTACCCTATCGGAATGAAGGGTAAAAAGAAAAAACTAAGTGATTATTTTACCGATGAAAAAATTTCACTTACTGAAAAACAACATATATGGTTAATGTTATCTGGCGGAAAAATATGCTGGATAGCAGGCAGGCGAATGGACGAGCATTTTAAAATAACACAACAAACCAAAAAGGTAATTGAGGTGAAATTCACATCTGACATTTAAAATCAGCGGAGCAATAAGCATAGTATGAGCACAACAACTGAGATATTTTTTGATGAAAAACAGCGCCTGGGTTTTAACAAGTTTACTTTAACCTTTCGCCTGGCACTGGCTGCTTTTTGCTACATAGCTTATTATTTTACTGACGACCGCGAAAAAAACGGTGACCTACTGTTATGGATCGGCAATATCATTTTATTGATTTCTATAATTATGTTCTTCATAGTTCATTTGCATACCAGGGTGATTAAAGGGGCTGTTGAGCTTACCGGCCTGTGGAGTATGAAAAAAGTAAAAATTGATCTTGGAAGCATTGTTAAAGCTGAATGCAAACCATATCATACCAATCAGTTCAACAATCCTACTTACAACCTGCATTTTAAAGGAACCATACGCTTTTACACCTCGGGTAAAGATGCCGTTGTTTTAACCGATAAAGACGGGCTTAATTATATGATTGGCACGCAGCGCAGCACTGATCTGTTTAATTCCATTCAACAGCAGATGAAAAAGGAATAGGCCGCTTGTGCAGTATTCTACTCGCAATAAGCCTTCAGAAACAATCAACCGTTAATTTATTTACCTTCGCAAACTTTTTTAAACAGGCCAGCCGGCAAGGCTATTTGGTTGGTTTCTGCCCGGCCTGTATAACATAGTTAATTTATGAACTACAAAGAATATAAGCAATTAGACCTTCCGGCAATTCACAATGAAATGCTGCAACGTTGGGCTGCTGAAAATACATTTGAAAAAAGTATTGATGTACGCCAGGGTGCTGCGCCTTTTACTTTTTATGAAGGCCCGCCATCGGCAAATGGTATGCCGGGTATACACCATGTTATGTCGCGCACCATTAAAGATTTATTTTGCCGTTTTAAGACCATACAGGGATACCAGGTTAAGCGTAAAGGCGGCTGGGATACACATGGGTTGCCAATTGAGATTAGTGTTGAAAAAACTCTTGGGATAACAAAAGAAGATATCGGCAAAAAAATTTCAGTTGAAGATTATAATAAAGCTTGCCGTGTAGAAGTGATGAAGTATAAAGATGTGTGGGATGATCTTACTGTAAAAATGGGTTATTGGGTTGACCTCAATCATCCTTACATCACTTTTGAAAATAACTACATTGAATCAGTATGGCACTTGCTAAAGCAGTTATTTGACAAGCAGCTGTTGTATAAAGGTTATACTATACAACCATACTCTCCGGCAGCTGGCACGGGCTTAAGTTCGCACGAGCTGAACCAGCCCGGCACTTATAAAAATGTTAAAGACACCAGCATAGTTGCTCAGTTTAAAGCTACTCCTGCTTCAAAATCGGCCCTTGTTAAATTTTTCAATTTGCCACCAGATCTTGCGGCCAATGAAATTTACCTGCTTGCCTGGACAACTACACCGTGGACATTGCCTTCCAATGCAGCGCTTGCTGTAGCCGAAAATATCGATTATGTTTTGGTGAGCACTTATAACCAATACACCTCCTTGCCGGTAAATGTTGTTCTTGCTGCCGACCTGGTTTCAAAATATTTTCCTGAAAAAAATGCCACACTTAAATTAAGCGATTATCAAAAAGGCGATAAACAAATTCCATTTGTTATTCATAATACTATAAAAGGAAAATCATTAACCGGATTAGCTTACGAACAATTGTTGCCTTATGTTACACCTTCAGGAAAAGCTTTTGAAGTAATTGCAGGTGATTTTGTGTCAACCGAAGACGGTACAGGCATAGTGCACATTGCTCCTACTTTTGGTGCAGATGATTTTCGGGTTGCCAGGCAGGCAGGAATTTCAGCAATTATGGTTAAAGACCCTACCGATGTAACCGGTAAAAATGAAATGCCATTGGTTGATAAGCGGGGAAGGTTTGTAAATGAGGTTACTGATTTTGCAAGCGAGCCTGTTAAGGAAGAATTCCTTACTGAGCAGGAAAAGGAGCAGGAACGATTAAAACAAGGTCGCGATAAGTATTTAAATGTTGACGAGCGAATTGCCATAAAACTAAAAACTGAAAACAAGGCTTTTAAAGTTGAAAAATATGAACACACCTATCCGCATTGCTGGCGCACTGATAAGCCGGTGCTTTTCTATCCGCTGGACAGCTGGTTTGTGAAAACCACAGCAGCCAAGGAACGTATGATTGAACTCAACAATACCATCAACTGGAAACCTGCAAGCACAGGTACGGGTCGTTTTGGTAACTGGCTGGAAAATTTAGTTGACTGGAATCTTTCACGTTCACGCTTTTGGGGCATTCCGTTACCTATTTGGCGAAGCCTTGAAGGTGAAGAAATTTGTATTGGTTCAGTAAGTGAGCTTCAAAAGGCCATTAAGCAAGCCATTGAAGCAGGATTTATGAATGAAGACTATTCAAAATATCTGAATCCTGATTCGCCTGAATTTGATTTACACCGGCCTTATGTTGATCAAATTATACTCGTGTCGCCAAGCGGAAAAAAAATGTATCGCGAACCTGATTTGATTGATGTGTGGTTTGACAGTGGTGCTATGCCTTATGCTCAATGGCATATGCCTTTTGAAAATAAAGAAATGTTTGCTCAGGCTTTCCCGGCTGATTTTATAGCTGAAGGTGTTGATCAGACGCGCGGTTGGTTTTTTACCCTTCATGCTATTGCGGTAATGTTGTTCGATTCTGTAGCTTATAAAAATGTGGTAAGCAACGGACTGGTGCTGGATAAAAATGGCAATAAAATGAGCAAGCGCCTTGGCAATACTGTTGATCCGTTTGTAACTTTAAAAAAATATGGAGCAGATGCTACACGGTGGTATTTAGTGAGTAATGCTCAGCCCTGGGATAATTTAAAATTTAATGAAGAAGGAATTGGTGAAGTTCAGCGGAGGTTTTTCGGAACGCTGTATAACACTTATTCATTTTTTGCGCTGTATGCCAATATTGACGGATTTAAAATTGATGAACAAAACCTGGTGCCAGTTGCCGAGCGAGCCGAGTTAGATCGTTGGATTCTTTCCAAGCTTCAAAACCTTGTAAAGGAAGTAACCGGACACTTTAATGATTATGAACCAACCAAAGCTGCAAGAGCCATTGAAAAATTTGTTGATGAACATTTAAGCAACTGGTACGTGCGCCTTGGGCGGAGAAGGTTTTGGCGCAGCGAAATGTCAATTGATAAAAAGGCTGCTTATGAAACCCTGTATGAATGCCTTATGGTTACCTGCCAGTTAATGAGTCCGGTGGCCCCTTTCTTCAGCGACTGGATGTACCATAACCTCAGCGATTGTATAAGGCAGGATGCCCGTAAAAATAAAACCCCACTTGCATACGATAGTGTGCATCATACCATTCTGACACCTGCTGACGATAAAATAATCGATGAGTCACTGGAAGAACGAATGCAGCTTGCACAGGATATATGTTCATTGGTTTTTTCATTGCGAAAAAAAGTGAACATCAGGGTAAGACAGCCGCTCAGCAAAATACTCATACCGATACTGGATGAGAATTTTCAGAAAAATATTGAGCAGGTTAAATCATTAATACTTTCTGAAGTTAACGTAAAGCAATTAGAGTACATTACTGATGCATCGGGAATTCTTAAAAAGAAAATCAAGCCTAACTTTAAAGTTTTGGGTAAAAAAGCCGGTGCTTTAATGAAGGAAGTTACCACAGCAATTGCTGCCATGACGCATGATCAGATAAATGAACTGGAAAAAAATCAGGAATACTTATTGCAATTGGCCAATTCATCACTTCAAATTACACTTGAAGATGTAGAAATACTATCAGAAGATCTGCCCGGATTGCAGGCTGCAAGCGATGGAAGGATAACGATAGCACTTGATATTACTATTACTGATGCCCTGCGAAACGAGGGTATAGCACGCGAATTGGTAAACAGGATTCAGAATATCAGAAAGGATAAAGGGCTGGAGGTTACCGATAAGATTGAAGTGAAAATTCAGGCACATCCCGGTATCATTACTAGCGTTAGTGAAAATAAAAAATATATTTGCGCGGAAATTTTAGCCACCTCTCTTGAATTGGTTGATTTACTTGATATCCGGGAATCAGTTGAAATTGAGGTAGAAGATAAAATAAAAACCCTTTTAACAATTACTAAAAATTAAAACAGCTATCAGTCATGGCAAAATCAAAAAGTAAAACAGCTAAGGCTACTGCAAAAAAAGGCGCTAAGGCCAAGCCTGCTCAAAAAAAAGCAGCTGTGAAGAAAGCTAAAGCTGCTCCTAAAAAGCAAGCTAAAGCAAAACCAGTTGTAAAGAAAGCTGCATCCAAAGTAAAAGCAGTGGTAAAAAAAGTTGCGTCAAAGCCGAAGCCAAAGCCAAAAGCTGTAGCTAAATCGAAGGTTGTTGTAAAGCCAAAAGCTAAGCCTGTAATTAAAAAGAGCCCGGTATCAAAACAGGTTAAAGCCAAAGATAAAAAGGCATTGAAAGTTGCACCAATTGCTAAAGTTGCTGCAAAAGCTACAGGTAAAGTCATGGCAAAACCTTCTGCAAAAGAAAATAAAGCGGCACTTAAAGCCGTTAAATCCCCCGAAATACAAAAAGAAGTAAAGCCCAGTATAGAAATTATGTCAAAGAATGAATTGCCCAAATTATCTACTATCCAAACGACCCATTCGTTTACAAAGCAAAAAGCTCAGCCTTTACCTTCAACAGTAAAAGAGCTGAACCCTGATGGTACAGAAAAATCACGCTACAGTGATAAAGAGCTGAAAGAGTTTAAAGAACTTATTGTTGAAAAAATTGAAAATGCTAAAGCGGAATTTGCCCTGCTGCAGCAACAATTGAACAATGCCAATGAAAATGGTACTGACGATACAGGCGGAACTTTTAAAATGCTTGAAGATGGTTCAGAAACACTTGCAAAAGAAGAAGCTGCACAATTAGCCGCACGTCAGCGCAAGTTTATTGAACAACTTGAAAGTGCATTGGTTCGTATTGAGAATAAATCGTATGGTATATGCCGTGTTACAGGAAAACTTATTCCAAAAGAACGCCTTAAAGCAGTTCCTCATACTACACAGAGCATTGAGGCTAAACTGATGCAATACAAAGATCAGTAATCAGTATTTTAAATAAAATTTAATTAATAACAGCGGCAATGAACTTTCGTTGCCGCTCGTTTTTTTCTCACCTTGCAGGCATTAATCAAATTAATTTAACAGGGCAAAATTTTAAGCCGGACATACTTTGAATCGTCTTTTCAAACAATCGTTGCTCATAATTTTCCTGGTACTCCTTGCCGACCAGGCTCTGAAGTTTTGGATCAAAACTCACATGTACCTTGGACAGGAAATACCCATTGCCGGCAGTTGGTTTATTATTCATTTTGTCGAAAATCCGGGTATGGCTTTCGGAATGGAATTTGGCGGCAATTATGGAAAGCTTTTGCTGAGCATTTTTCGGATTGGTGCAGTAATAGCAATTGGATATTACCTGTTCAGTATAATCAGGCAAAATACCAACACGTTAATGGTTATCGCTTTATCATTAATTTTTGCCGGAGCAATAGGTAATATCATCGACAGCATTTTTTACGGTGTGCTATTTTCATCAAGTGAATTCCAGCTTGCACAGTTTATGCCCAAAGAAGGCGGGTATGGTACCTTACTGCATGGACGTGTAGTGGACATGTTTTACTTTCCTATTCTTCGTGGTCATTTCCCTTCATGGTTTCCGCTTTACGGAGGTGAGGAATTTGAGTTTTTCAGGCCTGTGTTTAATCTTGCCGACTCTTCAATTAGTATAGGTGTAGCCTTTTTTATTCTTTTTCAGAAAAAGATTTTTAAGAATAATTCCGAAAATAATACTGCAGATGCTAACCCCGCCACTTCTATTTCGGATGAGGTAACTAATGAAACCGGCAAGGCTCAATCCGACAATAACAGAAATTAAAAAATCAAACCCTGTGATGATCTGCCTTCCATTTCACAATGGCTTTTTTAATCTGGTGGTTATTCAGATTGCTTTTTATCGTTTGATCAACAAGCTCAATCAGTTCTTCGTCAGGGGCAAAACGCAATGCAATAATTTGTGACATGTGTAATTGCGAAGGCAGTAGTTTTCCACTCAACACAAAATAACGCAGGTTTTCTTCTGCTCTTATCGCCCTGTTCTGAGCTTTCAATGCAAATATCCGCATGAAAAAAAATCCAAATAATGCCGAAAGCGACAACAAGAAAATAATAAATGAAATCAGCGCATTTTCCCCGCAGGTGATTGAGTAATAAAGGCTGATTAATGAACTTACCATTGCTACAATAATTACCCCAAAAAGAAATACATGAAACCAGGGTACAATTCGCCTATGATTATCAAAATTCTGTTCGTCCATTTTATTTTTGTTTTAAAATCAATTCTGAAAATTTATTTGTGTAATTAATTATCCAACCTCTATTTTATAAGAGCAATGAAAAGTTTGTTGGGGGTTAATAATATTAATTCCGGTTTTATTTAAAATGTTGCCGTTATCATCAGTACTGTCAGCTTTTCCAAACCAGGGTTCAAGGCAAACAAAATGAGCACCTGGCTTACTCCATATTCCCAAATAAGGAAATCCCTTAATACTCATCTTTACAAAGTGTTTTGTTTTTGTTGAACGTAAAGAAACGAATTCTGATTTGAGATTTTCAAAAACCAATGCATCGCTTGCAAAAGTGCTTGCATCAAGTTGAATTGAATTACCTGATACCGAAAGCAATTTTCTCTCACCATTGAATAAACCGTTTTGAAGTAATGCTGTTTCTAATTTTTCAACGGCTGAAAAAGTTATTTCATAATCTTCAAACTTCTCATCATTGTCTATAGGGCAGGAAAAACCAGGATGAGCACCAATTGAAAACGGCATTGGAAACATATCATTATTAATAACTGTGTAAGCAACAGTTAATTTATTACCATGTAGCTTGTAATTTATTTGCAATTCAAATTCGAAAGGATATTTCAGAAGAGCTTCCTCATCAGGTTTTAGTGAGAATTTAATTTCATCTTCAAGAACGCTTACAATTTTAAAGTCTTTATCGCGCGCAAAACCATGTTGTGGCAACGAATACCTCTTAGCTTCAAAGGTATAAGAGTCATTTCGCAATTTACCTACAATCGGAAATAATACTGGAGCATGCCTGCCCCAAATTGCTTTATCGGCCTGCCAGATAAATTCAATTCCATTGCTGTTTTTTAAACTGCTTAGTTCAGCACCATGATGGTTTATAAAAGCCGTTAGCTCATTATTTTTAATTATTGACTTCATTTTAAGAACTATTAAAGCAGGCTACCTATTGAGAGAGTCTTCATTAAATCTATGCAACTTAATAACCCGAATTCTTTGTTTCTTTTTGATATCATCTTCTGGAATTCCAAATTTTTAAAGCTGATCGATTAATGATTCTATCACTTTACAAAAATTCTTACTTTCCAGTTCCCCTATTTTATGTGCTATAGTTTCAGGAGTATCATTCTCATCAATTGCAACCCGCTCCTGGAATATTATCTCTCCGTCATCATATTTTTCATTCACATAATGAATAGTTATCCCTGTTTCCTTTTCACGGGCATCATATACTGCCTGGTGCACCCTCATTCCATACATTCCGCGGCCACCATACTTTGGTAACAAGGCAGGATGAATATTTATTATTCGATTCGGGAAATTACTAATTATGAGTTCAGGCATCAGCTTTAAAAATCCGGCAAGAACAATAAGGTCAGCCTTTAATTCCTGCAGTTTTTGAAGCAGTTCAACGGCATTTTTCAGTTTTTCATTTTCAAAAATAAAGCATGGGACTTTTAATTCTGCTGCCCGCTGCAAAACATAAGCGCTTGGATTGTTACAAATTACTGCGACAACCCGTGCTTTGTTTCCACCATTAAAATGCCTGATGATACGTGCCGCATTACTGCCATTACCCGATGCGAAAACAACTATTCTTTTCATTGCAACATTTTCTCAATATCTGAGCGAAGAAAAGAAAAACAAACAGAAATTTCTTTTCGCTGTAATAAGCGGTAGCCAAAAGGATATGGAAGTTTATTTTTAAAAAAAAGTTGGTATATTTACCGCATTACATATTTCTGAAACCATTAATCCTCAGTTACCCCTGAGTTAATTTATTAAAAGCAGTTTATAGCAATTGAAATGTCTTAAAAGTTATTTCAAATGTTATGCTGCCAAACCATTAGTTTTTTATTTGATATGAAGTTTTCAAAATCAAATCTGATTGCACTATGCAATGTTGTTGCAGTCTTTTTTGGTGTGCTGTACTCCAATTTATTTGCACAATCGTTCCCCGCAGGTTTCAGCCAGGTTCAGCTTTGCACAGGAGTTAATAATCCTACCTGTATGGCATTTGCCAACGATGGCAGAATATTTATTGGTAAGAAAAATGGCGAAATCGTAATTTTTAAAAATGGTGCCCTTAATGCATTACCCTTTGCCAGCATAACCACCTCGTCATCAGGTGAAAGAGGATTGCTGGGTATGGCACTTGATCCGGATTTCGACAATAACCATTATGTATATATCTATTATACTTTATCATCAGGTATAAGAAACCGTATTACCAGGATTACTGCTAATGGCGATTATATGGTTCCGGGTTCGGAAGTCCTTATACTAAGTCTTGATCCACTGTCAACATCAACCAATCATAACGGAGGCTGCCTTAAATTTGGTGTTGATGGAAAACTATATGTGGCCGTAGGCGATAACAACAACTCTGTATTAAGCCAGGATCTTAATTCCTATTTCGGAAAATTATTACGTATAAATCCTAACGGCACTGCGCCAAACGACAATCCATTTATATCGGGTACTGCGCAGAAAAAAAGAATATGGGGATATGGATTTCGCAATCCGTTTACCTTCGATATTGAACCTGTTACCGGTAGAATAATGGTGAATGATGTAGGGCTCTCTTCCTGGGAAGAAATAAACGATGCCACATTGCCAGCGCAAAATTTTGGCTGGCCTAATGCTGAAGGGGCTGTAAACAATATCAATTATTCCGATCCATTATATGCCTACGAACATGGAGGCACTGATCAAACTGGCTGCGCTATTACCTCAGGGGTGTTTTTTAATCCGGCCAGCACTAATTATCCTGCAAACTTTATCGGCAATTATTTCTTTTCCGATTATTGTAATGCCTGGATTAATGTAATAAATCCAAATAATGGTGCGGGTAGTCATGCTACTTTTGCAACAAGTTTATCAGGATCGCCTGTAGCCTTATCAACTGGTCCCGATGGTAACCTGTATTACCTCTCTCGTGATAACCAGGCGCTTTATAAAATAATTTATACACCTGCAGTGGCTCCGCCTGTTATTAATGTTCAGCCGGCAAACGTA
The DNA here is from genome assembly GCA_044230205.1 of Bacteroidia bacterium. Taxonomy (GTDB): domain Bacteria; phylum Bacteroidota; class Bacteroidia; order AKYH767-A; family OLB10; genus JAEUTH01. The sequence goes on from JBGARN010000101.1 coordinate 14,866, forward strand.
AGCATCTCCGGGGACAAAATGTAAACATTTAGTATAAGTGCCAGCAGTTCATCAACCATGTATTATACATGGTATAAAAACAATATGTCCATTAGTGGAGCGAATAATTCTACTTATTCTTTAAGTAATATTTCAATTGCTGACAGCGGAAATTACAAATGCGTTATTACTAATTCAGCAGGAAGTGTTACCAGCAATGTAGCTAAATTAACAGTGACGAATAATACACCCCCGGTTGCTATAATAACCACCCCTGTAAACGGAAGTTATTATAGCGGTGGCGAATCAATCAGCTTTTCAGGAACCGGTACAGATGCAGAAAGCGGAATCCTGAGTGCTTCAGCCTTCAGCTGGAATATTGAATTCCATCATGATTCACATTTTCATCCCGGGCCGGGCATATCAAGTGGTGTAAAAAGCGGAACATTTACAATACCAAATACCGGAGAAGTCTCAGATAATGTTTTCTATCGCTTATATTTAACAGTAACCGATCCTTCTGGCGCATCAAATACTACCTATGTTGATATCGTTCCACGCAAATCAATTATTTACCTGTATACTGATCCGCCAGGCTTATCCATTAATGTGGATGGCATACCTACTACAACACCGGTTGCAATTTCATCAGTGGAGGGTGTATTCAGGTCAATAGCACCTACCTCTCCACAACAATACAATTCAAATACCTACATTTTTGATCACTGGAATACATCAGGAAGCACGGTAAAAACATTTGCTACACCTTCTGACGACACTATGTTTACAGCCTCTTATACTGATAGTTACAGGTTACCCGATAATCCTGCTTCGATTACAGGTGGTGTTTACTATAAATACTATTTAGGTAACTGGGACAGCCTTCCTGATTTTAAAAATCTTACTCCTGATAAAAAGGGCACTGTAAGCAATTTCAGTTTAAGTCCAAAGACAGTTAATGATTATTTCGCCTTTGATTATTATGCGTATATCGATGTGCCTTCTGATGGTTTGTATACTTTTTACCTATCGTCAGATGACGGAAGTAAGTTATCTATTGGCAATACGGTGGTGGTTGATAATGATGGATCGCATGCGCAGCTTGAACGTTCAGGAACTATCGGGCTCATGACGGGAAAACACCTTATTAATGTGCAGTACTTTGAACGAGCGGGAACTCAGCTATTAGATGTTATGTGGAGTGGCCCGGGCTTTACTAAACAAGCTATTCCGTCTTCTGCGCTTTATCGTCTTGCAGGTGTAATTCAAAGTAGTGCACTAGAAGACAGCTATGTAAGAAGCGGCAGCTATTCATATACCTACATGGGACAATCTGACATTAAAAAGCTAATGTGCAAGTACAGCACAGGTACCACTGATCAGATTCGTGAAACGTATGTTAAATTTGATATTGATGGTTTTACTACAGACTTTTTATCGGTAACTCTTGACATATACGGAAAATTAAGAGGGGTTGATCTTCAAAGTCCATCTTACATCGATTGCCTGCCGCTTAAGAATTGCTATTGGCATGAAAATACCCTGACATATGCTAACCGACCTGTTTCAACCTTGCCAGCTATTACACAACTTGGCGTTTCTGATACTATAGGCAGCTATCATAGCTTTGATATTACTCCTTATATCACTCAATGCATCAATGAAGGGCAAACAACTATATCACTTATTCTAAAAGGAACGGCTATACAAAATAATTTTGTTCAGTGGTATTCAAAGGAGTACGGAGCGGCATTTGCCCCAAGGCTTACATTCGTTTACACCGCACCTAAAATATATGAAACTACTTCTAATTCATTCACAGAAAATGATATTAGTGTTTATCCGAATCCAGCTGATGGTATTGTAAATATTTATATTCCGTTGAAAAATGAAACCGCTACTGTTAATATTTATAACATGCAGGGAAAACTCTTACGCAACTTTATTACATCCAACTCAGCAAATTCATTTTCTGTTGAAGATTTTCAAAATGGATTATATTATGTTACCATATTGAGATCAA
>JBGARN010000102.1:0-16214 GCA_044230205.1 Bacteroidia bacterium
AGGATTTCAGCTCTGAGGGCTTATAGCTTTTCTGCTCTTTTTTGTCTGTTTGATTGGAATAAACCAAACACCTGGTTTGATTAGCATACTTGTTAGTCATTTTAATATAACACTGAGTAGTATCACCGGTTTTACTAACAGTATAGCCAGGATAAATATTGCCAATCACATACTGTGCCTTTAAACTGAAACAACTTACAGCCAGTACTAAAATTAAAATTGTTTTACGCATAATTTGAAATGTATTTAATGTGTATGGAACATTATTTTTCAATGATCAATCGTTTATTAATTGAACCATTGTTGAATTTAATATTCACCTGGTAAACACCGGCCGGCCGGTCGCTCATATCTAACTGTATATCGCGGGCAATCACATTGTCTTCAGTTTGGGTGAGAATAAGTTTTCCGGTTACATCAAAAACGCTTAGCACCACATTATTGGATTTACTAAAATTGAGACCCACATTAAACAAACCTTTCGATGGATTGGGATAAATAACAATATCCGATAATTCTTCTTTCTCTTCCACATCAAGATAATAACCAGCCGTAAACTGCTGATATATTTCGCGGCCAAAATCATTAGCAAATACTTTTAAAGGTGCACCTGTTGCCGCATTCTTAATGCGGAACGAACCAACACCTTGTGCTGTATTGGCCCACCAGGACAGGCCATCTTCACCGTAACCTGTTGCGTCTACAGTATCAAGGAGTCTAACAGTATAGCATCCATTAGCAAGATTCAACGTATCACGATATACCCAATTGGCCAGCAGATTATGACGATAAATAATATTGTTGCCCGCAGCATCTTTTAATGTATAAGAATTTTGAATAGGCTGATTGTTCGTTATCAACTCAAAAACTATGTAATTCGGATAGGATTGCGGAACAAGAAAATACGAATACATGGTATCGTTATGATGATATTGGTCTGTTGCCCCATTCGGGTTACTAATATATGCTACAAATCGATTAGATGTTCCATTCCATACCAGTCCGGGTAGGGTAACATCTTCACTTTGATCGAATGCAAGATTGCCTGTCCAGTTATAGGTGGTCATTGTTCCACCTTCGAAACCAAAATAAATTGTAGCACTATTCAAAAATGCTGAGCCATTGTTTTTAATTGAAATTACAGGATTATCACAAATTGGATTCATACGTTTATAGATATCCTCTGTATTTGGTGATTTCACTTCAGCAACTGCAGCATCTAAATAATGATTAATCGGACCATAAGCTATCACCTGCGACTCAATTACATAATCTGCAGGAGAACCTCCAACAGAAATGTATGGAGTAATATCATAGTCAAGTGGGGTGCTATCTCCCGGGGTTACCAAGGGGGTGAGTTCAAAATCAAAGGTGGGTACATCATCGCCCGGGCACCAATTTGCACGCTGATAAATCCAGGTTCCACCTTGCGGATATAAAGGATTAAGGCCACAATCATCTTTCCAAACATCACGGCTGAATTGAGTAGTACCATTCACCTTCAGGCTGTGTGTTTTAATACAAAACTCAGCACAGTTATCGTTATCGGCTCCATGACCTGTTGGTCGCATTTTAAATTTGTAGCTTGACGCCAGCGGATTCATTTCCACCTTCTTTTCGTACAAGTGCTTTGTTTCAACCGAATCAATAGCCCTAAGGTAAAACACACCATTCCATACATTAGTTACACTAATAGGGTCGCGGGGTGGAATACCTTTAATAAACAAAAACTGAAGATCAAGCAACTCCTGCCAGTTACCGGCTGTAATTCTTACTGAATCATATAAAACTGTACGATAATCACTAACATCATACCACCATGTAAAACCATTGCCTAGATTTAGCCCGTTACCGTATGGAGTTATAAACCTGCCAATTTCAATCCTGTTTGTTTTTTCATATGGAGGATCATAGTAAACGGTGTTAACAAGATGGAAAGTGCTGTCAGGATTTGTAAGGGTCGAATCGGTTTTCACTCCTGCACTATCATACGTATAAGTGTAAGTTAGGGGATAAACCAGCATAGTATCTATAGGTGTAAGCGGCTGAACTGAATTATCGTATATGATAACAGTTATAGGGTCACTTTTTGAAGAATCTACCCTAAGTACCGAATCCAGGTGCGATATATAGGTTCCCTGTTCAAAGACTACCTGAGGGCGAATGGTGGTAGCCATAAAGTTACGGTGCAACATGAAGCCTTTGTTTAAAATACTTTGTGGCACACCAAACAATGAGGCATGATATTGATTAGGCGATGAATCGAAAGCTGTAGTACCGGAATTGCTATTAAACTGGTAATAATACTGCAGGTTGCTGTAGAATGGATGAGTGGCATCAATATCTTTATTCATCCAGGCTTGAATGGTTGCCTGGTCTACCTCGGCATTGAAAATGGCAAACTCATCAATATTGCCATCGTAATTAAGGTTACCAAGCGCTGCACTTCCTATTTTAAAATTGGTAACACCATACATACGTTTAGTACGCGATGTTCCCAGAAAATATAAGTTGCCGTTGAGATAAATATTCATCCTTCCGGTAGCTACATTTTTTGTGAACGTCCAGTAGTTCCATTTTCCTTCATACTCTGATGCACTGGTGGTTGCTTTATTAATTCTGTCGTAAGTTGAAGTATTGTTATTACCGGCATCCCAGTAAATGCTTGAATTACCCCAGGGCAAATGCACATTTAAAACCCGGTTTCCGGCTGCATCCTTACCTTCCAGGATGCTTTGATTTTGCGGTTGAAAATCAGGGTTACCATAAGCCCAGAATGCAATAGTGATAAAGCTGTCAATAGTTGCAAAACCATTTACCGGAACATTAACATGATCAATATTATTAAACAAAAGATTACGATCATTTCCTGCAGTATTAATTCCTACCGAATAACCCATATCATCACCCGCAACAGGCATTGCTACAGAAGGAACAGCATTGGTAAAACGTATATCAACCGCTATGTTGGAAATTCCATCCCAATAAAATGGTTTTGAAAACATCAGGTTTTGCCATCCTGAAGATGTAAAGTTCTTCTGACCTTTATAAACAGAAGTAAAACCACCGCTTTCGTAATTAGAAACTGTAATAGAATCCAATGTAGTTGGCTTAATCTTAATAGCCAGATTTTTAATAAACCCATAACTTCCATTAAGATTAAAACGCATACCGCTGATGTAACCCGGTTGTAAACCCGCTGCAGCAAGCTCACTTGCCTTCCATATATATTGTGAACGCGAAGCCAGGTTATTTGCTGCAAATGGAGGTGTGCTAAGTACAGCTCCATTACCTACAATTGCCGAATCGAAAGCGACCACTGAATCAATAACCAGGTACTTTTCAAAACTGGTATGATAAAAATAAGTTGGGGATGTGCTGTAAGGTAACGAATCAACCGTTAAGCCATTAGCAGTAAAATTTGGCGCAAGATGCATTACAGAATCCCACACACCGGTTTTTTCATAGGCGTAAGTATAGGTAAGGTAATCCCATTCGCCACACTGAACTGTATAGGGACAACGTAATTTATAACGCATCAATATTTTTTCAAATCGTATTGAATCAGGCGGAAAAACAATAACTGAATCTTGCGAATTACCATAAGTAAATGCCTGAATAACTATTGTATCGTTTGCAGATTGTGCATTTGCAAAATAAACAGTAAAGCTGATAAATACCAGCAGGAATAAGTTGTAAAATTTTTTCATTGTAATGGGAGCGTTAAGTGGGGCAAATTAAAATATTTTAAATGATTGAATCTGTAGAATGTTACCTATGCTTATTAGTTTAAATTAATGAATACGGATTTCGTTAAGGAAATACACAATTATTCATGATCTGAATTACACAATAACTTAATTTGACAGAATTGTAACAAATTTGATTAAGCATAAAATCCTGAAATTGCTCATATTGGAGAACTTTAAAAAATCAAAAATGAAATTAAAATTACCTATTCTCTTATTTCTATTACTATTTTCTATCAACGGTTTTTCACAAAACTGGATCAAAGAAATGCAAAAACCTGAACCTAACTTTTATGCAATAAAGAAAAAAGCAGATAAATATTTCAAAGATGAGATAAGAGAATTACGCTATCAAAAACAGCGAAGCCAAATTGACGAAAATAAAAAAGATGAAGATGAAGGTGCCGATGGTTATCACATATATAAAAGGTGGGAAGAATTTTGGCAACCGCGTGTTTATGCCGATGGCAGTTTCCCGGCACCTGATGCCATCTATTGGAATATGCAAGATTGGAAACAAAAAAACACAGCAAACAAATTTCAAACCCAGGGAAACTGGACTCCTTTAGGACCTTTTAATACTGTAACCGGACCGGGACAAACAGCAGGAGTGGGGCGTATAAATGGCATGGCTGTAAATCCTTTGAATACGAATGAAATTTATGCCTGTGCTCCGGCAGGCGGAATTTGGAAATCGACAACAGGCGGCAATAATTTTACAACTACCAGTGATGAACTTGCTGCAATCGGTTTTACAAGTGTAGTGGTTGACTATACCAATCCTAATATTGTATATGCTGCATCAGGCGAAGGTAACGGACAGGTGTTGGTTTGCTATAGCTTAGGTGTATTAAAATCAACTGATGGAGGAATCACATGGAATCCCACAGGCTTAAGCTGGCAAAAGAATAGTGTAAGGCAAACTCAAAAAATTGTAATGGACCCTGTTGATCATAATGTACTGTTGGTTACAACTAATATAGGGATTTTCAGAACTAACGATGCAGGTCTTTCCTGGACATTAACCCAAAGTGGTCAAACCCGTGATATTGAGTTTCAGCCCGGCAACAGCAACATCGTATATGCTACAAGTGATAATGCATTTTACCGATCGACCGACAATGGAATTACATGGACAACAATTACTGCCGGATTACCTGCATCAACCAATATTAATCGGCTAGTAATTGCTGTTACACCTGCCAATCCAAATTATGTTTATGCAATGGCAGGCAGTGCTGCCAGCAGTGGCTTCTATGGTATGTTCAGAAGCAACGATGGAGGATTAACATTTACATTGAGAGCAACACAGCCTAATATTTGTTCAGGCGATATTAACGGCACAAATTCAGGCGGATTTACATGGTACACTTTGGCAATGGCAGCTGACCCAACTAATGCTGAGCACATTCTTACAGGAGCAATTAATGTCTGGGAAAGTTTCGATGGTGCCCAGACTTATTCTCTTAATGCCAACTGGAGTAATTATAACTACAACTATGTGCATGCCGATATTCATTATTTAGATTTTACCGGTAATACATTGTATTGCGGCAGTGATGGCGGATTGTATAAATCATCAGACTTTGGAAACTCATGGTCTGATATCAGCGGAGGTATGGCAATTTCACAGTTTTACAGGCTGGCAACCTCTGAATTAAATAATTCACTTGTTTTTACCGGTGCCCAGGATAATGGCAGTTTTCGATACAATGGAACCTGGACAAAAGTAAGAGGTGGTGATGGCATGGAACAGGCAATAAGTCCGGTGAATACAAATATTATTTTCAGTGAAACTCAAAATAATGGTTTGGCACGCAGTGTTAATGGAGGTAACAATTATTCAAGCATAACAAATGGTTTGACCGGTACAGCCGACTGGAATACACCTTTCCTGGTAGACAATTCGGGAGTGCTTTATGTGGGAAGGCAGGATATTTTTAAAAGCACAAACAACGGCTCATCATACACCAAAATTACAAATGGAGGGATGGGTGTGCTGGAGTTTATGGCCATATGTAAAACTGCTCAAAGTGTAATGTATGCAACCAGTGGATCGTCCGTTTATAAAATAAATCTTATTACAGGCGGTGTCACAAATATTACCGGTTCATTAAGTGGAACTATTAGTCATGTTGCTGTTGCTGATAATGATTCAAATAAAGTTTATGTAACCATTTCGGGATTTACTGATGGCAACAAAATATTTGTAAGCAATAATGCCGGAGCCAACTGGATTAACATTACAGGTAACTTGCCCAATATACCGGCAACATCTATTGCTGTTCAAAATGATTCGCTCGAAGGCATTTATCTCGGCACTGATGCAGGAGTGTTTTATCGCAACAACAGCTTTGTAAACTGGCAGCCTTTTATGACAGGCCTTCCAAATGTTATTGTGGATGAACTTGAAATAAATTATAGTGCAGGAAAAATTCGCGCTGCAACCTATGGACGCGGATTGTGGGAGTCTGACCTCTATGTAATGTCAGCACCTGTGGCTGATTTTACACAGGATCATACCCACATCTGCCCGGGACAAACAGTAACTTTTACTGACATCAGTACAGAGGGGCCAACATCAAGTGTATGGTCTTTTCCAGGTGGCAATCCTTCATCCGCTACCGGAAATCCGGTAACAGTTACTTACCCTGCTTCAGGCATTTATGATGTTACTTTGACAAGTGGTAATGCAGCCGGTACAAATACTATTACAAAAACACAACATATCAATGTTGGAATGAATCAACAGGTATTGCCACTTGCAGAAGGTTTTGAAACAGGTACAATTCCAGCAGGATGGGAAGTTGAAAATCCCACAGGCGAATCGTTTGGCTGGCAACAGGCAACTACAGGTGCATATGGTGCAAGTGCACACTCCTATTTTTGCCAGAATTTTGATGCACTTACTACAGGGGCAGTTACAAATTTGCTTTCGCAAACTTATGACCTTACCTCATTAAGCAATCTTAACCTTGCGTTTGATGTAGCTTATGCCAAACGTAACATACCACGAAATGATTCACTTAATGTGGAGGTTTCTACTGATTGCGGAATCACATGGACAACTATTTACAGCAAAGGTGGCAATACTTTAAAAACTACTTCTGCTTATTATTCAAGCGGCCCATATACACCAGCAGCCAGTGAATGGCGCAAGGAAGTGGTTTCACTTGCTGCATTTGCATCACAGCCACAGGTAATGTTCAATTTTAAAAACATAACTGCCAAAGGCAACAACATCTACATTGACAATATTAATATTGATGTGGCTGCTAATATTAATGAGCAAGTTTTAAATAATACCACTGCTACTTTATCACCAAATCCTGTAAGCGATATTTCTGTATTAACTATAAATACAACGCAGAGAAATTACAATACGCTACAGTTGAACGTATACAATGTGTTAGGAGAAAAAGTAAAAACTATTTTACCTGCATCGAAAAACAAACTCACTTTTGAAATTAAAAAGTCTGATTTCAATACGGGTATTTTTATGTACGAATTGGTTGATGGAACCTCATCAATTTATAAAGGTAAGTTTGTAGTGGAGTAACAGCCTTGTCATCAATCAACAGTTCATGCGTTGTTAGCTATTTCAAATTAAACTTTTGTGTTACTTCCAATCAGGCTGCAAAAGTTTTAATTAGTGTAAATAAAAATGGCTGGTGTGTCCCACCAGCCAAACAAAACTCTTTCCAATTATTGAAGTTCTAAAATCAACTTCCGCAAGCAATACAATCTTCCGGATTATCTAAGCTGCAGGTTAACTCAGCCATTGCTTTATCGGTAAGTCGCTCTTCCGTTACAGTTTCTTTTACTGTAACCAGCGACTTAGCTTCAACCGGTGCTGCCTTTTGCAGGTAACTTGCATCAACTGTAAACTTGATTGGATCTGCTGCAGCTTTGGTACGCAAATAATACATGCCTGTTTTCAGTCCTTTTTCCCATGCATAAAAATGCATTGAAGTAAGCTTTGCATAATTAACATCCTGAACAAATAAATTCATACTCTGGCTTTGGCAGATGTAAGCACCACGGTCAGCAGCCATATCAATTACTGTGCGTTGTTTAATTTCCCACACGGTTTTGTACAGCTCTTTTATATTATCCGGAATACCGGGAATATTCTGTACCGAACCGTTGGCTGCAATAAGCATGTTCTTCACATCGTTGTTCCACAAATCAAGACGGATTAAATCGTTAAGCAGATGCTTGTTTACAATAACAAACTCACCGCTCAACACACGCCTTACATAAATGTTTGAAGTGTAAGGTTCAAAGCATTCATTGTTGCCCAATATCTGAGAGGTGCTGGCAGTTGGCATTGGCGCAAGCAATAATGAATTGCGCACGCCAGATTTTTTAACTTCCTCGCGTAATACATCCCACTCCCATCGTCCGGTTGGCTTTACATTCCACATATCAAACTGGAAAATGCCCTGCGATATTGGTGAGCCTTTGAAAGTTTGATAAGGCCCATCTTTTATTGCCAGGTCTTTACTTGCAGTTAATGCTGCATAATAAATCGTTTCAAAAATTTCACGATTTAATTGTTTTGCCTCTTCGCTTTCGAATGCATAACGCATCAAAATAAAAGCATCGGCCAGTCCCTGTACACCAATGCCGATAGGGCGATGGCGCATGTTGCTGTTGCGGGCTTCTTCCACAGGATAATAATTTACATCAATAATCTTGTTCAGGTTTTTAGTAACCTGGTAAGTGATGTCAAATAACTTGTTGTGGTCAAATTTTCCATTAATTACAAAACGTGGTAATGCAATTGAAGCAAGATTACAAACTGCAACTTCATCAGGCGCAGTGTACTCCATAATTTCTGTACAAAGATTGGAACTCTTAATCGTTCCCAGGTTTTTCTGGTTCGACTTTTCATTGCAGGCATCTTTATACAATATATATGGTGTGCCCGATTCAATCTGGCTCTCCATTATTTTCAACCACACTTCGCGCGCAGGTACTGTTTTGCGTCCTCGCCCTTCAGCTTCATATCTTTCATACAATTCTTCAAACTTCGCTCCATAGCAGTCAGCAAGTCCGGGTGCTTCATTGGGGCAGAATAATGTCCAGTTGCCTTCAGCCTTTACACGCTTCATGAACAAATCAGGAACCCACATGGCATAAAACAAATCGCGGGCACGCAGTTCTTCTTTACCATGATTCTTTTTCAAATCCAAAAATTCGAAAATATCTGCATGCCATGGTTCGAGGTAAACTGCAAATGAACCTTTACGCTTGCCTCCACCCTGGTCGACATAACGGGCCGTATCATTAAACACGCGCAGCATCGGAACAATACCGTTAGAGGTACCATTTGTACCACGTATGTATGAACCTGTAGCACGTACATTATGTATGCTTAAACCAATTCCACCGGCACTCTGCGAAATTTTTGCAGTCTGGTGCAGTGTTTCATAAATCCCGTCAATACTGTCGCTGCGCATGGTAAGCAGGAAGCATGATGATAATTGTGGCTTTGGTGTACCTGCATTGAATAAAGTAGGAGTGGCATGTGTAAACCAGCGCTCACTCATGAGGTCGTATGTTTTAATTACCTCATCAATATCATTTTTATGAATACCAACCGCTACGCGCATCAGCATATGCTGCGGGCGCTCAACTACTTTACCGTTTAGTTTCAGCAGATAAGATTTCTCAAGCGTTTTAAATCCAAAAAAATCATAACCGAAATCGCGGTCATATATTATTGTTGAATCGAGGATATCAGCATGTTCTTTTATCACTTCGTAAACATCATCAGCAATAAGCGGTGCCGGCTGATTTGTTTTAGGATCGATATATTCATAAAGCGCAAGCATTGTTTCACTAAAACTCTTATTCGTATTCTTATGCAGGTTACTTACCGCAATGCGCGATGCAAGCAATGCATAATCAGGATGCTGCACAGTTAATGATGCAGCAGTTTCAGCAGCAAGGTTGTCCAGCTCGCTGGTGGTAACACCGTCATAGACTCCCTGAATTACTTTTTGTGCAACTGATAAGGCGTTTACATGTTCAGGATTTAACCCGTAACACAATTTCTGAATGCGCGCAGTTATCTTATCAAATTTTACTGTCTCGCGCTTTCCATTTCTTTTTATTACATACATAGGATTTTACAATTTGGGGGATTAGTAATTGAAAAATTTAAATAGGATAATTGATTAAAAGTCTTCGTTAAAACTAATATTGGCTGCCATTGTTTCTTTCTTTTCACTGGATGTGTTAATTCCAGCGCGCTTGTACTCTGATACTCTTCGTTCGAAGAAATTGGTTTTACCCTGGATGGATATCATTTCCATAAAATCGAACGGGTTTTGTGCGTCATAAATTTTGGGGCAACCCAATGCAACCAATAACCTGTCGGCTACATATTCAATATACTGGCACATCAGCTTTGCATTCATACCGATAAGGTCAACCGGAAGTGCATCGCTTACAAATTCCTTTTCAATGCTTACAGCATCGTGTATAACCTGCTGCACTGTTTCAACAGGAAGTTTTTCATTGAGCATACCATATAATAAGCATGCAAAGTCGCAGTGCATACCTTCATCACGGCTGATCAGTTCATTGCTGAAGCTTAGTCCGGGCATCAGGCCGCGTTTCTTTAACCAGAAGATAGAACAAAACGATCCTGAAAAGAATATTCCTTCAACAGCAGCAAAAGCAATCAGGCGTTCAGCAAACGAACCTTTGCTTATCCAGCGCAAAGCCCATTGTGCTTTTTGCTGAACGCAAGGCACTGTATCTATAGCATGTAACAAATGGTTTTTCTCCTGTGAGTCATTAATATATGTATCTATAAGTAAAGAGTACATCTCAGAATGAATGTTTTCAATCATTACCTGGAAACCATAAAAGCAACGTGCTTCAGGTAACTGCACTTCATTTAAAAAATTAACAGCCAGGTTTTCGTTTACAATACCATCGCTTGCAGCAAAAAATGCAAGTACATGTTTAATAAAATGACGTTCATTGTCATTCAGCTTATCGCGCCAGTCAACCAGGTCAGGACCAAGGTCAACCTCTTCGGCAGTCCAAAAACTGGCTACCGATTTTTTATACATTTCCCAAATTGCATCATACTTAATCGGAAAGAGTACAAACCTGTCTTTGTTTTCTTCTAAAAGGATTTCTGTCATACTGCGTAAAAGTTTTAAATATTAAAGGGGGAGTGAAATGAATTGATATATAGTAATAACTTAATGTCTATGAATTTATTCTTCTGTATGGCGGTGAAGAGTTCCTGCTCTTCTTATTTTTGATGATGATAAAAACTCGAAGAGAAGTATTTTAATTAAACTTTTTTTAAATAATGAGTGTTGATTTGAAACGTGCTTTCCTAACCTGAAAATGAAGAGAACCTGCCGGACTGAAACACTTAAATTTAGCGCAACAAATTTTACCTAAAGCTACCCACAATCAAAGCCTAACTTTTAAACATTGGTTTGTATTTTTTAACAAAAAGCATGTTAGAAAGATTTTTTAAAAAATTGTTTTGAAATCTTTAAATAATCTTATATGAAAATTAAAAGCTGCAACATCTGCTTTCAATAAATTCAACAAAATCAATGGTTTTAGGAAATGAGATAAAAATGCACCTCCGCTTTGTTGAAATGTATGTTCAAAAAATTGACCGAAGCAGTGTAATAGATATAATGAGAAAATCAAATTGATTTTGAAAAGATTTTTCTGCCTGATTTTACCTGTTTGGTTATCCGGGTTTAATGCATCACCACCATTTTTAAAATGGAGTTGAAATTGTTCGTACTAACTTTTAAAAAATAAACTCCGTTTTTCAATTGCGAAGTTGGTATGGCAATGGTGCCGTTAGCTGTTTCATAATTTTGTTCGGTAATGGTTCTGCCATTTATATCGGCAACATTTATCATAACATTGTTTGAAATATTTTTTAAATCAAGTGTAATAAATTGATCTGCAGGATTAGGATAAATTGAAAACAGTTGATACGGCTCTATCTCTTCAATATTTGCTGTGGTGGGTGTGCCGCAAATGGTGCTTCCTTTTTTATAATAAAACATACTTATAGTTGATTTGGTGCCGGCTTGTGACAGCCAGTCGCTGGTATAATTTACTAATCCAAGTCCTTTTGCATAAGTTCGGTTTTCATAAACAGGTTCAAATGCATACCGGAAACAACTGTCGCCTGGTATTTGTAAATAATAGTAGCCACCATAATGGGTTACTGCCAATTGATTACTGCAACCGAAGTAATGCATGTTGTTATATTCATAATTTCCAAATCCCTGGGCTGTATCCATTATTATAATTGATTTTTCAGGGTAATCATAATAAACAGAATCGAGGTGCGTGTAAGCATTCAAAACTGTATCAACAGTTATATTGTAAACCAAATGCGGTGAAGGAACCCAAACCACTGAAGCATCAATTAGTGTTTTTTCAATGGTATAAAAAACGGTATCAGCCGCAGCAGAAAGTGATTTGCCAATTACTTTCCATTTCTGATAATCGGGAGGTCCCATCGAACCCATAATACCTAAAACCTGCATCTCATTTTGAAATTCATCGCCAACTTCAAAATTGAAAATTTCGCCCTGCGTTAACAAGTTGACATCAACCCTTAGGTAATTATTCGAACTACCACCCGGAAAATCGCTTATGCGGAATACCTGCACCAGGCCATGGTCTTTACTTACTATTATTTGCCTTCCATTCCAGCTGTCGGCCATCGGGTTACCTGAAATATCATAAAGTTGTAGCGTAAAATATTTAACAGAGTCCAGTATGGATTGAACAGTCATGGTATCTATTGCAGTAACCTTACAACTGTAATAGCTTCCGTTGGGATTTACATAAAATACTATCGAATCATTCAACTGCAACTGCGTGTTGAAGAATAAAGTATCCATTTTTTTATTAAAAAAATACACTACTCCAGTTTGTAATGAAAGTATCTCCATACCGGCCCATGAAGGTCCGTCAACCCACAGACATTCAAAAGGCATGGTATCATGAAGCGATCTGAAATTATAATATAGAGAATCATTGGCATTAGCATTAACACTGTCAGCTTTAAATGCAATAAAATAGCCAGTGCTGTCAGCAAAAAAATAATCTGCACTGCCCTGAAACAACCTGTAGTTTTGAGCAGTCAGCTTAAAGCAAGCAAGAATAATTAATAGAAGGAGGTAATATTTTTTCATGGTAAACTGAGTTAAGTTGTTAAGCGGTTGTATAAAACCCCATCAATTTTACACAAATTGAACTGATTAATCCATCTGATTTTTGTAAAAAATTCAGGACTGAAATCACCCGTTTTGGCCGGCAGTTTCTTATATGCACTATTTCTATACATTTGAAACCCCATATAAATACAGTTACATGAAAAAATTGATAGTTTGTTTGAGCAGCCTGATTATGGTAATAACAACCCAGGCGCAGGAGATAAAGGTAAGCGGTAGTTTAGCTAATGCTGTTAGTACCGAAATCTCCTTTACCACCAACTGGCAACAATTGTCAGATGATCCGCGAACCATTGTAAAAATAAAAACGGATGATAAAGGTGCATTCAGTACTACACTTCCTATAAAGGAGGCCATGCCTCTTAATCTGACTGTGTTCTCCGGTAACATACCCATGTATGTACAACCTGGCGATGCTATAATCGTAACGGGTGATGCCAGCAATGCAAATGCTGGTTATAAATTTGAAGGCAAAGGTGCTGATTACAATAATTACCTTAATAAGAATAGCCTTCGATTTGGAAACACCGAAACTCTTTTTTCGAAACTGTTTGAGCAAAGCAAAATGAATAAGCAGGCATTTTATAAAAGTGCCGACAGCCTTTTATCGCTTCAGCGTAGTTTTATGAAGGCCGAAGCACCAAAAAACATTTCAGCAAAATTTACTGATTACATGGATGCTGAATACACTTATTTTAATACTAAAATCAAAACCATATTTAATGCACAGGTTTCGGCTAACACCAAAACTGTTTTTACCATTGATAATTCAGTATTTGATAAAGTAACGCTTAATAATGAAAAAGCCATTCAATCACCCGAGTATGTGCAAACCGTGCTTATTTACTATAACTATAAAGCAAAGGTTGATTTTTTAAAAACTCACGATAGCATTTCATCATTAGATGATTATAAAGCAATTGCAAAAGGTGAATATCAATTGCTTAAGAAAGAACTTACCGGAGCAGTTCGCGATTATATGACAGCAAAACTTATTAAAGCTATTAAAACCTATATTCCGGATAGTACACTGTATAAAGAACTTTATACCGATTATAAAATTATAAACCTGAATAAAGACTTCTTAACACAAATTGAAGCGCGTGAAAAATCGCAAATGGAATTGCAGGCCGAACAACGACAGAAAATGCAGGAACAGGCTGATGCACAAAAAAATGCCATGGTTGGAAAACCTGCCCCGTCATTTAAGTTTGCTGATGTAAACGGAAAAGAATATTCTATTGCTGACTTTAAAGGAAAGGTAGTTTACCTTGATGCGTGGGCAAGCTGGTGCGGGCCATGCAAACAGCAAATTCCGGCAGCAAAAGAGCTTGAAGAAAAATTCAAAGGCAAAGATGTAGTGTTTCTTGCTGTTTCCATAGATGCAAATGAAGATGCCTGGAAGAAATGCCTTACCGACTATTCTCCTGCCGGTATTCATGTAATTGCAAAAGGTGATGGAGGAGCGTTTTCACGAAACTACGGAATTATGACCATACCACGGTATTACCTGATTGACAGAAATGGCAATATTGTTGATGCTGATGCTAAACGCCCCAGCATGGGTGTTGAAACTGACCTTGAAAAACTGCTGAGCAATTAATAAAATTGCATGTGACAGTTTATAACAAAATTTTTATAACATTTGAAACATAATTATCATTCACTTAAAAACAATTGACGCATGAAAAAAAACTACATCATTTTATTACTATTTATTTTTATAACCGGCATAAAAGCAAATGCTACTGTTCACATTGTACAGGTCAGCAATTTTACATTTACTCCTAATAATGTAAATGCGGTTATAGGCGATACGGTAAGGTGGATTTGGGTAAGCGGTTCGCATACTACCACCTGCGATGGTTCAACATTTACAAGCCTGCCGGCAGGTGCTGCTTCATGGAACAGCCCAATCAATAACACGGTTACATCGTTTGGCTACGTAGTTACCGTGGCCGGTACTTACCAGTACAAATGCTCGCCACATGCTCCTAATATGGCTGGTACACTTACGGTATCATCGGCAAGTGGTATAGCTACTTTAAATAACAGCGTTAACTATCTTGAAGTAAATCCGCCAGCGTTTAAATCAGATGCCATTATCAAATTCAGCCTTTCAGAAAATGCCACTATTAAAATTTCTATTTATGATTTTTCGGGCCGCAAGCTTGAAACACTGGTAAACAAAACCTTTAATAAAGGCGAGCACACTTTGGTTTGGGATGCAGCGCGCATACCACAGGGAATTTATTTCTGCCGCCTGGAAAATGAAGAATATACACTTACCCGAAAATTTGTAAGGGTAAAATAAAATAACCCCAATGCTATACTTTGTTAGCCGGTATTAAAATTCATTATTAAACACTAAAATTAATATTATCTCAATGAAAAAATCAATTACAAAATTAGTTGCACTCTGTGCTATCGCAATGGTTCAGCAGCAGGCACTGAATGCCCAGGCATTTAAGTTTCCTTTGTTTGAACATTTTACCCAGGCAAGTTGTGGACCATGTGCTGCTCAAAATCCAGGGTTTCAGACTTCTATTCTTAATGCCAACCCTGTAACAGTGCATCATATTGCCTACCATACTTCATGGCCCGGTGTTGATCCTATGTACAATCTCAATCCTGTTGATCCTTCTGATCGCGTTGCCTATTACAATGTAACCGGTGTACCTTCTATCACACTAATGGGAAATGCAAAAACAGGTCAGCCCGGTGCATTCAGCCAGGGCGATGTTGATGCACAAATAGCTGCTACCAGCCCGCTTAAGGTAACTGTTACAGAGGTTGACAATGGTAACAATCGCGACATTACAGTAACACTTACAGCAGTGGGCACTATGCCATCTACCGGTAGTTTTGTTTTACAGGTAGCTGTAGTTGAACGCAATGTAAATTATGCAAATCCTCCCGGAAGTAATGGTGAAACTTTTTTCCCTAACGTACTTCGTAAAATGGTACCCGATGCAAACGGAACCACCATTACATTGCCTGCAGCAGGAACTTCTTCTACTTACAATTTAAACGTAGTTGAAGATCCTGCATGGAACAATTCAGAAATAGCTGTAATTGCTTTTGTGCAGGAAAACAATTCAAAAGAAATATTGAACAGCGGTGCTACCTGGGATCCTCCTGTTAATGGCACCATTATTAACCCTGTACAAATTGCACAAAGCGGTACGAATGGAAGTGTTTCTACATTTAATGCAAC
>JBGARN010000103.1:0-14960 GCA_044230205.1 Bacteroidia bacterium
CTGGAGGATAAATTAAAATCGGTAAAAATAATTACCTACCAACAGACCTTAATGAATGGGCCTGGCAGGCTACCCGAAAATTTTTATGAACCTGATAAAGCTTTCAGCGATTCCGTTTTTGATAAGCATCGTCAGGCTCAATACAATCCGTTTATCCTTTCCAGCCAATATCTTATAACAGGTTCTTCCAATACTGATTCGCTGCGTAATAGTTTTGTAGCAAAATTGAATAGCCAGAAAATAATAAACATTAATGAGGTTGTTTATTATCTTCCCAAAAACATAGATGGCATTTTTGAAACCGCCAAATTTGCCATCACCATAGTTATTGCATTAATAGGCATACTGGCTTTATTCATGGGCTTGCTTAATATTGCCGAACGGGCAGGAGGAATAAATTTAATCAGCCGATGGATAAGTCCTTTTCTGCACCAGCTTTTTCCTTCAGTACCACAAGGCCATGCTTCATTCGGACATATGGTAATGAACTTTAGTGCCAACCTGTTAGGCCTTGATAATGCTGCTACACCATTTGGTTTAAAAGCTATGCAAAGTTTGCAGGAAATAAATTCTGAAAAAGATAATGCCAGCGATGCGCAAATCATGTTTCTGGCTTTACATGCTTCGGGGTTAACCATTATACCTGTTTCAATTATTGCAGTAAGGGCTGCTAACGGCTCACACAATCCCACTGAAGTTTTTATTCCGTTAATTCTTTCATCGTTTGTTTGCACACTCACCGCTTTGCTGATCACCTCATTCAAACAGCGCATTAATGTGTTGCATCCAAAATTATTTTTGCCATTGTTTGCCATCACAGGATTCTTGGCGGTGTTTGTCTGGTTTTTGAAATCATTGCCAGCATACGGTTTAAACCAGTTCAGCGATGCATTTAGCAATGGTGCCATACTGATGGTAATTTTTTCAATAATATGCGGTGGGCTGTATAAACGAATTAATTTATTTGAAGCATTTGTTGATGGAGCTAAAGGAGGATTTGACACTGCAGTAAAAATAATTCCTTACATGGTGGGCATGCTGGTGGCTGTAAGCATGCTGCGCACCAGTGGTGCATTTGAACTGATTATTGAACCAGTTAAAAAACTTATTGCAGCTTCAGGCATGGATATCCGCTGGGCTGAAGGTATTCCCGTTGCCTTACTACGCCCGTTCAGTGCAGGTGGTGCACGCGGATTTATGATTGATGCCATGCGCACCTATGGCGCTGATTCATTTATCGGCAAGCTAGTTTCTGTTTTGCAGGGCGCATCTGAAACTACTTTTTATGTAGTTGCCCTGTACTTTGGATCTGTGTCGGTTAAAGATACCCGTTATGCAATTCCTGTTATGCTGCTGGCTGATTTTGCAGGAATAGTTTTCTCCATAGTGTTATGCTACTTCCTGTTTGGTTAAAATTTATTGGCACATGCGCATGATGGTGAAAAATAAACCCGTGCATGAGGAACAAGTTTACGGACATAACGCTGATCATTATCACTGAATAAAATTCCGCGTAATTCAAGCACTTTAAGGTTGTGCAGGTTTTTAATACTGTCAGGTATGGAGTCCAGCTCATTATCCCACATTTCAAGAACTTCAAGATTTTTAAGATTACCTATTTCCGCGGGTATGGCAACAATCAGGTTACGGTTAAAATTCAGGTGAACCATATTTTCAAGCAATCCGATTTTAGCAGGAATGCTTTCCAGCTTATTGTTGGAGGCATCAAGATGCTGGAGGTTTTTTAAATCACCAATTTGTTCAGGCAGTTCTTTCAAATCATTTTTCGATAAGATAAGTATCTGCAGATTTTTAAAACCGAAAACTTCCGGTGGAACCTGCTTTAGTTTTTTCTTGCTAAGATTCAGTTTGTAAACGGAATCGGGATGAAGTTGCGCATCCAGAATTGAAAAATAGGTTTTTTGCTGGCTGAGCGTTAAACTATCCAATAACTGGCATTGTGCAGTTTCAGGAACGGCAAACAACATTAAAGCTAAGCCGATAAAAATTACTATTGCTGAACCAAAAAGTGAGTGCAAGTACAGGGATAAATTCAACGCAGTTTTATTCATGAGTCTATTAACGAATCAAAATTATAATTAGTGCATGAAACGTTAGCATCAGGATAATTAGTTAAGCAATAACTGCAACTTTTCAAGTAACCATTGCGGTTCATCCACATGCACCCAGTGGCCTGCACCGGGTGCTGTAATAATACTTGCTCCGGGAAATATTTTTTTAATTTCACTTTCATCATCAGCAGTTATATAATTTGATTTTTCGCCTCTTATAAATATTGCCGGTTTATTGAATAAATTGTTGCCTGCAGTTTCTTTACCTACTTCTTCAATGTTTTCTGCAATTGCTTTAAGATTAAATCGCCAATCCAATTGATGATCGCCTTTCCAGTATAAATTTTTAAGTAAAAACTGGCGGGTTCCGATATCATCAATCCTTTCTGCCAGTATTTTCTCAGCATCCTGTCGTGTTCTTATTCTATTAAAGTCTACTGATTGCAGCGCATCTATTATTTCAGTATGATGCACCGGATAGTATTTAGTTGCAATATCCACCACAACTAACGTGTTAATTAATTCCGGATGCTGCAAGGCAACCAGCATGGCCGTTTTTCCACCCAGCGAATGACCCATTAATACTACATCATCCAGCTTATTCGATGTTATAAATTCAACCACATCATCAGCCAGTACTTTGTGATTAAACACATCACTATGCGGTGAATGACCATGGTTTCTGAGGTCAGGCAGGTAAACTGCAAATCCTGACAAACTGATTTTTTTTGCAAAGGTCATCCAGTTATCCAGCTGTCCGAATAAACCATGCAGAATAATCAACGGTTTGCCTTCTCCTGTTTTTTTATAATTCAGTTGCACTGCTTGTTTTTTCTATTCCTTTATTTTCGCCCTCAAAGCAACAATAAAACAATTGAACTATGAAAAATGTAATTATCAGGGCAGCAAGAAAAGAAGATACGCAGCAGATTTTTAATCTGATTTATGAACTTGCTGTTTTTGAAAAAGCACCCAATGAAGTTACCAATACAGTGGAACAAATGTTAATTGACGGATTCGGCACAGAGCCTTGCTATAAAGTTATTGTTGCTGAAGCAGACAATACAATAATAGGTATAGCACTTACCTTCATTAAGTATTCAACCTGGAAAGGGAAAGGTGTTTTTCTCGAAGACTTAATTGTAACCGAAAGCATGAGGGGAAAACAGATCGGGCGAATGCTTTTTGACGAGGTAATAAAGTATGCGAAATCTATAAATGCCAAACAACTACACTGGCAGGTATTAGACTGGAACACACCGGCAATTGAATTTTATAAAAAGTACAATGCCGAAATAAGCAGTGAATGGCTGAATGGTAAATTATATTTTTAAATGAAGTAATTATCTTAACCCGACAAACGCCTGTAGCCAAAAATTTTTCCTATTGGAGATAGTACATAGGCTAAAAAATCCTGGATAAAAACAGGCAAACCTGAAACATATACTTTGGCTTGTGTATTGCCGGTCCAGTATAATGTCTGCAGCAGGGAAGGATTTCCATTTTTTGCCTTACCGGTAATACTCAAATAGGTGGCCGATTCTATCAATTGCTCCATATCAAGCGCAGGAGAACAGGTATAAATAAATACAAGATCTTCAGCAAACATATTATTATGCTGGTGGATTATACCTTTTGGAAAAAACACTTTATCACCCGGCCTGGCAACTCCTTTTATACCGTTTATGGAATAGCTAAGCGTACCCTGAACAACTTCATACCACTCATCAATATTTGCGTGCTTATGCGAACCTGATTTCGCTTTTCTAGCCGGTAGCTTCCATTTAATTTTAAGATATTTTCCGTTGGTATCAGCAGAAGTTTCGATAAAACGAAGCACTTCACCCGAAAAAGGATTGTCAATAACTTTGCCTTTATAAGCCATGATAAAAAAGGGGTTAGACTAACCGGTATTTCCGATATTATAAACGAAAAAAATACCGACAGGGATTTATTTGATTAGAAGATAGATTGCAAAGGTATATAATACTTTTCAATTACATTTGAAAGTTTTTATAAAATATGCAACGAGATTCAATAATTCAGGTAAAAAACCTGGTAAAGAACTATGGTAATTTCCAGGCCGTAAAAGGAATAAGCTTTGAAGTTTATAAAGGCGAAATTTTTGGCTTACTCGGACCGAATGGTGCAGGCAAAACCACTACGCTTGAAATAATGGAAACTTTACGAGAAAAAAGTTCAGGTGAAATACTGATTGATGGCTTTTCAGTTGATAAAGATCAAAATGAAATCAAACAGATAATTGGAGTGCAACTGCAGGCTGCCGGTTATTATCCAAGTTTAAACCTAAAAGAATTGATTAAGCTTTTTAGCGGCTTGTATAATCGCGAAGTAAGCCCTGTAGCTATACTTGAATCGGTAAATTTGGAAGAAAAGATTAAAGCAAAATATAAAGAGCTTAGTGGTGGGCAGAAACAGCGGTTTTCAATTGCAACTACATTAATTAATCAACCGCGGATTATTTTTCTTGATGAACCAACAACTGGCCTTGATCCGCAGGCGCGCAGAAATTTGTGGGAGCTTATCAGAAATGTAAGAGATAAAGGAACAACTGTTGTAATTACAACACATTATATGGATGAAGCAGAAGAATTGTGTGACCGGGTTGCTATAATGGAAAGCGGAAGAATTATTTCACTTGATTCGCCTCATGCGTTAATAGACCAGCTGATTGCCAAAGGATTTGAGCGGAAAAAGGAAGTTAAGAAAGCCAACCTTGAGGATGTTTTTCTGAGTATTGCAGGCCATGAATGGAAGGAAGAATAAACAAAGGTGTTATGCAGAATATAATGAACACGTATTAACAAAAAATAATCATATTGATTTTTTTAAGTCGCATTGACTTTCAGAAAAATTCAAAATAAATATAACAGCAGTGCAGGAAAAATATTCACAACTAAAAGCAATGTTTGCCATTAGTAAGGCAAGTTTCAGGAGTATCACCCGCAGCCCCAGTGCTGTTGTTTTTACGCTTGCCTTTCCGATGATTTTCATCCTGGTTTTTGGATTTATCAGGGGCGGTGGAGTTATCGTTGATGTGGCTATTGATAAAAACTGTGATCGGACTGATTCATTATACCTTAGGTTAAAAAGAGACAGTGCTATCATTCACATGCACGAAAACATGAGTAATGAAGCTATTCAGAAAGCGCTTGAAAGAGGGAACATAGATGCCTACCTGAATATTCAAAAAGTTGGAAATGGATCACCTCCATTTTTAAACATTACATTAAAAATTAGCGGTGCATCGTTTGAAAAAGGAAGGGTTTTTAAAACCATTATGGAAGGCACTGTGGACAAGATAAATCTTACACAACTAAAAGCTGAGCCAATAGCAAAATTAGAGCAATCTGTTGTTTACGGACGTGAGTACAAAACCATTGATTTTATATTACCCGGCCAGCTTGGATTTTCACTATTAAGTTCAGGAGTTTTTGGAGTAGCCTTTGTTTTTTTTAACCTGAGGCAAACGCTCGTAATAAAAAGATTTTTTGCCACCCCGGTTAAACGGCCTTACATAATACTTGGCGAGGGTCTTGCACGTATCTCGTTTGCATTATTGGGAGCAGTTTTTATTATCGGAATCGGGCACTTTGCATTTCATTTTACCCTGGTTAACGGTTTTATTACCTTTTTTAACATGTTAGTGCTCTGCGCATTAGGACTGATTGTGTTTATGGGGTTTGGTTTTATTGTTTCAGGACTGGCACGCAATGAAAGTACTATTCCGCCTTTTGCAAACATGATTACACTTCCACAGTTTTTGTTAAGCGGAACTTTTTTCAGCATTTCATTTTTCCCTGATTGGCTGCAACCTATATGCAAAGTGTTACCCCTTACCTATCTTAATGAAGCTATGCGTAAAGTTGCATTTGAGGGGGCAAGCCTGGTTGATGTTTCCTTCAATATCATGATACTTTGTATTTGGGGTATTGGTGTTTATGTGATTGCATCGCGTGTTTTTAAATGGGAATAAACCGGCATTCAATTAAAGTCCCATTCAGCTTTCCGATAATTTCTCTTATTTGCAGTTTTAATTCACATGAGCATTACAATAAAACAAGCCGTTGAAACTGAGGCGCAACTCCTGCATAATATAGGTGCACAAACTTTTCTTGAAGCCTACAGTGATGTAAAGTCTGCAAAAGATCTTAATGATTATATAAAAACAGCTTTTATAAAAAGTGATATTGAAGCAT
Organism: Bacteroidia bacterium; assembly: GCA_044230205.1. Classification (GTDB taxonomy): domain Bacteria; phylum Bacteroidota; class Bacteroidia; order AKYH767-A; family OLB10; genus JAEUTH01. Next base: position 6,293 of record JBGARN010000103.1, read on the forward strand.
CCATAAAAAACTATGAAGCAATTTTTCTGCTTGCCTCTTATAATCAGGAAACTGTAGGTTATGTAAAATTACGCTGGGACAGGAGTCATCCAAACCTTAACCCTGAAGAAAAGAATATGGAACTCGAACGGATTTACGTTTTGAGAAACTTTTGGAAGCATAAAATCGGGGCAGCATTAATGCTACATGCGATTCAACTTTCCAGGAGTAAAAGCTATGATTATATCTGGCTGGGTGTGTGGCAAAAAAATAATCGTGCAATTGATTTTTATTTGAAAATTGGTTTTGAAATTTTTGGAACAAAAAAGTTCTTTGTAGGAGAAGAAGAGAATGATGACTATGTAATGCGATTGAAATTATAAAATCGTGTAATTTTTTTTAAGCCACAATCTTTGATAAACTGAATATGCTTCTTACCAATAACCACAAAATTTACCTGATTGTAATTTTAGCTTTTTCAGTTTTGAATTGCAGCAGCCAGGATCTGCCTACATTAAATAAGAATTTCTTATTTCAACGAACACATATTTCATTTTCATTTACCCCTACCTATTGTTTCAAAGGCAAAACAAAGCTTAGTATCGGAAACCAGGATTTGTCCCCACAGAATTTACTTGGTGGTGAAGCGGGTTTTAATTTAATCTTTCATCTATCAGAAAAATGGGGTATTAAAACGGGCTTGCAAGGCGGTGCCTCACCACTGGATTTTGGATATAAAATTGTCTCGCCATACGATTCGGTTTTTAATTATTCTATTCCTGATAATATTGCTACAGCAGCCTATGGTTTTGATGGAAATTTTTACGGTTATGTAAATGCCCCTTTACAATTAGAATACCGTCAAAAAATATCACGCAGTACTTTACTTCTTGTTTCTTCAGGAATCGCTTTAAAATGGACAATTGCGCCATCATCAGTATATCAATATACAGTAAGTACAACCGATTCAACCAACAATACTTTTTTAAAAATAAGTACTGAACAAGCCCATAACAGGGTTACTTTCCCGTTGGGATTTAGTGCAGGCTTTGGTTTTGTTCTGAAAAATAAAAATATGATCCTCTTAAATATGAAGAGTGAGATAGGCTTAAACAACCTGATAGTTGGGAAGTTTGTTTTCTTTCCAAACACCAATTATACATCTGCCGGAACTTATTCCAAGAATGGAAGCTACGTTGGCTTAGAAATTGGTTACCGCTTAACCAAAGGAAATAAAATGCAATCGCTGGTATCACCCGAGGCATATGAATATATCCAAAATAAAGGTCACATAAATTCAACTGATAGTTTATCCTTTGATAAAATTTTCAGCAAGGGACAGATAGGAGTAAACATCGGAAGCAGGTTTAATCTTAGCCCATATGTTACACCAACAAAAGGTGATAAGCCGACTATAAGTGGTCTACCCTATCCGCAAATAAGCCTTGATTACACGTTTAACAAAAACAAAAAATGGGGAATTAAAACCGGTTTCGCCTATAGTATATACCAGTATAAATATAAAAACATCAATTATCAAAGCTCCTCAAGCTTACCCTCATTTACCAATGATATTTACTTCGGGCAGGATATATTTACGTGGGATATCAATTTTGAATATCGCTGTCATTTAAAAAAATCATGGCTCTTATATGGTGATTTGGGATTTGTAGCCGGATTGTTTAGTGACCGGGGTGTTACCTATGCAGCTGCTGTGGACTACTGGTTAATTAATGCACAAAATTTAGTTACGGGCCAAGTAAATGAAAAAGTTTTAACTGGTAGTAATATTGGTGCAGGAATAATGTATGCCGCAAAAAATTATAACCTTTGGCGTATAGGTGTCAACTGGTTTAATTCATTTACTACAGCTGCTGCTGAGCAATATTCATTCAACAACGGATTTGCAAACCAGCAAACCGGAACGACAAAAATTACAGGAAGCAGCATTACACTTTCAGCTGGTTATGTTTATTCATTTGCACCATCGCCTTATGCTATTGCCACGCGAAAGCTTAAAATTCAATCAGCCGAAAAACTTCCGAAACAATATATAACTCCCGCACATCAAAACGCTATCTATACTAAAAACCAGATTGAAGCTGCATTTCAGTTAAACTATATGATGCGTCCAAAGGTTACTACGCATGGTGGTGAAAATTCAGTTGTCGGTACCTATGGCACTTTGGGCCTTAAAGCCGGTTATATGTTTAACATCAACAAGCACTGGTCAGTTATTCCCGGACTTGGAATAGGCAAGTATGACTATTATGTTGACATTGTTAGTTCCTACAATAAAACTGATTCTATCGGCTACATTTATTCTGTTGAGAATGGCATCACCAGGTCAGCAATAGATCTTTTGCTTGAATATCGTTTTTCAATAGGCCGCTCCTCGTTGTGGTATACTGATTTCGGATTGAGCGCAAGCGGCAATTTTAGTAATGGCGATAACTATTTGTCGAAAACTGAAAATGACAGCACATCGCTAACGATTACCTACATTGATGATAATAGCTTTAAATCCGGAGCGATTATTGGCACAGGTATCTTGTTTACTTTCCGTAATTACAATCAGCTGAGGATTGGTGTACAGTATTATCAACCTTTTAATGAGTTGCTCTCGCACGAATATGATATAAGAAGAACTTCAGGTGAATCGTTAGCCACAGGCAGCATTGAGGCGGGTGGAAGCTTGGTCAGTATTAATATAGGCTATGTTTTTTCTTTTAAAAGACCAGAAAAATATTAGGCTTTTCCTGATTTGTATACCGGTACTGTACTACATGGTTCGCCATACATTATGCTTTTAACTACAGGTTGTAAAAGCCGGGTTAATTCAACATAAGCCGCTACCGACACCGGTTTATCACCACAACCTTTAATGACAATACGTTGATTACGATAATCCTCAGGATTAATTTTCGAAAGCGCGTCTATAAATAATACTGTTTCCATTGTTTCAGGGTTTCCGAAAACAATTTTTTTTGCGTAAGGCTGAATTGCTGCAGCCACAAGCATGTAAGCCCAGCTGGCTACAATTGCATCGTTACTGCAAGTAATTGCAACCAATTTATCTTTATATATCGACCAGTCATTATTCTTTACAAAAGCTCTGAAATCTTTTTCGCGTAACACTAACTCCTCGTATAAATGTTCTTTCATATCAAACACCACCCGTTCGCCTTCCACATAATAATCCTCCAAATTAATTGTAATCAACCCACTTGATGATACACGATTTATAATTGTTTCTTCCATTCTTTCTTTCAGTTTATAACAATTCAAGCTTTAACCATCAGCCAGGTTTCTTACCACATACCCAACTCCAGCCTGGCTTCTTCACTCATCATGTCTTTATCCCAGGGTGGATCAAAAGTGAGTTGAACAGTGGCATTGTTTACATCAGGTATACTTTTTATTTTCATCTCAACCTCGGGAGGCAGCGTTTCAGCTACAGGACAGGCTGGCGAGGTAAGTGTCATTTTTACATTCACATCGTTGCCTTCATTAACATCAATTTCATAAATTAAACCAAGTTCATAAATATCAACAGGAATTTCAGGATCGTAACACGTTTTTAGCATTTCAATCACACGGTCTCTTAACGGTTTTACTTCTTCCATTGTGTTTTTTGTAAAAGCTTATTTAGTTGGAACTATTTACAGAATTAAATCCTAATGCATATAGCTTCATTTGTTTAATCATGGCTGCAAGTCCATTGGCACGCGTTTGTGCCAGGTGCTGTTTTAATCCTATTGTATCTAGAAACTTTAAATCGGCATTTATTATTTCTTCAGGCTTACGGTTATTCAAAACCCTTATTAACAAACTAACCAAACCTTTAACAAATGTCGAGTCACTGTCAGCTTCAAATTGTACTTTATCGTTTACCATTTTGCAATGCATCCAAACGCTGCTTTGGCAACCTTTTATTTTATATTCCTCAGAATAGAATTTACCATCAAGTTTGGGTAGCATTTGGCCCAACTCTATTATGTATTCATATTTACCAGCCCAATCGTCAAAAATTTCAAAATCATCAACAATTTCCTTTTCTGTTTGTTCTATTGTCGTCATTTGTAATGCTAATATTTTGCAAAGGTAATCGAGTTAAGCCGCAACCCGAAATTTGGTTAAAGTTTGGTTATAATAAAATACCACCAAGCGGTTATCGATTAAAGCGTAATTATTAGTCTGGATTCATATCAAATATGGCACAAAATATTTCATTCGGTCTAATGCCAAAATTGCAATGGCACGGCAATTGAAAAAATGAAACTACATTTGTAAACTTAAAATATAACAACGATGGGAAGTTTAGGATTTTATGCATTGATGATTGCACTGATGTTAATAGGGATGTTAATACAAGCGCAATTGAAAAACAAATTCAGCAAATATTCGCAAACCACTTTAGGCAATGCCATGAGCGGAAAAGAAGTTGCAGAGAAAATGTTACGTGATCATGGAATTTCTGATGTTCAGGTAATTTCTGTGGAAGGTCAGCTTACCGACCATTATAACCCGCTTAATAAAACTGTTAACCTCAGCCATGATGTATATTATGGACGCAGTGCAGCATCTGCAGCAGTTTCAGCGCATGAGTGCGGCCATGCCGTACAACATGCTACAGCCTACAGTATGTTGCAACTCCGGTCAGCTTTGGTTCCGGTAGTTAGTATTGCCTCTAACTGGGTAATGTGGATTTTAATTGGTGGCGTTCTGTTACTTAATGTGTTTCCCCAATTACTGCTGGTAGGTATAATCTTGTTTGCAGCTACTACTGTATTCGCATTTATTACACTGCCCGTTGAATTTGATGCCAGCAAAAGAGCGCTGGCATGGCTGGAAGGCAGCAGGGTAACTTCTCAAGCTGAACATGCCTTGGCCAAAGATGCATTGTGGTGGGCTGCCATGACTTATGTGGTTGCTGCATTGTCGTCAGTTGCTACGTTAATGTATTACATCATGATATATGCAGGTGGACGAAGAAGTTAATCCTCCTATAAAGTAAAACGAATAACAAAGCCCCTGGTAATTTTCACCAGGGGCTTTGCTATTTATATGAAAATGTAGGATCGCTTAATTTTCATGTACCGATTTTCCGGTTACACGATTTCTTTCATTATTGCTAAGGCTACCTTTTTAGCCAGGCAAGTGAAGTATGTAACAGCGTATAATTATTCAGAACCTTTTTTGAATGATAGCCATCAATTTTAAGCCAAGCCAGATTGTTGATGATACTTTTTACCTTCAATTGTTTAAGTGAGTTTTTCATTTTCTTTCCTCCTGATAGTTTTTGATGTTGTTTTTTAAATTAATGAACCAAAGGTATGCTGGTATTATGCCTGTTAAAAGCAGTAATTAATATTTGGCGGCTCCGGCCATGTAAGCGGAGGTGTTACATTATTATCTGGCAGTAACTAGAACCACATTCTTAAGCTTATTAATCTTTTTTTCACTGGAATTCCTTCTGACCGGTTTAACAGGTATTATTACCACTAATGCATTTAATAGCTTGTCCGTCAACAATTGGTTTTGATTATTGAATAAGTAAGAGTTAGCCTTAAATAAAAAAGCTGCCATCTACTGGCAGCTTAACTATTTTAATCAAATTATAGGTTTCAGAAAGTTATTCAACAATCAGTTTTCCTGTTGAAATAACCTGATTATTGTTTTCAATAACAAAGAAATAAATACCTGAATTAAGTTCATTTCGCTGCACCTGTACGATTGCTTCATTGCCCTGAATTACAAAAGCGGTAGCCGGAATAGTTGTTATACACTTTCCTAAAATATCATAAATTTTTAGCGACAGATGACTAAATATATTCTTTAATGAATAAACATGGAGTGTAGTAGAACTGCTAAATGGATTGGGTTGTACGCTTACAAAAACCTGCTGATTATTTAAATCTTCAATACCAGCAAAACACTGATTGATTGTTTTAAAACCATTCACTTTCCCATAGCCCCAGCTGTAATCAGGCAAATTGGTTCCCGTGAATGTGTCAGTTTTTGCTCCGCAAATAATATCATTTTTGAATTGGGCAGGTGTTGCATTTGGAAATTTCTGAAGGTATAAAGCTCCTATTCCGGCAACAATAGGCGCAGCGCAGGAACTGCCACCCCCGGTATAATGAAAGCACCCTTTATTCATTTTAGGATATGTCTGCCAAACAGGATCGTTGGCAAAGATGAGTGGAATAGCCGTCATAACGTAGTTGCCCGAAGCAGTAATATCAGGCTTTTGACGTCCATCGCGGGTTGGTCCAAGACTGGAAGTAACCACCAGTGAACCCGGAGCAAAAGTTGTATTGAACCGAAGTGAATCCTGGCAATCGTAATTTGAATTGCGGTTCCACGAGTAAGCAACTGAAACAACATCATCAAGACAGTTAAAGCTACTGGCATTAGTAACCAATGAATCGGGTAATTTATAATGAACAATATCGGGAACAATGCTATCAGGCGGTAGATTAGTATAAACCATTCCTGATGGCAGTCCACCCTGGAAAAGTACATTTCGCAAATCAAACTTTCCTGAGCCTTTTGTCATAAGCCTGAAATAACGTGAAGGCGTTCCGGTAAAGATGTTGATGTTTAACTGGTATACCCCATTAACTTTTGTTTTCTGGTAAATGATGGTATCGCCTGTAGCTCCGGGTATAAGTTCAGTTGTGGCAAAAGGCATATTTGCGATTGAAGTAATTTTTCGAAAGTTTGAATGTCCCAGAAATGATGATGATGTAATATCAGCATCCACACCAATTGCGAAATCAAGATTTAAAAAATCTGCTGAATCACCATACATTTCAATATATACTTGCCCGAATGCAGGATCGTATTTGAACCATGTCCATGATGTGTCAGAAGTAACGGTATACGATAAATGTCGTTTATCATCTGCACCCCAGTTGCCATGAGCAGAAATTATTAATCTACCTGTTTGTGCATGCAGCAGGTTATCTATCATCTGTGCTTCCAGGTCCTTACCATCATGCGAACCATAAATGTCGCCCAGGCTTAAATTAATCACACATGGTTTACCCATTGCATTTGCTTTATCAAAAATATAGTTGATAGCATCTGCAATACGGTTGGGTTGCTGTGTATTAAAATCATAAGCAACCATTATGATATCAGCCTTAGGAGCACATCCCTGGTTAAAACCTGTAGCCAAGCCATTACCTGATGTTATGCCGGCACTATTGCTGCCATGTCCGTAATGCGCATTATCAGCAGTATGAGAGGCTGCCAATCCTGCATCAATATCAGTATTGCTCCACTCTTGTCCGTATCCATAAGGTGATGGTGTATTAGGACCAACAGGTTTAGTATGATCCCATATCCATGCAATCCGACTATTACCGCTACTGTCTTTAAAATCAGGATGACTAAAGTCAATACCCGAATCAACAAACCCGGTAACAACTCCGCTTCCATCATATCCTTGTGCAAGCGGTGGAAGTCCAAGATGAATTTCGTTGATGTTATTATTTACACGCATGGTATCATTTAGCAAAAACATGCGTGGCGTGCGGCTTTCCATTCTAATAACAGCCTGGCTTGAAGCAAAATCTGAGAGCTTATTATAGGGCAGTTCAATAGCAATTAAATTACCTGAAGAATATTTAACTCTTCCGCCCAATGATAAAGTTAATGTACGCATTGCATTTACATCGCCTTTAGCTATTACAGGAACAGTAGCCAGGTTAACCAGGTTAGATTTTGAAATGATTTTTCTGCCTAAGTCAATGTCAAACTTATCGTCTTGAGCAAACACATTGAACAGGAGCAAATTTGCCAGCGAGAATAAAACTATCTTTTTCATTTATAAAAGGGGGATTTTTTTCAAAGATAAATTTTTTTGTCCTTCTACAAATGGAGCAGGATTAACATCAAAACTGTTTAACGATTATTAGCTCACAGCATTTTGTTTAACCCATATCTCTCAAAAACAGAGAATGGCTTACTTAAGTGCAAAAGTTGTAACTCCTATTTGCTGATTATTACTATAAATTTCAACATTGTACTTGCCCTTTACAAAACCGGTTGATTTAATATAATAGTAGCATAAGTCAGTGTCCTTGTTCTGATAATCAACATTTTCTTTTAATGAGTAAAGCGATTGCTGGCCATTGACAGTAAAAGTTTCCTGCGATGTTGACATTACTGCGCCATCCGGGCTAAGAATCCTCACATAAACATCTTTGTAACCGGGATCAATAACTGCATTCTCTAAAATAGTAAAGCAAATTTTGATTTTTTCAGCACCTGATGCTTTGGTTACTACTATTTCTTTACCGCTGCGCTTAAACTTTACTGCTGTGGCCGCCAGGTTGTTGGTTTTTAAAATTGATCCGATTGCAACTTTACCCGCTAACACACTATTTTTTTGAGTAAGGTCTATAACCTGGTCTTTCACTTCGCTTAAGCTGGTATTTAAGGTTTGATTTTGCGTGAACAGCACCTGGTTAGCATTTTTAAGTGAATCAACTTCCATTGCATATCGGACATTCATATTTCTAAGTTCAGCAATTTCAGCTTTAGCTCTTTTAAGTGAGGCTGCATCTCCGGCATTAATCAGTCGTTGTATTTCTGCTATTTTAGCCTTTATCTCTTCATCTTTTGCACTAAGTTGTACCCTCAGTTCTTCATTATCAGTATTAATTTTATCGTAATC
>JBGARN010000104.1:0-14939 GCA_044230205.1 Bacteroidia bacterium
TTCTTCCCAACTGCTTATTTTATCATATTCTGACAGATAGAAATAAACCCCAGCCCAAATTGCAATTTCAATATAATGAAGCATCATTAAAAAAACCGCTGTTAACGATAGAATATGCAGGCTTTTAGCAATTCCAAACTGTTGGTTTTTTAAATCTCTTTTTTTTAGTAAGTATGTTAACCACCCTGCTGTACCCAAACCATGTATAAAAATGGTAGCTATAATTATTAACAAGCTTATTACAATGGGAATTATCATACGGGTGGCGTATTAACGAATTAATAAAACTAATACTGTTTATTAAAACTGTTAAAGGCGGTAATATAGAAATGCTTTTGACTATAATAACAATCTAAAGCTATTCGCTAACCATATGCAATATTATGTACATTAATCAAACCACATCTAATAATATTTTCAAAATTCAATCTTTCCAATCCTTTAAAAAATTTTATGTTTGCGCTCCCTTTAAAGAAGGGCTTTTGGCTTTTAGCCCTTAATTAAAATCAAATTGTAATTCAACATTTAAATAATTATTAAACATGCCTTATTTATTTACGTCCGAGTCAGTTTCAGAAGGACACCCTGATAAAGTAGCCGATCAGATTTCAGATGCGTTAATTGATAACTTTCTTGCTTATGATGCGCAATCGAAAGTGGCTTGCGAAACTTTGGTAACTACCGGACAGGTGGTGCTTGCCGGTGAAGTAAAATCAGAAGCTTACCTTGATGTGCAGGATATTGCGCGCGATGTAATCCGCAGAATAGGTTACACGCGCAGCGAGTACATGTTCGAGGCCAATTCATGCGGAATTCTATCAGCCATACATGAACAATCACCCGATATAAACCAGGGCGTTGAACGCAAAAAGCCAGAAGAACAGGGAGCGGGAGACCAGGGAATGATGTTTGGTTATGCTTGTCGCGAAACTGATAACTACATGCCGCTACCTCTTGAGCTTGCTCACCTTTTGCTACGCGAACTGGCAGTTATTCGCAGAGAAAATAAAGTGATGAAGTACCTGCGCCCTGATGCAAAAAGCCAGGTAACCATTGAATATGGCGATGATGATAAGCCAAAACGTATTGATTCAATTGTTATTTCAACACAGCATGATGACTTTGCAAAAGATGCTGTGATGCTAAAGCAAATAAAGGATGATGTAATCAAAATTCTGATTCCACGCATTCTTAAAAAATTACCCAAGCGTGTGCAGACCTTATTTAATAATTCTATTAAGTACCACGTAAATCCTACAGGCAAGTTTGTAATAGGTGGCCCTCATGGTGATACCGGTTTAACCGGACGTAAAATTATTGTGGATACCTATGGTGGTAAAGGCGCGCATGGTGGTGGAGCTTTTTCAGGTAAAGATCCGAGTAAGGTTGACCGCAGTGCAGCATACGCTACGCGTCATATTGCAAAACACTTGGTTGCTGCAGGGGTATGTGATGAAGTATTGGTGCAGGTGGCTTATGCAATTGGAGTTGCAAAACCGGTTGGCCTATATGTAAACACCCATGGTACTTCTAAAGTGAAACTTTCTGATGGCCAGATTGCAGACATCATTTTGAAAATGCCTGAGTTTGATCTTCGTCCTTATTTTATTGAGAAGCGATTTAACCTGCGCTCACCTATTTATCTGGAAACAGCTGCTTACGGACATATGGGACGCGAATCGAAAGTTGTGAAGAAAACTTTTAATAAGGGCAAGAAAAATGAAAAGACTGTTGAAGTAAGATTATTCCCATGGGAAGATTTGAACTGTGTTAGCGCTACCCAAAAAGCATTTGGCATAAAGTAATATTGCGGCACTATAACTTGAAAAGGCGATTGAAATTCAATCGCCTTTTTTTATTCCTTTCCGCGCATCTTATCCATCAGAAAATTTAATTGCTCTGTTTCAGCTTCAGTAAGCTCAAAAAGATTTTCTGTCATCGCATTCATTCTTGCATCCATTACGCTTAAAAAATCAAGGCCTTTACTTGTTATCGTAACATCCACAGCCCTGCGGTCAACCGTATTTTTTACGCGATCCACATAACCCTTTTTATATAAACGATCAACCAGCCTGGATGCGTTGCTCATTTTATCAATCATTCGATCAACGAGTAAATTCACTGTTGCCGGCTTCGGATGCTGACCTCGCAGAATACGAAGTATATTATATTGCTGCGTAGTAACATCAGTTCCTCTGAATGTTTCATCAATTTTACGACTTAACCAGTTTTGGGTATATAAAATATTAACTACAAGTTTTTGCTTGCCGCTTGGAAATGGCTTTTGTTGTTTTAAAGATTTCTCCAGTTGCATAATAATAAAATAGGTACCTAAGTTGTTTCTTAAATCAGATGCAAACCTAATCGGATAATTGATATTTACAATTATTGTTGGCCAAACTTGTCAGCTACTTTACGGTTTGCTATGGCTGCCGCAGTTACCGAATATGCCGGTGCAACTATCCTTCCAACAAATGGCAACATCAACAATAAATAGAACACCGCACCATTACCAAAAGCAACACCATTTTTACTTCTGACAGCTAGAATGCTTAGCCTGATTGGCAGGCGCCTGCGTTCATTCGAATAATCGAGCATACTGAATCCGTAGTAATAGGATGAAATATAAAACGAAATGAATGGAGTAATGAAGCCGGCTAACGGAATAAAACTTAAAAGAAAAACTACAGCCAACAATAGCAATTCCAAAAAAAGGTTACGCAAAGCTAACAGCATTCCCCGCAGCATGTCATTAATAAAATCAGCAAAATTAAATGGTGTGTCATTCCCGCTTAGTATGGTTTCAACTCGCTCACTCATCAATGCCAGCACAGGTGACATCAGTAACAATACTATGTATTTATAAACGGACAGGTAACCAATAAAAAATATGATTTTGATTATTAACGATAGCAGGAACGAAATCACGCCTTTATTTTCTATCAGAAATTCAGTTAACGAAGTTCCTGCTGCAAGCCAGTTAATTATTAATTGGGTGATATCATTTGCATACCTGAAAACCAATATGGTTAAAGTACAAAACACTATTGCATTAATAATACCGGGAGCAATTAAATAGGCCCACAAGCGGTGCTTAAATATCAGCCGGTGCGCATCAAAGTAGGTTGATATTCCAATAAGTGTTTGATTGAAAAAATTCATAGGGTTGTTTGTTCAAGAATCAACAAAAAAAATTTTCGGCTACATTTCGCAAAAATTACCTGCATCTGCGATGAACAACAAAATTATGCATTGCTTTATTTTAATCGCAATGACATTTATTTTTTACGGCAATACCTTAAGCAACCAATATGCACTTGATGATCTGATTGTAATTACTGCCAATAAATATACACAGCAGGGCTTTAATGGGTTGAAAGATATTTTTACCCACGATGCCTTTGTTGGTGCTTATGGGGAAGCACTAAATCTGAGTGGCGGTCGTTACAGGCCCTTTTCCATTGCTGCATTTGCTGTTGAAAAGCAACTGTTCGGCTATAGTGCATCTATGTTTCATTTTTTTAATGTGTTTTATTTTGCTTTAACTGCTGTTTTAATTTACCTGTTATTGATTCGATTAATGCCTGCCAATAATTATGCATTGCCTTTTTTAACTTCCCTTTTGTTTGTAATTCATCCTATACATACCGAGGTGGTGGCCAATATCAAAAGCCGTGATGAAATATTTGCATTGTTATTCAGTCTTCTTGCATTTTACTTTTTAATACCAAAAGTAAAATTGCCTAAAACTGAAAAACAAAAACCTGCTCCGGCCAAAACACCGCTCAAAACAAATAAAGGAAAGACGGTTGTAGCTGAAAAGAAGGTTTTACCGCAAGAACTGACAACTGATAATGAATATAACATTACCAATATACTCTTTGCCGGAATTGTTTTTTTCATTGCATTGCTGAGCAAGGAAAATGCAATAACATTTGTAGTGCTTATTCCTGCAGGATTGTGGTTATTTACCAATAGCAGTGCAAAAAGCATAATTATTAAAACAGTACCGTTGATTGCTGTTAGTGTTCTTTACATAGTAATGCGGGCAGCATTTGCCGGAATTGTTGGTGATAGGGTTACCACAGATATTATGGATGATTCTTACCTGCACGCAACATTTATGGAAAAACTTGCAACCATCACTCAGGTACAATTGCGCTATCTTGTTTTACTCATCTTTCCATACCAGCTTTCATACGATTACTCCTATAACCAGATTCCTTTGGTTAATTGGAGTAATTTATCTGCAATGTTCTCGCTGGTCTTACACATTGCTGCCATTGTATTTGCTATAATGAACATTCGAAAACAAAAACTGATAGCTTACTGCATACTCATTTACTTTGCTGCATTTTCAATTGTTTCAAACCTTATATTTAATATAGGCACAAGCATGGCAGAGCGGTTTGCCTATATGCCTTCATTTGGCTTTTGCATATTGCTTGCTTATATATTATTAAAATCCCTTAAAGTTGAAATGAAAGGTGTTTTGAAAATAAACTTACTGCCTTTATTAATTACAGGTTTTATTGTAATCATAGCTGCTACACAAACTATACCTCGTAATAAAGACTGGAAGGATAATTATACCTTATATAAAGCTGATGTTAATAAAGTGCCAAACAGTGCCCGTGCAAGACTCTATTACGGTATTGAATGCATAGGGCAATATCAAAAAACAAATGATATTGCGTATATTAATGAGGCTATTACACAAATTAAAAAATCAACGGAGATAAATCCTGACTTTCATTTTGCATGGCATAACCTTGGTGTAGCCTATCAGAATATTAATAAATGGCAGGAATCAATTACCTGTTATGAAAATGTATTGAGAATTCAGCCAGCTAATGAACAGGCACTATACGGACTTGGGCTTGCTTACGGAAAAGGTTTAAATAAACCGGATGTTGCAATTCCTTATTTCAAAAAACTGATCACAGAAGTAAAAGCAACAAAACCAGATTACTTTGAAGGACTTGGATTGTGTTATGCCGTTAAAGGCAATTATGATGAAGCAATAAATTACTTTAAGCAAGGTTTAGATGCCAACCCTGATGTTGCAAAGTTATACTATAACATTGCCATTACTTATGCTAATAAAGGAGTTAAGGATAGCAGCGATATTTTCTTTGCAAAAGCATTTCAATTAGACCCATCATTGAAAAAATAAACACTCAAATTAGTTTTAAAAAGTATACGGCATGCAAAATGAAATAGGCGGGTTTGAAATTTTTAAGCTGAATAAACAAATTCAAAATGCCGTAACTGAAAAAGGATTTAATCAGCCTACACCTATTCAGCAAAAGGCTATTCCTCAAATTCTAGCCGGCCAGGAAGTAATAGGTATTGCCCAGACAGGTACTGGTAAAACTGCAGCCTACCTGCTTCCTTTGATTAAAATGCTCAGTCATGCACAGGGCATACAACCACGAGCGCTGATTATTGTTCCTACCCGTGAACTTGCTGCCCAGGTTGCAGCTTCTTTCAGTGATTTTGCAAAATATACCGATTTACGTTTTGCAATAGCTATTGGTGCAACCGGTGCCAAAAAACAAATTGAAGAAATTGAAAAAGGTATTGATGTAATAATAGCCACACCGGGTCGTCTGCTCGATTTATATTCCGATGGGTATCTTGTACTGAAAAAGGTAGAATATTTTATCCTTGATGAAGCCGAACGGCTTATGGATATAAGTTTTATTAACCAATTGTATAGCCTGCTTGAGGTGCTGCCACGAAAACGAAAACACTATCTGTTCAGTGCCACCATGAGTGAATTGGTAAAAAAAATTGCAGGTGATTTTATTGAGTTTCCACAGATCATTCATATCGAACCCAATCAAAAAATTGCATCAGGCGTAACGCAGGAAGTTTTCTTAGTTCCAAATTTCAAGACAAAAATTAATCTCCTTCGTTACTTTTTAAAGCAAGCTGAATTTTCAAAACTCATTGTCTTTTGCAAATCGAAAGCTATTGCAAACAATGTTTATAAATATATTTCAGAAACCTTAGGCTCAGGATTTGTTCAGCTTGTGCATGGCAATAAAACGCAACAAAGCAGAATTAATGCTGTAAGCCAGTTTGCAGCTACAGATGCAAGAATGCTGATAACCACTGATGTTGCCGCACGTGGTATTGATATTGCTAATGTGAGTCATGTTATAAATTTCGATCTGCCAATAATTTACGAAGACTACATTCATCGGATAGGTCGCACCGGGCGTGCGTTACAAACCGGACATGCCATTAGCTTTGTTAATGATGCCGATGTGTATCATTTAAAAAAAATAGAAAAACTGATTAAGCAAACGATTCCTGTTTCAGAAATTCCGCAAACCGTGTTTGTTGAAAAAACAGGTTTTGAAGAACAACAGCTAATAGCACGCGAAATAGATTTTCAGAAACGGAAAGAAAACCCCGAATTTACCGGTGCTTTTCATCAGAAAAAAAACTCAAACAAAGGCAACCAGGCAAGTCGAAGTAATAAGAAATCAAACTTTTTCAGGAATAAATCAAAATAGCTTGCACCTTTGACCTGCAAAAGCATGAAAGAAAAGAATGACGATAATAATAAAGCATGGTTCCTGATACTGCTTCTTGCATTAATCTGGGGTAGTTCGTTCATACTTATGAAAAAAGGGCTGAAGAGCTTTACTTATGATGAAGTTGCGGCCTTGCGCATGTTCTCTGCATTTATTGTTGTTTTTCCGTTTGCAGTTAGCGGTTTTAGAACAGTCAAGACCCCGCAATGGAAATATATTCTCGCTTCAGGAATTCTTGGTAATATGATACCAGCGTTTCTGTTTCCGTTTGCGCAAACCATGGTGGCAAGCAGTATGGCTGGGATGTTGAATTCATTAACTCCTGTATTCGTTTTGTTAATAGGAAAATTTGTTTTTGGAGTTAGCACAAGGCGCGCAGCAATTTATGGGGTTATACTGGGGCTTGCCGGAGCAGTTACCTTATTACTCATTCGCTCACAAGGAGCAATTGGCAGCAATCCCAGTTATGGTTTATACATTGTGCTTGCATGTATTATGTACGCCACTAGCGTTAATATTTTAAGAACCTACCTTCACGATTTAAGTCCAATGGTTATTACCGGGTTTGCGTTGATGTTTGCAGGTGTACCATGTGGTATCTATTTGTTTTCAACTGATTTCATAAGTCGGCTTAGTACGGAGCCAAATAGTATGCAAAGTTTTATTGCCGTGTGTACACTGGGCATGATTGGATCGGGATTGTCAACCGTATTGTTTAACAGGCTTATTAAAGTAACTACAGCTCTTGCAGCATCATCAGTAACTTATCTCATTCCAATCGTTTCCATTCTTTGGGGATTGATAGATAATGAAAGTATCGGAGTTTTTCATCTTTTAGCTATGACCGGCATATTAGGAGGTGTTTACCTTATAAATAAGAAGTAACCAAAGGAATTTAGCATATAAAGTTAAGACCAGGATAGGTTATAAGCCACGTTTTGGTTATATGTATTTGTTTTTCAATAATTTATATTTGAAAGTCAGTATATTTAAATTACAATTGGCCTAAATAATATTTGGCTTGTTAATTAAATTGGTTTTTCTACTTTTGCCATCCCAAAAAATAATCCTTCAAATAAATTAATCACATGTACGCAATTGTAAACATTGCAGGCCAACAATTTAAAGTGCAGAACAACGACAATTTGTTTGTTCACCGCCTGGATGCAGAAGAAGGAGCTCAAGTTGAATTCGACAATGTTTTACTTGTTGATAATGACGGCTCGGTAAAGGTTGGAACCCCAACCATCAGTGGTGCTAAGGTTACCGCTAAAGTAATTAATCATCAAAAAGGTGATAAGGTTATTGTATTTAAGAAGAAACGCAGAAAAGGTTATCAGAAACAAAATGGCCATCGCCAGCAATTCACAAAAATTCAGATTTCTAATATCAGTTTCTAAATCATTCAACAAATTCTAATAATTAATTAAGAAAAAATGGCACATAAAAAAGGGGTCGGAAGTTCGAAAAACGGCCGTGAGTCACACAGCAAACGCCTTGGTGTAAAAATATACGGTGGTCAAATAGTTAAAGCCGGAAACATAATTGTTCGTCAACGCGGAACTAAGCACTTCCCGGGCGCTAATGTTGGTATGGGAAAAGATCATACGTTATTTGCATTGGTAGATGGTAAAGTACAATTCCGTAAAAAGAAAGACGATAAATCTTTTGTTTCTGTTGAAGCATTAGCATAAATAAGAATTTAAATCATTACAAGCTATTCATGCCCTTCGGTTCATACCGGGGGGCATTTTTTTTAATTGAAAATTTTGATAAAACAGGATTAAACTCAGTGGTATTAAATTGAAAAACCGGATCGGCTTTGGTGGCCTTATCCGGTTTTTGGAAAATAATTATTACCCCTAATCCTTATTTTCGAATACAAATAACGTAAAGTTTTCTTAACTATTGTACATTTTTAACATATTTTGACTAACAATTGACAGTTAAGAACCTGTATTTCACCTACAATTTAGCTCCTTTTACCTCTGTTTTTTGACTGTAATAGACTGTTTTACAAGCAAATACGAATGATCAATTAGGCTCAAAACCAGGTCGGGTGGCAGTTGAAAAAAATATACAGTATTCCAGTGTTTTTTATTCATATGATAGCCCGGAATAACACTTTCATATGTTTCGCGAAGTTCAACAGCATATTCAGGATTGCATTTGACATTAAACCTTTCGGGTTCAGAAATGGAAATAAGTAAGAATATTTTTCCATTTACCTTAAAAACTAATGTGTCTTCATCAAACGGAAGTGATTCTGATGTGCCTGGCTTGCTCAGGCAATATTCCCTGATCTGTTCAATGTTCATTTCAAAAACTGAGTTGCTCGTTGTTCTTAAGAATAATTGACCGGGATTTTAAATTTTTAAATCCAAAAATTCCTTTTTCAAATACATATGAAACACTTGCCCACTCATATGTATTTTTATCTGTTTCAAATTTTCTGAGTCTGGGAAAATCATTCAGAGCGTCATTTTCAAGGATAACTTCTACTTTATCCGTTGTTCTGTTCAGGTCGTGCACTTCAAAAGCAATTATTGTGTATTGCTCATTCGTAATGGCACCGGATGTTATATAGTTTCCTGAAAAAGTGATAAGGGTGAAAAACGGAGCCAAAAGTATCATACGCATGATATCAATACTTTCCGTTCTGCGCATTGAAAAAATTGTACGGTAAAGCTGGGTTAAAACAAGCATGCCAAAAAATGAGTATGCAGATATCATACAAAATGTACCAAAGTTAATTTGCATGCGAGGAATAAAATACCAGAAGAAAAGCAAGCCCGCAAAAAAACAGATAACTATTATCGTATCGATATACAGGGGCCATTCCTTATTAAGTGAAAACCTTTTATCATTTTCTTCCGCCTGATTAAGCTCATAGGTACTAAGCATTGCCGAATCAAACTGATAATCATTTTCTGTATTTAAAGGATCCTGATTGAGCAAAATACATAGGTAACTGTAAATATCCGGAAGGTTGGTTTTGAATTTTTCAGGAACCTCGAAAAAATATTCTATACAAACTGAAAAAAACTCGCTCATGTTTACTGCAGCATAATTTCTCAGAAAATTGCCTGAAGGAAATTTCTGCATTTTGTCAAATTCATTACGGGCTTTATAATCCCAATCGCTCACATACGAAGCAAAATTTGCGTCAAAGTCGCTGGTGTTTACGCTTAACCTTAAAGCATGAGAAAGTTCATGCAGTCCAAGATTATAGTTGTCGTCATGAATTAAATATCCATGCTCAAAATCCTGCCACGATAACACAATCAAATTCTTCTGAAAAGTTAGCCCTTTGTATTCGTTATCGTTATTGGGGTTATAAAAAGTTGAAGGGAATACCTGTATTTTATTATGGCTTTTAAGCAAATAATTATCCAAGCCAAAAGTTAGCTGAGCAGTTGCAGCACAAATAAGAATTCTCACTTCATCTGTTAATTGAAATCCATCCATCCCCTCAAACTCTTTTTCATTTAATAATTCATTAACCCTGTTACAAAACCTGGCTTTACCTGCTTCTGAAAGATGAGCATAGTAGTTGATTTTACCACTAATGGTTTTATCAAGAATTGTAAAATTCAAATTGCTGTTCAAGGTGATTTTTGAATTGTTCAGAAGGTGGAAACAAAATCAACGATTAATTGAAATACCTCTTTGTATTTTGTTAATGGTAGTGTTTCAGGTCTGTCATAAATATCATGATAGGCAGAAATACCTCCCAGTGTATAAAAGAAAAATGATGGCACTCCCTTTTCAGTAAAAAAATAATGATCACTATTAGCTGCTTTACCCCGTTGACCTAATTTGGGCAGATATTGTTTCTCGTTATTAATTTTTTCCAGTTGCTTAAATTGTTCAGGAAATTCGGTAGCATTAACAACCATCATTCCTTCATCACCGGTTCCCATTAAATCCATATTGATAAGGAATTTTATTTTAGATAACGGCAACAATGGATTTTCAGTATAATAATGTGAACCTTTTAATCCGGCTTCTTCACCTGCAAATGCAATAAATAAAATTGAATATTTAGGTTTATGGTTTGCTTTTGAATAATACCGGGCCAGGTTAAGTAACATACTTGTTCCGCTTGCATTATCGTTAGCCCCGGGAAAGAAAATATCTTTGCCCATCCATCCCAGGTGATCGTAATGCGCAGTAAAAACTATAAAGGTATCTTCCACCAATCCTTTAATATATCCTGCAACATTTTGGGTATTGTGTTGCCCTACAAATTTTGCGGTGATGTCTAGATCCAAATGCTTTGCTTTTTCCGGAAATTTTTTTTTCAATATAGATATTCCAAAAAACTTATTCTGATGCGTTGCAACACTCCAGGTTAATTTTTCAGGTTCGAGGTAGATAATCCCTGCTGCACCACGTATATCGTCAGCCCATGCTTTTAATCTTGTCTTTGATGTTTCACTGCTGAATATTGATTTATCTATAATAATAGCTTTATTTTTAATTGAACCAGTGTTAACCTCCAGCATTGTATCATTAATCCAGACTAAATCATAACGACCTTTTGCATTACCTGAAGCCGGCAAAACAATAAAATCCTTGCCCGGAAATAATATAGTTTCATTGTCAACAATAGCTGACATTCGCTTTGGAAATGTATTAACCGAAAATGTAAATGGTTGCAAATATTTTGGAGTTAAAGCAACCAGGCTATCTTGTTTAAATTCATATTTAATAAAATCAGCAGCCCGCTTATCGCCTTTAAAAACATATCCCCTTCCGCCCATAAATTCTGCTGTAAGAGAATTTATGAGGTAATGTGTATAGGATAAATCCTGAGCAATATTTAATTGACTTATTCCTACAAAAAGAATAATGAAACAGGTACGCAACAATACCATGCTGCGAAACCTAATACAATTGAATTTAAAACAGAATGTCACTTTAGTGTTTTACATTATATACCAACTACAGACAAATTACAGGAACCTTCGTTCAACAAGTTCCGTAAAATTTTTTACGATAGGAAGATTGCCTTCCCAACCGTATTTCGCAATAAGCGAATCAACTATTGATCGTGCATGGTTAATATCAGGGGCATTGTTAAGTTTATCAATATGTTCATTATATGAAGTAAGGCTGCCTTCGAACAATTCATTAATGAAAAGAAACTTTTCATTAATGCCAATCACTTTTTTCAGATCCGGTATTTTTTGCTGATGGAGTGTTTCAGCTACACTCTTTTCTTTCTTATCAGCATTTAATTTTTCCTTTATAGTGGTACCATCATCAAACTGCTCAGCTAACGATGGCGCTGCATCAAACAAACTTGCAGCTGTTTTCGAAACCTTTTTCGGTATCGATTTGCCAGCAGGTACGCTAACCTTAACTGCAGCTTCTTCCTGAATATTGATTTCCGGCTCTGCTGAAATTACTTCTGCCGGTGGTAGCACAATTGCCGGAGGTTCAGGTGCAATATTTTCTCCCTTTACTTCGGACACAGCTATTTCAATTTTTTCAGAAGGACTTACTAGCTGATCTGCAGTCGTATCCATCGGCTGCTCAATGTTCTTTTCAGGTTCTGCAGAACTGGTAATTTCTGTTGCTGTGTTTTTATTTTTGCTCAATGTTCCTGCAGCCGCTTCAGGTTGTATTACATCACGAGGCAATTCTTTATAAAATTGCTGTTGCTCATTTTTATTCAACTTATCAAGCGCAATTAGCTGCTCATAAAAACGCTGAACATTCTTAAGCAAAATGTCAATTTCTATCTGGGGAATTTTATTTTCATGGATATATACATTCTCAACCTGCTCCGAAATAGTTTCTAAAAGATGAGCTAAATCCTGCTTTATATAATCTCTGTTCATAGTATTAGAATATTAATTGAGCAAAATAATAAACCATTTTCATAGTAATGAAAAGGATTTGAATATTTTTGGCGAAATGTGTTACACAGTTTAAATTTAAGATATAATCAGCATCTACATTTTCAAATTAAACCCCGGATGTTTTTAGAACAAACAATAGATAAAACCCAAAAGCGAGGCTGGATTGAGGTAATTTGCGGCAGTATGTTTTCCGGAAAAACCGAAGAATTGATCAGAAGATTGAAACGTGCAAAAATAGCCAGGCAAAAAGTGGAAATTTTTAAGCCTGATATTGATAAACGGTATAGCGAAGAGCAAATTGTTTCACACGATGCAAATGCTATACGTTCAACATCTGTTGCGTTGGCCACAGAAGTTCTTTTACATGTTTCCGATGTGGAAGTGGTAGGAATTGATGAAGCACAGTTTTTTGATATGGAATTACCTTATGTGTGCGAACAACTTGCTAATCGAGGAATTAGGGTAATCATTGCAGGGCTCGATATGGATTTTATGGGCAAACCGTTCGGTCCTATGCCACAATTATTAGCTATAGCCGAATATATTACCAAGGTGCATGCTATTTGTATGAATTGCGGAGAACTGGCACACAATTCATTCAGAACTGTAAACAGTAATTCGCAGATTCTTGTTGGTGAAAAGGAAAGCTATATTCCACTTTGCAGGAATTGTTTTAATTCACAAATGAATATTCAGCCATAAATCCCGCTGCAAATGGACTATCAAATCAGGAAAATAGCAGAACTTTTAAACGCTGAACTTTTCCTTAATGTTGCCGATGAAACTGTAACGGATATAATTATTGACAGCCGGAAAATCAATACACCCCTGCAGTCGGTATTTTTTGCAATAAAGGGACTCAGGCATAACGGGCATCAGTACATTCCTGAACTGATTGCAAAGGGAGTGCGGAATTTTGTGATAAGCGAGAAAAAATTTGCTGAATACAAAACTGCCAATTTCATACTTGTTGATGATACGCTTACAGCAATGCAGCAGCTTGCTGCCTGCCATCGTAAAAATTTTTCTTACCCTGTTGCCGGTATTACAGGAAGCAATGGAAAAACCATTGTAAAAGAGTGGCTTTATCAATTACTAAAAGATGATTTTCATATTGTAAGAAGTCCTAAGAGCTATAACTCGCAAGTAGGAGTTCCATTATCCGTATGGTTAATGAATGAAGAACATAACCTGGGTATTTTTGAAGCCGGCATTTCCCAAAAAGGTGAAATGGAAAAACTTGAGCCAATAATTCAGCCATCTATCGGTATTTTTACAAACATTGGTTCTGCACATGATGAAAATTTCAGCGATCATCATCAAAAAATAATTGAAAAACTTTTTTTGTTTAAAAATTGTACAGCGCTTATTTTTTGCAAAGACCAGCCTGATGTATTTAAACACATCAGCCATTTGATACATGAAAACAATAAAATAAAGCCGTTTTCGTGGTCGCGTGAACACAAAGCTGATCTTGAAATCGGCAAAATTGAAAAGCTTTCACTGGAAACTAATATTGAAGCTTTTTATAAGCAGCATAAAATAGAAATCCGGATTCCGTTTACTGATGATGCATCAATTGAAAATGCAATCCATTGCTGGGCATTTATGCTGCATCTTTCAATGGACAACAGCATAATAGCTGAACGTATGCTTAGGCTTGTTCCTGTTGCCATGCGACTTGAGCTTAAAGAAGGAATTAATAACTGTTCGGTGATTAACGACAGCTATAATTCCGATATTGATTCGCTCAGAATAGCATTAGATTTTTTAAATCAACAACAGCAGCATCAGAAAAAAACTATTGTACTGTCTGATATTTTGCAAAGCGGAAAAAAGGATTTAAACTTATATGCAGAAGTTGCAACGTTGCTGAAAAACAAAAACATTAACAGGCTTATTGGCATTGGCAAAAATATTTCTGCTGAATCACAGGTTTTTGAACTGGAAAAAGCGTTTTTTTCTTCTACAGAAGATTTTCTTGCTGCTAACCATTCAGGATTATTCAGGGATGAAACCATATTGCTTAAAGGTGCGCGAACATTTGGTTTTGAGCGTATAAGCAATTTGTTGCAGCAAAAAGCACATGAAACTATTTTGGAAATTAACCTGGATGCGCTAATCCATAACCTTAATTTTTATCGCGGTTGCCTGAAGCCTGAAACCAAAATCATGTGCATGGTTAAAGCTTTTGCATATGGTAGCGGAAGTTTTGAGATTGCTAATACGCTTCAATTTCATCGTGTAAATTATCTTGCCGTTGCCTATGCTGACGAAGGCATAGAACTTCGTAATAGCGGAATTATGTTGCCTGTTATGGTGATGAACCCTGAAGTGCAGAGTTTCGACAGCATGATTGATTATAACCTGGAGCCTGAGATTTATTCATTCAGAGTTCTGCAGTTATTTATTGATTCAGTTACACGTAAACTAAAAAATAAAAAAGAAAAAAAGCTGAACATACATTTGAAATTAGATACGGGCATGCATCGGCTTGGGTTTGAACCAAACGATATCAGTC
>JBGARN010000105.1:0-14688 GCA_044230205.1 Bacteroidia bacterium
ATGACGGAAGAACTGATTATAAACGTAAATTTGTAGTGATGAAATAATTCTAAAGAATGAAATCAATCAGATACATAAGCGCAGCAATTTTAGTATGCTGCGCTTTTTTTGGTAATGCACAAAAACGAGGGGCGGTTTGGTGTTTTGGTGATAGTGCTTTGGTTGACTTTAGCGATACTGCAAATATTCTTACCGGAACAAGCAGCATTAAATGGCGAGGTAGTTGTGTGTCCATTAGCGATAGTTCCGGACAGTTACTATTTTATGCATTTACTGGAATCCAAAATACTTCTTTAAAAGATACAAGAGTAAATAATTCCGCACATCAAATAATGCAATCTGGGGATAGCATTATTGGTCAAATGTGGTATCGTGAATTGATCATAATACCAATACCCGATTCAGATAGTTTGTACTATTTATTTTCAATTGGAGTTACAAGTATTCCTGGGATTTATTATTCAATAATTGATTTATCATTGAATGGAGGATTAGGAGTAGTTATTCAAAAGAATATGCAGCTTCAAAACTTTCCTATGGTAGATTGTCTTAATGCGGTAAAACATGGCAATGGAAGAGATTGGTGGATTATATTCAGAAGATGGAATACCGCATCGCCAAATTCAGAATTTCATTCATACTTAGTAACCCCAACAGGCATAACAAACTACACGGTACAGAATGTAGGCTCAACACAAAGTTCAGGTTTTGGTGGCATTGCTTTCAGCACAGATGGAAACAGGCTAGCTTATATCAATCCACAACATCTGCTAGAGTTATATGATTTTGACCGATGTAGTGGTGTAATCAGCAACCCTGTCACTATATACTCTGAAAGTTTGCAAACTCCGTACGAAGCCTACTGGGGAATTGCCTTTTCGCCATCGAATAACTTATTGTATGTCACAAAAGTTCCATATGCAACGACTGATACATCAAGACTGTATCAATTTGATTTAACAGCATTTGACATTCCTGCAAGCTGTGATACATTAAGTGAAACAATGTTTGAGGAAACAATGGGTTTTTTAAAACTTGGATATGATGGGAAGATATACCTTGCTACCAACTATAATCAGGCATATCCTTATAACGATACAGTATTCAATAATGTTAATATGAATCTGAGTGTAATAAATTTTCCTGATAGCTTAGGTACTGCATGTTCCTTTCAACCCTATTCATTTTATCTGGGAGGAAATCGTACTTACGTAGGTCTCCCCAACAATCCCGATTATCATCTTGGACCTAAAATAGGTTCAGGTTGTGATACGCTTACTGCTATTAATGAGCAGGCACAGCAGGTAGTAATCAGTAACTTGTTTCCTAATCCAAATAATGGAGAATTTACAATCAATTATTTTCTGTCAAATGGTAAAAGTGGGATGCTTTCTATTTATAGTATGGAGGGACAAAAAGTCTTTGAAATGAAACTTCCACGTTATACCTATATGCAAGATGTTACTCTTAAAACATTGCCACCGGGCATTTATGCATTGCGCATTCAAAGTGGTGCTAAATCGGTTGTAAAAAAATTTGTAAAAAAATGAAATGATATGTGACACGATACAGTGGACTTCTGTCAATGAACCATTGATAATGGACAATTGTTTGTTACGTATATAAGCAGTTGGGAGAAGCTGTTTGTAAATGCGCAAAACATAAAAGGAAGAAATTGTGTGTTAAAAGTTTTTGATATGAATGGAAGAGAGGTTTTTTCTTCGATAAAAAAAACACAACCTCCTTACTATACGCAGGATGTTGATGTGGGTAGTTTAAGCAACGGCTTGTATGTGGTTAACCTGATTACGGATAAAGAAGTACTTTCAGCAAAGTTTATTAAAAACTAAACTTTCAATGATAGGTAATCATCATGGTTCAGACAATGGAGGAAAATGAACAAATACAAACAATTCGTCTCTGATTCAGCCCAAGCACAACCGCGCAAGCGAAGACGCCTTGCGTCAGCGTCATCAGAGAGTGCTTTGCCAGAGCGGGGGATTCAATCTACTTTTACGAGCCTGAGACTGATGACGAAGATGAAGTTGAAGAAAGAAAAATGCCAGAGCATTTAACATTAAAACAAGAGGATTTTCCATTGGAAAATATTCCAAACCCTTACAAAGATGAAACGATTATTAAAACCATTGTTGAGGGTGAAAAAAATGAACTTTGCATTACAGATATTTATGGGAAACAAATATTCCGAAAGTACTTGAACACAGGATATAATGAAGTTATATTTTCAGGTGCGAATGTATCAGCTGGAATCTATTATTATAGCATACTCAACAACGGTAGTGTGATTAAGACAAAACGAATGTGTATTATTAAGTAAGATGAATTTCATTAAAGTATTGGTTTGTGTATTCCTTTTTCCTATGTGTTTGAATGCACAAACCATTACTTTTACTAAGTATTATGATTTTGGTATTGATGGATGTTTCAATGTACTTGAATTAAATGATGGATACTTAACGGCAACAATGGCTGCGCATCCTTTTTATCCTCAAAATATATATATTGTAAAAACAGATTTTTATGGTGATACACTTTGGACAAAAGAATATGGTTCCAATAATGATTATTTTA
This sequence comes from Bacteroidia bacterium, assembly GCA_044230205.1. GTDB lineage: Bacteria > Bacteroidota > Bacteroidia > AKYH767-A > OLB10 > JAEUTH01. The sequence goes on from JBGARN010000105.1 coordinate 2,593, forward strand.
TAATTTATATGCTTATCAAAACTTCAGATAGTAATTTTTTATTGGGTTGTTTTAGACATGATATTAATTTAATCAATACAAGACTTTATCTTATGAAGATCAATAGCCTTGGTGATACACTATGGACTCGTGAATATGTTGCATCTTCCCCCTATCATTATAACGGTTGTTATGGTATTGAAACATCAGACAAGGGTTTTCTTATCACGGGTCAAAAAAGTGATAGCTTATTAACAGACGGAGATTTATTAATTTGTAAAACTGATAGTGCAGGTAATTTTCAATGGCTAAAAACTTACGGTGGTAGTCAATTTGATGCAGGATATTCAAGTATCGAATTAGCTGACAAAGGATTTTTAACAGTAGGATGGACACGTAGTTTTGGTTTAGGCAATAGAGACCTGTACCTCATTAAAACAGATAGCCTTGGTAATTTTAAATGGCAAAAAACTTATGGAACTACGTTTGCTGATGGCGCCACAGGTATTACTAAAACGGCAGATGGCAATTACTTAATCGGAGGTTATAAAGGAATTCCTTCAGTTTCGAGCATTCGACCATGGTTAATAAAAGTAGATACTGCTGGTATTATATTATGGGAAAAAACTTATGCCAATACCAAAGGTGAAATACAATGGGCGCGAGAATTACCTGATGGTTCGATTGCCGGAGTTGGTTCATTAGAAAATGCTTCGGGCAATCCTGATAGTGCATGGATTGTAAAAACTGATGCGCAAGGTATTATGCTATGGGACAGAGGATTTGTATCATATAATGATGAATCTTACTTCCGTGATTTTCAACCAACATCTGATGGAGGCTTTATTTGTGCAGGTTTTGTCTTTGAGGGACCAACAGGCACACAGGATAGCTGGCTTATAAAATTAGATAGCCTTGGTTGCGATAGTTTTGGCTGTGCTAATTATACTAACGTTGGTATAAACGATATAAATTATGAAGATGAGTTTTCGGTTTATCCTAACCCTGCTAATGATTTTCTTACTATTAGATTTTCCTATTCGCTTTTTTCAGTTTGCGATATTAAGGTTTATAATATGTTAGGTGAGGAGGTTTATAACTCACGCACTTTTATTCAAAAACAAACTGCAATACCTGTAAGTCATTTAACACCTGGTATATACTTTTTAAGTTTAAGGTATGAGGGGCAAATGGTGACGAGAAAGTTTGTAAAGAAGTAAAAAAATATTGAAGCAAATCAAATACCTAACCGATATTAAAATGATAAACGAACAGATACAAACAATTCGTCTCTGTTTCAGCCAAGCATAGGAGCGCAAGTCAGGAGAATGCGTCAGCGTCTTTGGATGAAGTGCTATGGCAGAGTGGGGAATCGGTATTGGGAAAAGTGGATATTAGGTTTTTCAAAAGACAAAAAACGCGGAGCAAAAGTTCCGCGTTTTTTTATTGATATAGCTGATGAAATTAAAACTTAAACCCAAGCCGTGCATAAATGTAACGTCCGTTGCCTCCCATTTGCACTGCATCCCACGGGCCTGCGGGTTCGTTATTGAATGCCCACCACTTGGCAGTTTTAACTACGCCCAGTTCAGGATGAACTCCGAAAATATTATCTGCGCCTATGCATAAGGTCACTCCTTTCACAATTTTATACGTGAGGTATAAATCTGTTACCAGCTTGCCTGAATAATCATAGGCATCGGGTACATATACTGTGTCGTTGGCATCGGTGGGCACCTGCGGGTTTATGCCAAGTGCATCTTCACCATAACCAAGAATTTTTACATCACCAAAATAAGTGAGCCGGGCACCTATACTGAATTTTTTAATTCCGTATTCAAGACTTAAAGCAAATTTACTCTTGGGTGCAGAAGCCAGAACAAAAGCTTCTTCGCGGTCGCTGAAAAATGTTTTGCGGTGCAATTCCGTATCGTTCAGCTTTGCCGGTACATTAATTTCATCAATGGTCATTTCCTGTATGTTGCCGGCCAGTGTAGCGCGAAATGAATTATTCTCACTTATCTTTTTATATTCAAGCACAATGTCAATGCCACTGTTGGTGGTATTCACCGCATTGGCAAAAAACTGGGCATAAGCTACGTTTAGCGAATTAAGGGTGTTGGTAAATGTGGTATCCAGTGTCGGGTCGCTTGCATCAAATTGTCCTGACAATACTACCCTGTCTTTAACCTTTACCATATACCCGTCAACAGTGATATTAAAATTTTTAAGCGGACTCCATGTAAAACCTATTCCTGCATTAACAGCCTTTTCTTCAGTTAGCTCAGGAATGCCGGCCGATTGTGTAATGGCGCTGTAGTTAGGTGCAATTTTTACTTCGGCAACATTAGCACCCTGAACGGTAGTAAAAGTAGAGCTGAAATTAATTTGCTGAAGTGATGGTGCGCGGAAGCCTGTACTTACTGATCCACGTATGCTGAAGTTATCGGCTATTTTGTATCGGGTGCTGAATTTACCGTTTACCGTAAAGCCAAAGTCGCTGTAATTCTCACCACGTACAGCTCCCGTTATCAGCCACTTTTCAGTTACATCCATTTCGGCATCTACATATACACCAAATGTTGACCTGTTGTCTTTAACTTCATCAGCCGGCTGATAGCCCGGAAAACCCTGTGCACCTGTGGCTTTTACACCTGAAGTGTCGTAGTTTTTATAAGATGCTTCTTCACCGGCATACAATTCGTACTGTTCCAGCCTGAATTCGGCACCGGCAGCAAAGTTGAACCCGTGAGCAATTCCTTCAATCGGTTTTGAGAAATTAAGATTGGTAGTGTTTTGAAGAAATGAAAATCCTCCGTCATCAAAATGCGTTTTAACTTCACCATTATAAGATTTCGCCACGTTGATAGATGCATTAAATGTTTCATCGCCATAAAAGTGAAAATCGTTACGCCCGGTATTGTTGCTTACATCCCAATGCCAGCCCGAGCCTGTTTTGCCATTGAGGCCAACTGCCATCGACCCATCGGTAATGTGTGTTTGAATATGAGGATTGAAAAATGTGTCAGCCGGAAAACCCATGTCAGCATTTTCAGGCGTGGCATGCATAATTCCTTCCACAAAAATCAAATTGCCATTGGCATCAGTTGGGAAACGCTCAGGACGTGCTGACCAGTTGCGAGTAAATGCATAAGCATCACTTGAACTGTAATTATATCCTCCAAATGCATAAAACTTTGTTTCGCTGCTGCCTACCGGTAATTCAAGATTAATAAATCCACCGCCCGTTGTTATGGAGCCATCACCATTGGCCCTTCGGTAAATGTTTACAGGCAATTTATCATCACCGGGATCGGGAGCAGCATTGATATCAAAAGTATCCAACACCTGCCTGAAGGTTTTACCCTGGTTAAGAACGTTAACTGAGAAATTGATAAAGCCTCCTTTTTTTCCAAGTGGCACTCCATAATTTCCATTGAAGCTGATAGTTTGTCCGTCAAACTTATCACCGGTTTGAAACTGCCCAAGGCTCTCTTTAAATGCGGGATTAAATTCAGGATCATTATAGCCCCCGTAAGTAATATCACCTGTAAATGTTTTTACATCCCTTTTCAAAACAAGATTGATAACTCCTGCAATAGCATCAGAACCGTATTGCGCAGAAGCACCATCACGAAGAATTTCAATGTGGTCAATTGCTGAAGGAGAAATAGCGCTCAGGTCAGTTCCTGAGTTTCCGCGCCCGCGTGTACCAAATACAGAAACGAATGCCGTCTGATGCCTGCGTTTTCCGTTTATTAAAACCAATGTCTGGTCAGGCCCGAGACCCCGCAATGTGGCAAGATCAATATGGTCGGCACCATCACTTCCGCTTTGCTTGTTGTAGTTAAGTGACGGAGCCGTATAATTCAATAATGCGGTTAACTCTGAGCGCCCGGTTGTTGACGAAACCTGGCTTACAGAAATAACATCAACCGGCACAGGTGTTTCGGTTTTTACCCGCCCTGCACTTCGCGTTCCAACAATAACAACATCACTAATATCTATTGACTCTTCCGTTAATGTAACTGTTCCCGCTGCAGCTGCCTTCACCTCCTGCTTTTTATAACCGATAAATGAAAACTCCAACAGCACATCATTGCTTTTAACTGATAAAGAAAAAGTACCGTCAGCCTTAGTTGATGTTCCGTTACTGGTACCCTTTTCAATAACCGTTACACCCGGTAATGGATTGCCCTTTGAATCACTAACCTTACCGGTTACAACAACCTGTGCAAAGGCAAATGATGATATGCATAAAAGAATAATGAGGGAATAAATTTTTTGCATAATGTTTTGTTTTAAAGTTTGTATCCCAAAATTAAACATTAAGAAAGGTACACGCTGCAATCAAAAAAAAATTACCATCAATTTGCCAACAACAACTGTTAGCAAAAAAAATAAAGGCACTTGATGAATGCTGATCAAAGGCACATCAATAAATTTTGAAATCGGCCGTTCGGAAAAAACAGGAAATGAGCAGATGATTAATTGTAGTTAATTCACTACAATAAAATCATTGAGCCCATATTAAGTTTGTCCAAAATTTAGTAATGAAAAAAATCTGTTTTTTACTTATCGCGATTTTGTTTGAATGTAACTTGCTTAATGCCCAAACAGCAGGTACAATTGACACAACCTTTAATAACAACACCGGTTCCTTTACGCTTGACTTTGGGTTTCATGAAAACATCAGCAGCGTAGTTATACAGCCTGACCAGAAAATTGTTGGAACTGCAACTGCCCTGGCAAGTGGCAGCTATCTTGGAACTTTAAAAGTAATCCGCTTAAACAGCGATGGAACACCTGATAATACTTTTGCAAACAATGGTGTTTTTTCCTTTTCAGTAACTGCCGAAACATATGGAGTAGAAAGTGTGGTAAGGAATGACGGTAAAATAGTAGTTGCAGGTTTAGCAGCTTATACATTTGGTTACTATGATATTTTATTGTTGCGTTTAAATTCAGACGGAACACTTGATACCACGTTCGGAACAAACGGTTACACCATTGTTAGCCACAGTTCTCGTGATGACCTTGCACAGTCGCTTGCCCTGCAGCCTGATGGTAAAATTATAATTGCAGGTTCTATAACTGATTCGATTGATTTTTACCATCAGCCAACCATTCTTCGCTTTACTGAAAATGGCATGATTGATTCCAGCTTTGGAACAAATGGTTATGTACAGTTTCCGGCAACGTATATTGACAATGAACTTAATGATTTACTTATTCAGCCGGGCGGTAAAATTGTAGCTGCCGGACATTATGATGTTAACGGAGGCGGCTCAAGCGATTTTGATGTTGTAATGTTCAGGGTGGATACGAATGGAATACCCGATAGCACCTTTGGGATTAATGGTAAAGTAATTACAGCAATAAATGCAGGTGTTGATGATGTATTTGGAATGGCGCAGGATACCGCAGGCAATATCGTATTGTGCGGCTTTACCACACAGCCAACTTTGAACCAGGATTTGCTCCTGCTTAAATATACCAGCGATGGTGTTTTAATATTCACCTTCGGAAATAACGGAATGGCTATACTTGATTTTGCAGATACAGATGTTGGCATGGGCATAAAAATTCAGCCTGATAATAAAATTATTGTTGGCGGCAGCTCAGGCCAGGCCTTCTTCGGGCCGCGCACTATGGCTGTCTGGCGAATGATGCCTGACGGCACACCCGATCCTACATTTGGCAATAATGGAATTGTTCTCACAGCATTATCTTCAACATTCCAGGATATTAATTGCATTGATTTGCAAAGCGACCTGAAAATTGTTGCCGGAGCAAGAGCTAATCTTGGTGCCAATAATGATATAGCAGTAGTTAGGTATTTTAATGATGCACTAACACCGGTTCAGGAAATAAGCTCTCATCAAATTAATATTTATCCTAATCCTGCATCTGATTTTATAAACATCAGCCTGCCCAACGGGATTAAAGATGCTACGGTTGAATTGTACAATGCTACCGGAAATAAACTAAATTCAATAACCGGAAAACCCGGAAAACTTGATGTGCATTTGCCACCGGGAATTTATTTTGTAAAAGTAATTTGCCGTGACTTACAACTTACGCGCAAACTTGTAATTACAAATCAGGATAGCCAATAAGAATTTTGTTTGCCTCCTAATTAAGTTATCCGAACTGAAATTTGATATAGGTTATCTTTTTCCCTTCGTTCAGGTATATATTTTCATAAGTGGTCTTAATGCTCAGAATTTCATCAGCAATGTTGCTGTTGTATAAATCCGTTGTTTTAACCAGAAATTTACCCTGCTCACCTTCCAGCGATTGCAAGGTGTATTCATGTAATTCAACACTGTCAGTTTTAAGGTGCAGAATTCCTTTGGGTTTCATTAGTTGTTTATACCGTTCAATAAATGCCGGATGCGTTAATCTTCGGAATTCCCGTTTTTCTTTTATTTGCGGATCAGGAAAGGTGAGCCATATTTCAGACACCTCATGCAGAGCAAAAAAGCTTTCAATTATTTCAATTCGTATGCGCATAAAAGCAGCATTAAGAATTTTTTCCTGGTTAATGGTTTTTGCACCACGCCATAACCTTGCACCTTTAACATCAATGCCGATAAAATTTTTTTGAGGAAAACTTTTTGCAAGATTAACCGTGTATTCACCCCGGCCACAGCCCAACTCCAGAACAATGGGGTTTGGATTTTTAAAAACTTCAGCATTCCATTTGCCTTTTAAATAAAAGTCGGGCATTGGAAAATCCATCTTTGGTTGAAACGTTCGCTCAAATGTTTCAAGTTCGGCCCAGCGTTTTAGTTTATCTTTACCCATTATTGCGCAAATAAAATGAAATAAAAAATCAAATAAATTATTTCACTTTTGCACGCACTATTTTGATTTAATATTACATCGAACTTAAAACTTGAAACCAAAATGTACGATACATTAAAACCCGTTTTAGAAAAAGAACTACAGGAAATAACTGAAGCCGGCCTTTATAAAAAAGAGCGCATTATTTCTACACCCCAGGGTGCTGATATTATTGCCAATGGCAAGCAGGTTATTAATTTTTGTGCTAATAATTACCTGGGGCTTTCATCACATCCCAAAGTTTTAGAAGCCGCCCATCGTGCTTTAGATACACATGGCTACGGCATGAGCAGTGTGCGCTTTATATGTGGAACACAGGATATACACAAGGAGTTAGAGCAAAAGCTTTCTGCTTTTCTTGGTACTGAAGACACTATTTTATATGCAGCAGCATTTGATGCTAATGGTGGAGTTTTTGAACCTTTGTTTAATGACCAGGATGCCATTATCAGTGATGAACTGAATCATGCTTCAATTATTGACGGTGTGCGTTTATGTAAAGCCCAGCGTCTGCGCTACAAGCATAATAATATGAATGACCTTGAAGCTCAATTGCAGTCAACGCAAAATTTACGTCATCGTATTATTGTTACCGATGGTGTGTTCAGTATGGATGGTACCATTGCTCAGCTTGACAAAATTTGTGACTTAGCTGATAAGTACAGGGCATTGGTTATGATTGATGAATGTCATGCCTCGGGCTTTATGGGTAAAACAGGCCGCGGCACACATGAGTACAGAAATGTAATGGGACGAATTGATATCATCACAGGTACTTTAGGAAAAGCATTGGGCGGAGCTTTGGGTGGTTTTACTTCTGCCAAAAAAGAGGTAATAGAGCTTTTACGCCAACGCTCACGGCCCTATTTATTTTCTAACTCATTGGCGCCCGCAATTGTTGGTGCATCCATTGCTGTATTAGATATGCTTAGCGAAACAACAGCTCTCCGAGATAAGTTATGGGACAATACCCAGTACTTTCGTAAACGTATGACTGATGCGGGTTTTGATATAAAGCCCGGTGAACACCCGATAGTTCCGATTATGCTTTATGAAGCAAAGCTTGCACAGGATTTTGCTGCAGCACTTTTAGAGGAAGGTATTTATGTAATCGGATTTTTCTATCCGGTGGTTGCCAAGGGCAATGCACGCATACGTGTTCAGATAAGTGCTGCACATGAGCGTCATCATATTGATAAGTGTGTAGATGCATTTGTAAAAGTTGGAAAAAGCTTGAGTGTTGTTAAGGTATAAATGGAAAATGTTGAAGGGTCACGCTGAGCGAAGCGTGTGTAATGGCCAGCGCACTGCTTCGACTTCGCTCAGCATGACCCTTGCCATACAAGACGACAATCTAATTCTAAAAAATGCTTGACGATTTATTGGGTTACATTGATGACAGCATTTACAAAAAAGCTGCCGCCTATTGTGCTTACCAGGAACGTTGCCAGCAGGAAGTGCGCGATAAACTATACTCGCTTAAATTACATCATGATGATGTGGAGAAAATAATTGCAAAACTCGTTCGCGATAATTTTATTAATGAAGAACGTTTTGCAATTACCTATGCCGGGGGAAAATTCAGGATGAAGCATTGGGGGAAAATTAAAATCAAACTGATGCTTCAGCAAAAAAAAGTTTCAGCTTTTTGTATTAATAAAGCATTAAAAGATATTGATAACGGTGATTATCAAAAGGTGCTGAAAAAATTAATTACAGATGCATCGAAAAAAACCGCTGAAAAAAATCCATTGAAAAAAAACCACCGTATAGCACAACAAATCATTTCTAAAGGATTCGAACCAGAACTGGTATGGGCATTGCTGGGCAATTAATATCACCAAACAACACTCCGTTTTTTAAAAATCAAATTAGTAATGCGGACTACATTTTATTTAACCACTTCACCTTTTGCATTATGATCCTTCGTCAGAAAAAGCATGAGTAAGGCAAAAAGTCCGAATACAACAATTTGCACCAATTGTGAGGTATGCATTAATGTGGCAAAGGCAAGTCCGTCATCATAGGCTATTCCAAACAATAAAAGTCCTTTCGAAACCAATAAATGATACGCACCAATACCCCCCTGCACAGGTGCAGTCATGCCAAGTCCGCCTGCAACCAGTGCAAACACTGCCGCTTTTATTCCAAGGCCTGCAGTGGAATCAAGAGCGAACAATCCGAAATAAACCATCAGTAAATACATGGCCCAGATAAACAATGAATGAAAAATAAACATCGGTATATTCTTCAACTTCGAAACTGATTTTAATCCGTTAAACAATCCTGCTATCAGCTTTTTAATTTTACTGCTTATTGCTGCAAATTGTTGCGACTTAAAAATTAACCTCACCACAAAAACCAATACCGCTAAAGTTACAGCAGAAATAACCAGGTTGGCAGTGCTTAAGTTGAACTCAATTTTGCTAAATACATTTTCATATAAGAATCCCCACATGGTTTCAAATTCCATAATAAGCAACACTATCATAGCCAGTAAAAGCGTAAGCACATCAATTACACGTTCGGCAATTACAGTACCCAGTAACACATCAAACGGAATGTGTTCTTTTTTACTCAATGTTGCACAACGGGTTACCTCGCCCAGCCTTGGTATAGCAAGGTTTGCAAAGTAGGCAATGCACACGGCATAAAATGAATTTAATAACGTAGGCTTATATCCCACAGGTTCAATAAGCATATTCCAGCGATAGGCTCGGCTTAGGTAGGCCAGCAGTGAACAAAGCACACTAATCCAAATCCATATAAAATGTGCGTTTTTAATTTTTGTCCAGGTTTGGCCAATGTCAACATTTTTAAAAGTAAGCCACAGTAACAGCACCCCTATACCAAGCATGGCCAGGTATTTAATAACATTAATCAGTTGCTTATTCAAATGATGAACAGATTTGGGAAACAGTAATTATAACTTATTGTCGGCACCGGGAAAAACAACTGCCGGTTTCCAGGCTTTTGCCTGGTCAAAATCCATGGTTGCATACGAAATTACAATTACAATATCGCCAACGGAAAATTTACGTGCTGCAGGGCCGTTCATGCAAACAATGCCGCTGCCGCGATCGCCTTTAATTACGTAGGTTTCTATTCGCTCTCCATTATTAACATTCAGCACATGCACCATTTCATTTTCAATAAGGTTGGCTGCATCCATCAGGTTTTCGTCAAGGGTTATGCTGCCTACATAATTCAGTTCGGCCTGTGTAACAGTTATACGATGTAATTTTGATTTAAGAACTTGTATCTGCATTGGACGGGTAAAATTAATTTTTAAGCATCAAAGTGCAACATTGTCAATCAGCCTGGTTTTAGAAGTTAGCACTGCTATACATGCCCTTTGCGGAATTTCGCTGCTCCATTCTGTTAGTTCTTTCAGATTAATAGCGTTAACAAATGAAATGTACTCTACTTTAAATAATCCCGATTTTTCAATTTCATTTTTTACCAATTGGCGCAGTTGTTCAGGGTTCATACTCTTGCTTTTTTCGGCACATGCTTTTAAGGTTTGATAAATAACCGGAGCTTTTTCACGTTCCTCTGCCGAAAGATGAACATTCCGACTGCTCATGGCAAGTCCGTCAGTTTCGCGCACAGTTGGGCAACCAATAACATTTACATTAAGCTGCAATTGCCTTACCATGTATTTTACAATTGCCAGCTGCTGAAAATCTTTATTTCCAAAATAGGCATTGGCCGGGTTTACTACTGAAAATAGTTTGTGCACAATAGTGATCATTCCGGCAAAATGGCCCGGGCGATAAACTCCTTCCATTACTTCATCCAGCCCACCCAAATCAATCTTAAGCAGTTGATTTCCTTCAGGATACATTTGACTTACTTCGGGAGTAAACAATGCATCGCAGCCGGCTTGCTGCAGCAGGCTGATATCGTTGCTAATAGTGCGCGGATACAAAGCCAGGTCACTGGCATTGTTAAATTGAGTAGGGTTTACAAAAACGCTGCACACCACAATATCATTTTCTTCACGGGCTTTAGCAATCAATTGCATATGGCCCATATGTAAGGCGCCCATGGTGGGTACAAAACCTACCGTTTTATTTAAACCTGCTTCTTTAAGCCAGCTTTGCAGACTGATAATAGTATCAAAGGTTTTCATTTTAGGGGTTGAGGTGTATGCTACCGGAAAATTGTTTTTTGCAAGGTGCATGTAATACGGGTTTCAAAATTTATGGCAATACTATAACTAATAATTGTGCAGGGCAAACTTATTCTGATATGGTGAAGGCTTGGGAAAACAACCAATAACTTTTAGAATAAATGCATCTTGCTTTGGACGGTATAAAATTTTGTTAGTTTTGCGCTGCATCAAAAGGGTCGCGTGGCCGAGTGGCTAGGCAGAGGTCTGCAAAACCTTGTACAGCAGTTCGAATCTGCTCGCGACCTCCACAAAAAAGGCATCTGTTAAGGATGCCTTTTTTAATTTAAACCACTTTTAAAGGTTTATTTTATCTACTCTTTTCTTATGCCGGCCGCCTTCAAACTCTGTTTTTAAAAAAGTATCTACCATTTGAAATGCTGCTACTGAGTCAATAAACCTGGCCGGAATACATATTATATTAGCATCATTATGCTGGCGGGCCAACATGGCAATTTCGTTATTCCAGCATAAAGCAGCTCTTACACCTGCATGTTTATTGGCTGTTATGCAAACTCCATTAGCGCTACCGCAAAGTAAAATTCCCATGTCGGCACTTTTATTACTAATGTCTGATGCTACTTTATGAGCATAGTCAGGATAATCTGTTGATTCGATTGAGTATGTTCCGTGGTCGGTTAGATTAATTCCTTTTGACTGAAGGTATTTTTTTATTGCTTCCTTCATTTCATATCCTGCATGATCGCTTCCAATAGATAATGTCATTTACCGGTATTTTAAAAATCAATTTATATAATTATACAAAGAAAATAATTAAATGCAGATATCCCGAATAGGATAAATGGGTACTGTTACTTCTTACTATTATAAATTGAGTTGTTTTTTTGTTTCTTTGAAATAAATAACAGAAAAAATGAAAATAAAGCTGCAGGGGTGTTTTATTAAGTTCATACTTCTGTTTTGTGCTTTCAGCATTATTGAGTTAAAATCAAATGCTCAACAATTGATTTGGGCTAAAAAACGAAATTTAGATACTAGCGATCGTCCAACACAAGTATTGAATGATAATGCCTCTAATATTTACTGGCTGTATTGCAGTTATGGGCTATCACAGCCTGGTATCGAAAAATTAA
>JBGARN010000004.1:0-79461 GCA_044230205.1 Bacteroidia bacterium
CGGCTTCTTTATTACTGGTAATAAGGTAATCAGCCGTAAATATGTTATCAGTTTTATTCCAGTTGCCTGATGTTAATTTTTTACCAAGCGATTCAAGAACATCCTGCTCTTCTGAGCCGGGATTTTCGACTAAATAATAATTTACTTTAGGAAAAGATTCATTTTCCTTCAGCTTATGCTCAATAACAATGTCATTAAAAATATTCTTATCGCCTTTAAAATACTGGTAACAGGCTACCAGTAATGAAAATATTATCAGGTACGACCAGATTCTGCTTAATACCATACTTAATTTCTATGGCGAAAAAATAAACTGAATATCCCTTCACTTTGCAATTTCTCAACTTATATATTCACAATGCATTGTGGATGCTTTGCCAACTTATTTTATGTTGTTGCCTGCCTGCATTAATTACAAAAGTTAATATAAGGTAATTCAGGGCAAATAATGTTTATGGTAATCCACAAGCGAGACTTTTTAAATAAGCAAGTCAAAAGCTTATCTAATCTGACCCATCAGCAGTTTTAATCAGCTTTTGAATATAATACCAGTTTGGTGAAGTTAGTATTATGGTATAAACCCCTTTTGAAAATCGGTGTGTATTAATGGCAATATTTTTATCGTAAAACTTTTCAGCATAAGCTACATGTCCTATTGCATCAATAATTTTTAGTTCTATTACAGAAGCGCTTGCCTGTGGTAATTCAACATCAATGTTTTCTGAGAATGGATTGGGGACTATTTTAATGGAACCATAGGTTAATTGTGGCAATGCAGTAAGATCACCAATTGTAACGCTATCGCAGTTGGTACAGCCGTGTGCATCTGTAACACAAATAGTATAGGTGCCTGGCAATAAGCTCGGCAAATAAGCACTGGTAGAGCCGTTTGACCATTGATAGGTATAAGGTGGTGTTCCGCCAAGGAAACTGGCCGATGCTGTCCCGTTATTGCATGTGGGGCAGGTGGCATCGGTATGCGATGTAGTTATGCTGATTGGCGATGGCTGAGTAAGCACACCATTGAAAGCTTGTGTACATCCTGAAGCATCAGTAACAATTACATTATAGGTTCCGGCTGCATAATTATAAATGCAATTGCTGGTATCTCCGTTAAACCATGAATAGGAATAGGGGGGTAGGCCATTCGTAACACTAACACAAATTGAACCATCAGTACCACCATTACAATCCGGTTCGGTAACGCTAAAGGTTTCAAGCATGGGCGGTTGCGAATTAATGGTAACAGGATTGACGGAAACACAACCTGCGGTATCAGTAACTGTTACCGTATAGGTTCCGGGACATAAATTGGCTAATGCTGAAACTGTTTGACCGTTAGACCACAGATAACTTACCACAGCAGCCGAATCGGGCTGCGTAATAGTTGCAGTACCATTACAGGCAGAAAAACACGTTGCATCCACCACCGTAAATTGTGCTGAGCAAACATTGCCAAACTCCCACCATTCATTTCCCATGCCTACGCCTATACCAGCATAAGCTTTATTGGAGGTAGCTGCAGCACAGGCATTGTAACCTCCACCGCCACCAAAATCAGGCATCTGGCTCCATGAGTCAGTAAAAGGATCATATTCCCAGCAATCCTGCAGTTGTATCCCACCTGACCAACCTGTTGCAATGTATCCTTTACTGCCTATGGCAAATCCGACAGGACGATCGCGTGTAGTAGATGGTAAACTTGCTTTACTTGTCCAAGTATCAGTTGCAGGATCGTACTGAAGTAAATCATTCATAAAGGAGCCGTTAAAACCTGTGCACACATAGCCGTAGCCGCCCAATGAAAATGCACCTGCATGATAGCGACCCGGAGCATTCAGGTTTGATTTTTGTGTCCATTGATCAACTGCAGGATCATATTCCCACCAGTCGTTTAAATAACTGCCACCGGTACCAATATAACCTTTGCCGTTTATAGAAATGCCTACTGCACCTTCGCGGCCGGAGCCGCCAAAGCTGGCTTTTTGAGTCCATGTATTAGTGGGTTGATCGTATTCATAAAAGTCGTTAAAGCCTCCACCGGTTCCCAGGTAACCTTTTGTGCCAATGGCAAATGCTACAGGGCTTGAACGCTGAGGCCCGATAAAAGTTGCCATTTGTGTCCATACATCTGTTGCCGGATCATATTCCCACAGATTGGCATTAGGTCCACCCACATAAACTTTATCATTGATGGAAAATGCACGAAACTCTGAACTGCTGCCACCGGTAAAACTTGCTTTTTGTGTCCAAACCGCTTGCGCATTAACAGACGTTATACTCAGAATGATAAACAGGGATTGAATAATTGTATGTTTCATTTCATGTAGTTTTTAGTTGTGAATTATTTGCGATGCTAAAAATATAAAAACAAGTGAGATGATGAAGTGGAAGGTTAATATACACTTGCCTCAGCATTCTGAATTTTTGTTAGCTTTATACTCTGCATTACCTGGGCATGAAACCAAATCATAAATTTTTTCTTTTAATCTGCTGTCTCTTCCAAATCGGTATTTCAAAATCTCATGCTGCAATTTATTACATTACCTCAACTGACTCTGCCGGTGGATTACAGATTAATAATGCAATTGCACAGGCTAATGCGGATTCATTAAAAGATACAATTTATTTTAACATCCCTAGTGCAGGGCCATTTAATATAACACTCATTTATCCGGTGCCAGTAATAACTAAACCAATCCTTATAGATGGATTAAGCCAGGCGGGAAATGATACCACTCTTTGGTTGATAAGATTTAGTTGTAATGCAGGCTTTATAGTGAGCTCTTCAGGCTGCACAATCAGGGGTTTGAGAATGTCACGAACAGGACTTTACACTTATGGAGCAATCCGGATAAAATTTATAGTTGGTGTTCTTGACAGTCTGAAATTTGAACAAAATTTTATTGAAAATTATGAGAAGGCAATAGATGCAGAAGTTTTTGCTTCCGGGGCGGGTTTCGCATTGGACCATCTTACTATCCAGGACAATAAATTTATTAACAATGTTCAAGGTCTTTTTTTATATCCTTCCCAGTATGGCAGGTACATGAAACATTTTAAATTTCTGCGGAATACTTTTATTAACAGCCCATGTTTGATAGGGGGCTCAAATGGTAACAGAAAATTATATTATACCATAGCAGATAATATTTTTCAAAACTCTGAATTAGATTTTCACGCCAACATGAGAATTGTAAATGTGGTACGAAACCATTTTTTTGAACAAAGCAAATTGAGGGCAAATATTTCATTAGATAGCCTTATAATATCTGACAATTATTTTGACAGTATTACTGGTCCTACTATTAATATTAGTTGTGTCCAATTAAGGATAGAAGATACTGAAAATCAAAAACTATATTTTGAAAGAAATAACTTCTTGCAAAGCAATTGCCAGAGCTTGTATATTAATCTGCATGATACAGGAAATGATAGCGCAGCAATTGCAGGAATATTTATCAGGAATAATTACTTTCAAAATATTCCTGGATGGGGTATTGAACTAGGCTATGCATCATCTCCCGGATCTAATAATATTATAAAAGATGTTTTTATTGACAGTAATAATTTTAGCAATTGTCTTGGAATTTTATTGTGTTTACCAGGAAAAGATGGTTCTTTAATGAGCAATGTTGAAATTACCACTAACCATATTGATTTAGTTCAATTAAATTATGGGATAAATCCTTTGATAAATATTTGGCTGATGAGCGGAACGATGGATTCAATAGTTATACGAAATAACATATTAAACGGATCAGGTATAGAATGTGAATTAAATGGGAGCAATAATAATGCAAGAAGAATTTATATTTCTAAAAACCTAATAGTAAATTCCATCTACCGCCCTGCAATTTTCCTTTGGGCGTTTTCTGGAAGCTTAAATATTGAACATTTTTTGATTGATAGTAATGATATCTCTTTTTCAAGAACCGGCATAACAATTTTAAATGATCCACAGTTTGAATATACAAATACAATTTCAATGCATAACATTAAAATTATTCAAAACCACATTCATCATAATGACAGTTGCGGGATTATAATTTTTAATTATCCTTTTCTTTCAAGTACTATTATTGATTCTGTAATTGTGGAACAAAATATTATTGATTCAAACTTGTATGATGGAATCAGAATTTATACAGTAATGGATAACTCCCCGTATTTGAATAGAACTTCCAACATACTTGTTAATCAAAATGCAATTACCAATAATTCCGGTAATGGAATATTATTCAGAGATTACGGAGCAAGTAATCCAAATTTAAGCAGTCCTGATTTTCATCACCTCACTTATTCCCAAAACAGCATTTATAACAATGGCTTACTGGGAATAAATATTGAGAATATTAATGACCCATTAATTCCATTGACTCCCATTTTTCCCTTCCCGGTTCTAACCAACTTAACAATAGGAGCAGGCAACTTCACCATAAACGGGTACCTGCAGGCGGATACCAATCAATCTTATACTTTAGAGTTTTTTCAAAACACTTTACCTGATTCTTCGGGTAGTGGTGAAGGTGAAACGTACATTGGTTCGTTAAATGTTATAACCAATGCAGCCGGATTTATTTCATACCAGTTCCCTGTTAACGGCACACCGGGCAGTTATTATTTTACATCAACAGCTATAAATGATTCAACTGGTAATACTTCCATTTTCAGCAATGATGTTGATATTACAACAGGCATAAATGAACTGATATCTGGCTCATTTAAAATCTTTCCCAATCCTGCTGCAGGTAAATTCAGCATCCAATGTTCAGAAAGAATATCTCAAATCACCATTACCAACATATCAGGGGAGATTGTTTTCAATGAAAAATTTTTAGTTCCCACCCTGGGAGCCTGGGAGATTGATTTATCCAATCATCCCAAAGGAATTTACCTAGTACATGCAGTAAAGGATAAAAAAGTTTACAACGAGAAAATAATTATGAAATAGGCTGTCAAGCTGATTATTCAATAACTTTTAATTTCTCCATCAATCTCACATCAGCACTGGATGCACCAATCATAATTTTAAAATCACCGGGCTCCACCACGGGGTTCATTTTTTTATCAAGTATGGAAAGCAAACCGGGGGTTATTTCAAACAAAACTGTTTTTGTTTCACCGGCTTTGAGGTGAATGCGTTGAAATCCTTTTAATGCAATTACTGGTTGTGCAAAGGTTGCAACAAGGTCTTTTATATAAAACTGCACCACTTCATCGCCATTTACAGCGCTTGTATTTTTTACTTCGCAGGTTACAGTTGTTGTTTCATTTTTTCCGATTGTCTTTTTCTTAAGCTGCAAATTGGTGTATTCAAAAGTGGAATAACTCAATCCATAACCAAAGGGAAAAAGCGGCAGCCCGCTAAGGTTATTATAATCATCACCGCGGCCTGTTGGTTTGTGATTGTAAATTAAAGGTAACTGCCCTTCGTGTATGGGAAAGGTTATTGGCAATCTTCCGGCAGGGTTTTCATCACCGAATAGAACCGATGCAATTGCATTGCCGCCTTCCTGTCCGGGGTACCAAACGGCAACTATGCCTGTAACTTTATCTTTCCATGCATTCATGGTAACTGCACTTCCGCCAACAAGTAAAACAACAACAGGCTTGCCTGTTCCAGCAATTTTCTGAATCATTTCTTCCTGGTGACCTGGCAATGAAAGCATAGCACGGTCACGAAATTCTCCTTCTTCAATTCCAACACATACAATTGCAACATCAGATTTTGAAACTGCATGAACAGCCTCTTCAATTTTCTTTTGCCAGTTATTTTCAACTCCAACATTCCAAATCAATTTTATTTCTCCATTTCCAACCGGTTCAAAAAATTCAATTCTGATTTGGTATGATTTATCTTTTTCAAAATTGAAATCAACAGCCTGCGTTAGGTAGGATTGTTTTTTCCAGTCATCAATCAATAGCTTATCATCCATGTATAATCTGAAGCCTTCATTGCCTTCCAAACCAATTTTAAAAGTTCCTGTTTGTGGTGATGAAATGGTTCCTGTCCAGCGAACTGAATAAAAGCCAACATCCACTTTTTCAGCCGGAGGCATAAAAGTCCAGTGATGATTAATTTGATTATCAGTAAAAGTTGAAACAGCATTTCCTGATAAATTGATGTTATTAAAAAAAGATGCTGTTAATCCTTGTTCGTTTTTTTCAGTACGAAGGTATTTTGATTCAACTACTTTATATTCATTATTAACTCTGCCACAGCCTTCAGCATAATTCACAACTGCATTATTTCCAATCTTGTTTTTTATTCCGTCAAGTATGGTTGATTTATAACTGCTTGTTCCGCTGTAGCCTCCGGGTCGTGCCTCTGTTGCATCAACACCAATTACTGCAACTGATTTTATATTTTTACTTAGCGGCAGAATATTTTTTTCATTCTTCAGCAGTACCATACTTTCCACAGCTGCTTTATAGGCAAGTTGTTTTGCGTGTTCCTGATCAGCTTTTGTAAAACTTTTTTCTTCAATATATGGATGCTCAAACAAACCCAACTCAAACTTTGCACGAAGCACCCTGCTCACCGCTTCAATGAAACGATTGCTGTCAATAGTTCCATCAATAAAATGCGGAATGAATAATTTATAATGTTCAAACGATGTTTGAAAAATTACATCCAATCCATTTTCAATGGCAAGTTTGCCGGATTCTGCATAATCGTTTGTGGTATTGTGCAGCACATTTGCACCACCCACAGCACCTGCATCAGAAATAACAAAGCCGCTGAAATTCCATTTATCTTTTAATGCCTTAATCAAAAGTTGACTGTTCATGCTGCATGATTCACCATAAACAGAATTGTAGGCAGACATGATTGACTTTGACTTGCCTTGTTTGACGCATGCTTCAAACGGCACAAAATCATATTGAAATAAATAGGGCCAGCTTTTTTCAATCGGGTAACTATCGCGACCGCCATCACCAACATTTGCAACAAAATGTTTTGGCGTAGTAATGATTCCCATATTTTCAAATTCACTTACAAAAGCAACTCCCATTTGAGCAGAAAGAAAAGGGTCTTCACCATAGGTTTCTTCAGTGCGTCCCCATCGCACATCACTTGCAAGATTGATTACAGGGCTTAATACCTGGCGCATTCCTCGCAGCTTTGATTCTGCAGCAATTTGTTTTGCAACCTGGTGCATTAGTGAAGTGTCAAATGAAGCTGCAAGTCCTATTGACTGAGGAAAGACAGTTGCATCATTGGCAACTACACCATGCAATGCTTCACCAAAAAAAATTACCGGGATACCAAGCCTTGTTCGTTCAACAAAATAGTTTTGAATGGAATTTATTTTGCTGATGTATTGTTGCAGGTTCATGGTGTCTTTGTAGTTCATCACCTGCTGATTGACAGAGGTTGCATCAACCCAGGCGTTTAACTGCAAACCAAAAATTCCGTTTTTATATTTTTCATCCACACCATTTTTTTCACCGGGTATCATAAACAGCTGCCAGAATTTTTCTTCAACAGTCATTCGTCCGAGTAAATCACTCACTCTTTCATCAATAGGTAATGACGAATTCTTATAAGGCAAATCTGGCTGTGCAAGTGCAACTTGTGTAGCTGTAATCAAAAGGAGTGAAATCAACATCCACTTATTAAATACACCGGTTGATTTCATCATTTAATGTATTTCTGTTTTTTATAAAATTCGTTTAATTCTTTTTCAAGGTTAATCACAGCATTATTTATTTTTTCTGTTTTTACAGGTACCTGGTCATATGATTTGAATTTAATATATGCCGGAAAAGGTTTTTGCAACTGAATAAACTGTTCACTCCTGATTAGTAATGCAAGGTAGCTTATGTTATCATTCTCATAGTATGTTTTTCTGTTCTCATAACCGATTGAATCTTTAAACTGGTACTCCTCATTGCTGCGGCGCATTGTTGTATCTGATTCTGTTTTGCCAATTTCAGCTATAAATATTTTTTTGCCATCCAGCAATTTTATATCTATCGGTTTTAAATTTGAATCCAGGATTAATCCTGCAAGGTTTTTATTTTTAACGGCTTCAGAATTTTTGCTGTAGAAAAAATATACGGGACAAAATTTAAAATTTGTTGTAAAGGAACTAACCAGGTCGTTATTCATTTGTATAATGCCTGATTCAAATTTTTTTAATTCCTCAATTTTACCTGCTTTTTGCATTGCTGCAATTTTTAAATCGTAGGTTGACAATCTTACCAGCAAAACTCCATTGTGCAATTCAGTAATTTGTTTTTTGGCCAGTTCTTTTTTATTCAGGCTGCTATTTTGCGCAAAAACTATAACCGGAAAAAGAAATATAAAAATCAAACATTTTTTCATGATAAGATTTTTTGAGGAGGCTAATTATTTACCTCGTAACTATGCCGTCAGTAAACTTTGACAAATTAAATAATGCTTTATTTAAACCAATCGGCATACATAATATAATTGTTGGCTATGCGCATGTTAAGTTCTTTAAAATGCTCAGGGCTCAGTTGCTTTACTTTTTTAGCAGGTACGCCAGCATAAATGCAGCCACTTTCAACTATGGTATTTTCTAGCACAACAGAACCTGCAGCTATCAATGCATTTTCATGCACTACTGCATGATCCATAACAATAGCT
This sequence comes from Bacteroidia bacterium, assembly GCA_044230205.1. Taxonomy (GTDB): domain Bacteria; phylum Bacteroidota; class Bacteroidia; order AKYH767-A; family OLB10; genus JAEUTH01. Next base: position 8,621 of record JBGARN010000004.1, read on the forward strand.
CCCATTCCAATCAATACATTGTCTTTTAAAGTGCAGCCGTGCACAATGGCATTATGTCCTATTGAAACATTGTTTCCAATTACCGTTGCAGCTTTCTGGTAAGTGCAGTGAATTACAGCACCGTCCTGTATATTTACATTATTACCAATGGTAATTGAATTTACATCTCCGCGCACTACTGCATTAAACCATACACTGCAATTATTGCCCATCACCACCTCGCCAACTATAGTGGCATTTTCAGCCAGGTAACAATTGTTGCCAAATTGCGGGTGAATACCTTTAACCGGTAGTAGTAATGCCATAACTTATTGTTTTTGTATTTTCAAGAGGTGCAAGTTAAAGTATCACAAGGTTATTTGAAAGTTTGGTGTTTGTTCGCCACTATCATACAATAATTACATTTAAATGATGTTGTTTCATTTAAAGCATTTAATTTAGCGCCATGAAAAATTTAGGGATAGCCGCAGTGTTACTGGTGATGTTTTCTTCATGCCGCAAGTCAGAGAACATATCAGAAATTCCTAAAATTACCTACGTGTCTTTTGAGTCATTTAAAAATTTAAGTGGTAAGGATACAGCTGCAGTTGTAGTATTTGAGTATGAAGATGGCGATGGTGATCTTGGATCGCTTTCTACCGACTCAGCCGGGTACCGGAATTTATTTGTAAAGTTTTTTGAAAAGAAAAACGGTGTATTTGTACAACCGGTTTTACCGGGAAGTTATGATGCGCAAATACCCAATCTTACCCCAAAGGCAAAAAACAAATCGATATCAGGCGATATAAGTTATTCGATTTTATTACCTCCGTCAGTTACCAACGATACCATAAAGCTTAGCCTTTATATTGTCGACAGGGCAAATCATAAAAGCAATGAGATTGAAACTGCTGCAATAGTAATTACCACACCCTGATAAAAATTGCCTGGTTGGTATATGATAGATTCCGATTCCCCCATGATCACTATTAAGTATTCAATAAATAATTTTAAAAGTTTAGGATAAAAAATGAAAGTAGCTGTTGTAGGTGCCACAGGATTGGTGGGCACTAAAATGCTGGAAGTGCTTGCTGAGCGTAATTTCCCTGTAACGGAGCTTGTACCTGTTGCGTCTGAAAAATCAGCAGGAAAAGAAATTACATTTAAGGGAAAGAAATTTAAAGTAGTAACATTGGCTGAAGCAGTTATTATGCAACCCGATCTTGCATTATTTTCTGCTGGCGGATCAACATCGCTTGAATGGGCGCCAAAATTTGCCACCCATGGAACTACCGTAATTGATAACTCATCGGCATGGCGAATGGATGCGGGCAAAAAATTAGTAGTGCCTGAGGTTAATGCCAATGTGCTTACAGCAGCTGATAAAATTATTGCCAATCCAAATTGTTCAACCATTCAATTGGTTGTGGCATTAAAGCCTCTGCATGATAAATATAAAATTAAGCGAGTAGTAGTTTCAACCTACCAGAGTGTTACAGGTACGGGTAAAAAAGCTGTTGATCAAATGATGAATGAACGCGCAGGTGTTGAAGGTACCATGGCGTATCCACACAAGATTGATTTGAACGCCTTGCCACACATAGATGTTTTTATGGATAATGATTACACCAAGGAGGAAATGAAAATGGTGAATGAAACAAAAAAAATAATGGGCGATGACAGTATCAGGTTAACGGCAACCTGTGTGCGTATCCCAACCATTGGCGGACATAGCGAAAGTGTAAATGTGGAGTTTGAAAATGAATTTGACGTAGAAGAAGTAAAAAACATTCTGAAATCGTCACCCGGAATAGTGTTACAGGATGATGTTAAGAGTTTTGTGTACCCGATGCCGATGAATGCCCATGATAAGGATGAAGTTTTTGTGGGCCGCATCCGCAGGGATGAAACACAACCAAAAACATTGAACCTTTGGATTGTGTCTGATAATCTTCGCAAAGGGGCTGCTACCAATGCTGTGCAGATTGCTGAATACCTATATCAAAACAAATTATTACAGGCTGCAAACACTGCGTACTCTGTTAAGACCAGTTGATTGCTGTCAGAAAACATGTAATCAGGTACAAGGTCAGTTGTTTTCTTTTTCAAGATCACTTTTTTCAAGATCGCTTTCAACATCCTTCAGTTCTATTTTTAATGCATTAACTGAAATAGCAATTTCGGAAAGTGAAAGTATCAGCGAAACCATCATTAGCAATAAGCTGACCGCAAACGATAGCTGACCAAGCTGTTCATATTCTCCAAAAAGCAGGAACATGCATAAAATGCAACAAAACAAACTTGCAATTGCAAGCGCCTGCATATTTCTGATAATTATTACCCGCCTTCGCAAATTGCTGATTTGCTTAAGCACATGAGGTTCATGTGCTGAGGTATATTTCGATTTCAAACCCCTTATCAGGTTAGCAATAGCCAAAAACCTGTTGGTATACGCAAGCAGTAAAAGAGAAATACATGGAAATAAAAGTGCTGGCGTGTTGATGGTTATTTGCATGATACAGGTAATATTACCACGGCATCAAATAATTTCCAAATGTTATTTACTGATGATAACTTTTGTATTGCCGGATAAATTATCTGATTTCAAATGAAATAAATAAACTCCATTGTCCACATTTTTCAAATCAATCTCAATTGAGTTTGAGTTAAAGTTGGAATAGATTTTATGATAAACTACATTTCCAATCATGTCGGTAAAACTAAGTTCAAAATGGCCGGTTTTCAAATTTGATACTTTAAAGATTCCATTTCCCGGATTTGGTGAAATGCTTAATGAACTATTTGTTGTAAAAGTTTCATTTATTGAAGTAACAATAGGCTTGAAACCTTCAGAGTAATTTCCGCTGCCGGTTGAATTTTCAATTAACCTTACCTGGTAATCACCAGCCACCGTTGGTTTGTAAGAATTACTGTTAGCGCCTGCGATTTTAAACCGGTCCTGATACCACTGATAATCATAACCAGGCAAATAAGCTGTCATTAGTGTGTCGTTACTTTGAATAACTGTAGGCTTAGGTAATGAAGGTAAAACAGTAATAACAATAACAGCAGATTGAAATGCATGCACAGGGCAGAAATCATCTTTAGCGCGTATCAAAAAATAATATGTATTAGGCATGTATGCGCAGATATAATTCATCCCGAGGTGATCATTTGTGGTTTGCCATTGAAATGTAGTTGCAGCTACAAAAGGTGATGTTAATGGAGGAGGAGGATTTAAAGTTGCGCATGGAGGAATTAAACATCCTGAAGAAGTATCTGTAAACCCGCCTCCAAATTGATTTCCTGCAGCTTCAAGCGTTACATTTTGAAAATCAGGGTCAATTGCGTTAATAGGAAATGTTACCAGGTCACCGGCATAAACGGTATCATAAAAAGTGGGCAGGCTTGTTATAGAATCAAAAAAAGGAGGAGTTACGGCAGGATGATTATTGGAAGAAGTTGCAATTACCGCAAATTGCATATCACGGTAAATCTCTGCAGATAGAACTCCGCATTTATATGATGAAACCTTATTTACCGCATTGTAAACTCCGGCCATCGGAAATACGCATGAAATTTCTCCGGTTAAGGGATTTAAAGTTGCAGGCATTGGAAATGGGTTGCATCCCGCAATGTATGGGATTGTGGGTGGGTTGGTTGAACTCCATGTTCCTCCACCCCATGAATCCAATGGTGCATCCCATGAATAAACTATCGAATCCAATTCATTGTCAGTAGCAAATGGGGTATAGAGAAAATTATATCCCACCGCTGTTGCCGATGAAGGCCTTTCAGCAAAATCCGGTGATGAGTCGAAGCATGGACTTACACTTTGACCGTTAACGGAATACATAATTGCTCTTAATGAGAATCCATAACTGGACGGATTTTGAATGTTGCTTATTGTGGCATTTCTGCAGCAACTTGAAAATGAGAATACCCAACCCTGTGCAGGTGGAGTTCCTGTTAGTTGAATAGGGCTTGATTCAAATATTAATTCTTCTACAGCGCCAATGCTTGTGCCGGTTGAACCTGCACATGAATCGCAGGTAGCATATGATGAAATATCGCTTTGAGAAACTAAATTAAGGGGAATGGTAGTTAGCCCGGGGTAATTATGTACATCCAAACTAACAGGCGGGCCAAAAGGAATGCCATTGCAGTCGCGATATATTTTCATTTTAAAAATAAAAGATCCGGTACCGGTACAACGCCAGGAAATTTCGCCACCCATAAGATGTGATGCCTGTGATGTTAGCGAACTAAACAGGGAAAGCAATAATGCTGCAATAAATAATTGAGTAAATTTTTTCATGATGTTTTTGTTTTCAGGTTATAAATGTAGAAAAAACCTTATACGATTGACTTATTCACTCAACAATTTTAAATATTAAAGTAAAATTGAATAGTGGCTGAGGTCTGCGGGTTGCAACTGATGGAATATCGTCAGAAAAACATTCACAAATAAAAGCATGACTTAAATAAAAATCATTGAGCAATTATGCAGCACCAGAAGTAACTTTCAGAAATAGCAAACAAGCCAACCTGCACCTGCAAGTTGGCTTGTTTAAAAGTTGCTTAATTCAACTGGGAATTACAATCCTACCATTTCCTCGGGCTTTACCCATTCATCAAATTGTTCTGATGATACATAGCCTAAATCAATTGCTGTTTGCTTTAATGTTTTGCCTTGCTTATGAGCAGTTTGAGCAATTTCAGCTGCTTTGTAATAACCTATTTTGGTGTTGAGTGATGTAACCAGCATTAATGAATTGTGAAGGTTGTTGTTGATGTTCTCCATGATCGGTTCAATACCAACAGCACATTTATTGTTGAATGAAACGCAAACATCACCAATCAGCCGTGCGCTGTGCAGGAAGTTATAAATCATGACAGGTTTAAATACATTTAATTCAAAATGGCCGGTACAGCCACCGATATTGATGGCAACATCATTACCTAAAACCTGTGCAGCCACCATAGTCATTGCTTCGCACTGTGTTGGATTTACTTTTCCGGGCATAATAGATGAACCTGGTTCATTATCGGGAATAAATAATTCACCAATTCCACAACGCGGTCCTGATGCCAGTAAACGAATATCATTTGCAATTTTCATCATACTGCAGGCAACCGTTTTTAAAGCTCCATGAGCTTCAACAATTGCATCATGCGCAGCTAATGCTTCAAATTTATTTTCAGCTGTGATAAAAGGAAGTCTTGTTAAGCCCGCAATATGCTTTGCAACATTTACCGCATATCCTTTTGGTGTGTTAATGCCCGTGCCAACTGCTGTTCCGCCAAGTGCTAATTCAGCAAGGTGTGGTAAAGTATGTTCAATGGCACGAATTCCATGTTCAAGTTGGGAAACATAACCGCTGATTTCTTGACCGAGCGTAAGCGGTGTTGCATCCATCAAATGCGTGCGGCCAATTTTTACAATGTTCATGTATTCTTTTGACTTGGCTGCAAGGGTATCGCGCAGTTTTTTTATTCCCGGCAATGTTACATCAACCAGTATTTTATACGCAGCAATATGCATTGCAGTGGGAAAAGTATCGTTTGATGATTGAGATTTGTTGACATCATCATTAGGATGAATTGCTTTCTTCTCGTCCAGCAAACTTCCGCCTTGAATAACATGTGCCCTATAGGCAATCACTTCATTCACATTCATGTTGGATTGAGTGCCGCTGCCCGTTTGCCAAACCACTAAAGGAAACTGGTCGTCTAATTTTCCTTCTAAAATTTCATCACATACCTGTGCAATTAAGTCGCATTTTTCTTTTGGCAGTACTCCCGCATCAAGATTGGTTAATGCTGCAGCTTTTTTCAGATAAGCAAATGCACGGATAACTTCGCGAGGCATTTTATTAATGTCCTGGGCAATTTTAAAATTTTCGATAGAGCGTTGTGTTTGTGCGCCCCAATAAACATTAGCGGGAACCTGTACAATTCCCATAGTGTCTTTTTCTTTACGGAATTCCATCTTGTTTTTTATTAAAACGTTTATTAATTATTTTATCAACTCTAAAACTTTTTCAGGTGGACGAGCTATAATTGCTTTTCCATCTTTTATTATAACAGGCCTTTCAATTAAAATCGGATTCTCTGTCATTACTTTAATCCACTGTGCTTCAGTTAGATTTTTCCCTTCGTATTTTTCCTTGTAAAGTGGTTCTTTCTTTCTTAAAAATTCGAGCGCTTTCATTCCAAGCATTTTTAAGATTTCCTTCAACTCTTTTGCAGTAGGAGTTGCAGTTAGATACTCAATCACTTCTATATGCTCTTTTGTATTTTGTTTTAATAAACGCAGGGTTTCTAATGAAGTGGAGCAGTTTGCTTTATGATAAATCCTGATCATTGCTTTTGTCCGTATTCCATTAAATAGGCTTTCATAAATTCGTTTAAATCGCCATCCATTACTGCCTGTACATTACTGGTTTCAACACCGGTGCGTAAGTCTTTCACCATTTTGTAGGGATGAAAAACATAACTCCGTATTTGCGAACCCCACTCTATTCTCTTTTTACTTGCTTCCTGCGCTGCAATGGCCTCGTTCTTTTTACGAAGCTCCAGTTCATACAATTGTGATTTAAGCATCTTCATAGCACGTTCGCGGTTAGCAGATTGCGACCGTTCTACCTGGCAAACCACTACAATACCCGTTGGCAGGTGTTTCAGCTGCACTTTGGTTTCAACCTTATTTACATTTTGCCCACCGGCACCGCCACTGCGCGATGTTTGCATTTCAATATCGGCATCTTTAATTTCAATTTCTATGGTATCGTCAATAATTGGATAAGCAAAAACGCTTGCAAACGAAGTATGTCTTTTTGCATTGGCGTCAAATGGTGAAATGCGTACAAGACGATGCACACCATTTTCACTTTTCAAATAGCCATAAGCATAATCGCCTTCTATTTCGAGTGTAGCGGATTTTATGCCTGCACCATCGCCCCACTGCTTATCAACCTCTGTTACTTTATAGCCATTTTGTTCACCCCAGCGCATGTACATTCGCATCAGCATTTCTGCCCAATCCTGCGACTCGGTTCCACCGGCACCTGAATTTATAGTTACTACAGCCCCCAGTATATCCTCTTCATTGCTGAGCATATTTTTAAACTCAAGCGCTTCAACAAGTTTTAAAGTTTGCTGGTAATGCTGTTCCACTTCTTCTTCAGTTGCATCACCGGCATTAAAAAAATCATTGAGCACCACCAAATCGTCAATCGAATGCTCCAGCTGCTGAAAAGCAGTGGTCCAGTCTTTCTTTTGTTTAATGCCTTTAAGAATTTTTTCAGCAGCTTTCGGATCGTCCCAAAAACCGGGGGCATGTGTCAGTTCTTCCTGTTCTTTGATGAAAGCTAATTTCCCATCAACGTCAAAGATGCCTCCTCAGCGCTTCTTTGCGCTCCTGAACGTCTTTTAATTGTTCGTTATTCATTGTTGTTTCAAAAAATTAAGCGTGCGAAAGTAATGCTAATGACTGAATTAGAAAATCCCGGTTGAAATTTGATATTAACCGGTAGCGTAACCCTTTGTGCAATAACAGGTTTGAATCTTCACTTCATTAAAATTTATTTCATTTGTACCCGCTAACATTAAAATAAATTCCATGAGCACAGCTATTCAACTGGTTACCAAGCATACACAAACTGATCATATTGTTCTGTTTACCAGAGACAAAAGGAAATTAGATTTTGATTATTTTACTGATGCCGAACAGGAGTATATTAAAGCCGAGCTGGCAGCCGACCGAAAGCTGGTTACTGTTAACCAGTATAACCGCAATGTGTTTGTTCAGTTTATTGATAAAAAAGATAAGGACTACCAGCAAAAGGAGAGCTTGAGGCGATCAGGAGATGCATTAGCAGGCATGCTGAATAAAATGAAACTGGAAAGCGTTGTGCTGGTGGATGAAAAAATGGGTAATGAACTTCTTGCATTTGCTGAGGGCATGGCCTTGGGTAATTACCAGTTTTTGAAATATAAAAACAATGCTGATAAAGAGCGGAATAAATTAAGCCTGATAAAAATTAAATGTGCAGCAATCAAACCCAAGCAACTTGAAAAACTGAATATTGTTATTGATGCTGTTTGTATTGCGCGTGATCTGGTAAATGAACCCAACAGTTATTTGACAGCTACTCAGCTAAGCGATGCATTTAAAGCGCTGGGCATTGATGCCGGCTTTAAAGTGGAGGTATTCAACAAGCAAAAAATTGAATCTCTTAAAATGGGAGGTCTTCTTGCAGTTAATCTCGGAAGTCCTGAACCTCCAACATTTACTGTGATGGAATACAAGCCCCGCAATGCTGAAAATAAAAAACCATACGTGTTAGTAGGCAAAGGAGTGGTTTATGACACAGGTGGATTGAGCTTAAAGCCAACACCTAACAGCATGGATTATATGAAATGCGATATGGCAGGAGGTGCTGTTGTTGGTGCAACAATTTATGCATTAGCCAAAGCCAAGGTGCCGGTGCATGTAATAGGACTGGTGCCTGCTACTGACAATCGCCCGGGTGGTAATGCTTATACACCCGGAGATGTAATAACGATGATGAGCGGACTTACGGTGGAAGTATTAAATACAGATGCTGAAGGAAGAATGATATTAGCAGATGCGCTGCATTTTGCAAAACAATATGAACCTAAATTAGTGTGTGAGTTTAGCACACTTACAGGTGCTGCTGCCGCAGCAATTGGTCATTATGGAATTGTTTGCATGGGCAATGCAGAAGACAGAATAAAAACAAGATTAAGAAACAGCGGTAATGAGGTTTATGAACGACTGGTTGAATTTCCGTTTTGGGAAGAATATGATGAACTTATCAAATCAGATATTGCTGAAATTAAAAATATTGGCGGGCCGAATGCCGGAGCAATTACTGCCGGGCGTTTTCTGAATAAATTTGTCAATTATCCATACATGCACTTTGATATTGCCGGTCCGGCTTTTTCAAAATCCAATGACAGTTATCGCGGTAAAAACGGAACAGGTATAGGGGTTAGGTTAATGTTTGATTTTTTTAATAATTTATAAACTCAAATTATTAACTCTCCTTATAAAAATTTTCTCAGTTAAATTCAAAGTTACTGAACCCGGCTTCTTATAAAGTTGTTGTGTACTTTTTCATAATTCGGATTTTACAACCAATTTAAAGTAATCCGTTTTTCAATTTTAGTATTTAATAATTGGTGATGAAAAGTCCTGTCTCACACTTTTATTTTTCAACCTGTATTTATTCCTGTTCAGAATTAATTTATTCTTATTCAAATAAACATTAGCGCGGAAAACTGATATATATCAGTGTTTATAGCCTTTTAGCCATAAGCGTTTACAGAATTTGCCCTTGTTCTGTTCAGACAAAATTACGCTTGTTTTAAATTCAATTTTTCCTCAGTCAGCAATATTCAATTTATTATTCTAAAGGTAACGATCACCTTTGGTATACTTTATTACTATTCCTAATTAAGATTTGTATGAAAATCAAACTACATATTCCCTTCTTTTTAATACTGCTGAGTGTTTTTCAATCATATGCACAGCCCTTACCTGTTTTCAATAAAACAGTTTCGGGCACTGGCGATAACTCAGATTGGTTTAATGCTATCACCACCGATAATGCCGGAGTAATTTATGCAGCAGGTTATACTTTTAATCAAGGAAAGGATAAAGATTTTTTACTGGTTAAAATGAATACTGCCGGTTCAGTTTTATGGAGCCGCCAAATTAACGGAGCCGGAAACGGTTTTGATAAAGCTCAATTTGTTGCGCTTGATGGCACAGGCAATATATATGTATGCGGAGAAAGTGATGGTGGAAGTATCAATCATACCGATATTTTAACAGCAAAGTATGATGCTGCCGGAAATTTGATTTGGTCAGTAAGTTATAATGCTTCTCTATATAATCAGAATGATGTTCCGTTAGGGATGGTGGTTGATCAGAACGGCAATGTTTTTATAACAGGAAATTCCGACAGGGATTCTTCTATTGCCGGTTTAAATGATGATATCATAACGCTTAAATACAATACTTCCGGTGTTCAGCAATGGGCACGGATTTATAATGGTTCAGGCAATGGCACAGACAGGGGAACAGCTATTGCTACAGATAATAGCGGGGGATGCGTTATTACCGGAAGAACATTTAACGGAAACAATGATGATGCGATTACTATTAAGTACAATGCAGCAGGAGCTGAAGTTTTTAATACACAGTTTGATCGCGGTCTTACCGGAAATGACAGGGGCGAGGCAATTACCATTGACCTGATAGGTAACATTTATGTTGCAGGACGTTCGTCCAATAATAACGATGATGACTTTCTTACTATAAAATATGATGCTATTGGCAATGTGCTTTTTGCAGTTTATTACAATAATGTTGATAACGACCGTGCTTCACTAATTGCTCTTGATGCTTTCGGAAATATTATTGTTGCCGGGCAAAGTGACAGGATTGGAGGCGGCAATATTAATTATGATTATTGTACAGTAAAATATACTTCCACCGGTGTATTTCGCTGGGTAAGGTTTTTAGGTAACGCTGTAAATAATGATGAAGATCCGCATGCACTGGACACGGATGCTGCAGGTTCAATTTTTGTTACAGGCAAAAGCGATCAGAATGCATTAGCTGCGGCAACATATAATGATTTTTTAACCGCAAAATATGACTCTGCCGGCACCCTTACCTGGTCGGTAACAGCAGCCGGTTCTGCAACCAACAGTGATGATATAGCAGAAGGAATGAGTTTTATCGGCACTGACTTATATGTGTGCGGAAGTAAGCAGAATGCCGGCACACAAAAAGATGCAACCTTAATCAAATATGCCTCCAATGGCAATGTAACATGGGATTATAATTATAATGGTATTGGTGATTTCACGGATAAAATTCAGGCAATGGTTACCGATACACTTAACAACGTATATATAACAGGGTATGTTTATATGCCGGAACACAGACGCGATGTTTTTACTGCAAAAATTGATGCAAACGGCAATCAGGTTTGGATAAAGTATTATGACTTTTCACAGAGTGATGACGAAGGAAAAGGTATTGCACTGGATACAGCAGGAAATGTATATGTATGCGGCAATAGTATCGGAAACGGAACAAGTGATGATTATGTGCTGATAAAATATAATAATGCCGGTGACTCCATATGGAGTGTACGGTATGATTTTAATTCAGAAGCTGATGTGGCTGTATCTCTCTGCATAAGCAATAACGGAAGCATTTATGTTACAGGTTACAGTGATGCCAACCAATCTTCATTTATAACTGATTACGATATTGCTACGTTCAAGGTTAATCCATTGGGCAATATTGTTGATGTTGTTCGCTACGGAAATCCAAATGTTGCCGATCGCGGAGTAAAGATTGTTACAAATGGCACCATTCTGTTTGTTACAGGACGTGTTACTAATGGAACAAATGAAGATATTGTAACACTAAAATATACCGGGGCACTTAATCAGAGCTGGAGTGCTGTTTATGCCGGAGCCGCTAACGGTGACGACCAGCCAAGAGATATTACCATTGATGGCACCTCAGTTTATGTAACAGGGCAAACTGCTAATGCTTCCGGCAATGATGATTACATAACTTTAAAATACAATTCAACCGGGATTCAACAGTGGGTTTCTACTTACAATGGAACCGGAAATTATACTGACCGTGCCTATGGCATTGCTGCTAATGCCAATGGGATATATGTTACCGGGAGGAGTGCTCCCGGCACCGGTATTGATAGTGCAGATTTTGTTACCCTTTGTTTAAACAAGACAACAGGTGTAATATCTTGGAGCGATCGTTATAATTATGGATTGCCTGACCGTGCAAATTCAATTGCAATAGCACCTGATGGCAGCATCTTTGTTACCGGAGAAAGTGTTAGTGCAATTACGGGTAGTGATTTTGCCACTGTTATGTATAACCAAAACGGTAACAGGATTTGGGTTGCCAGGTATGATGGCGGAATTAACGGAGAGGATGTATCACGCCTGGTAAATGTCAGCAGTACAGGATACTTATATGTTGCAGGTTATGCATCATACAATTCTGCCAATCAGTTTGACGGCTCGCTTTTAAAATATTGCCCCACCCCTGCAGCTTCAGCAGGTGCAGATAAATCAATTTGCAAGGGATTATCAACAACATTAAACGGAAGCGGAACCAGAACTTTTCTGTGGACACCATCAACAGGCTTAAGCAGCAGCACAATTGCAGCCCCAACAGCAAATCCTGCCATTACTACAACCTATATTCTTACAGTTACCAATGCAGCAGGATGTACAGCAACAGATACAGTAACAGTAGTGGTAAACAATTTGCCCACAGCAACGATTACCCCGGCAGGAACACAAACGATATGTAACGGAGACAGTTTATTGCTTTCAGCAAATACGGGAACTGGATTAGCATATCAATGGAAAAAAGGTACAGCATCAATTGCCGGAGCAACTTTGCCGACTTACAGCGCCAAAGCAGCTGCAACCTATAAAGTATTAGTTACTAATTCATCAGGCTGCACCAAACTATCAGCCGGTACTAAACTCCAGTTTTCACCCGTTGCCAAAATTACAGCAGGCGGCCCAACAACTTTTTGCAATGGTGACAGTGTAGTTCTATCTGCGCAAGTTGCTGCAGGCTATACCTATCAATGGAAGAAGGGTACAGCAAATATTGCAGGAGCCACAGGAGCAACCTATTCGGCAAAAGCTTCAGGAACTTACAAGTGTTTGTTTACAGATAGTAATGGCTGCACAGCTCTGAGCAGTGGTATTGTGGTGACGGTAAATTGCAGGACAGCTGCAGTTTCAAATTCTGTTTTCAATGTGAATGTAACACCCAATCCATTTAAAGACATTATGCAGGTGTCGCTGGAGTCAACTTCAACTGATCTCTTTACAATAGAAATATATGATGCAGTGGGCAAAATGATGCTTAATGAAAAATACCTGTCACCTGAAATTGAATACGAAACAGGAAGTGATTTACAACCCGGACTTTATTTTATTAGAATTATTCAGGGTGAAATGATTAAGACATTAAAAGTTGTTAAAAATTAAAACCGGGTTATCCTATCAAAATGAAAAAAATTATCATCATAATAATTGTGCTTATAACATTCAGTAATCTGCAAGCCCAGATCGCTCAGCAATGGATTTCAACATTTAATGGATCTGGTGATTATACGGACCGTTTCACTTGTATTGCTGCTGATAATTTAGGAAATATTGTAGCAGGAGGATCAACAGTTAACATTAACCAAAACCGCGACTATTTAATTTTAAAAATGGATGCATCAGGAGTAGTGTTATGGAGAACTGAATTTAATGCTCCCGGAAACGGACCTGATGAAATTACTGCAATAGAAATTGATCCCAACGGATTTATATACGTTACCGGATTCGGAAAAAGTAATGATGCAGGAAATGATTTTCTCACACTTAAACTCGATTTATCCGGTAATATCATCTGGCAAAACATGTATGATTCACCTTTTCATCAGTACGACCAGGCTAATTCAATAGCGCTCGACAATGCGGGGAATGTTTACGTTACCGGGCAAGGGGACAGAGACTCAACCACTGTAACTAATGATGATTATATTACTATTAAATATAACAACAGCGGGGCTCAGCAATGGGTGCAGCAATTCAATGGACTGGGAAATGCAACAGACAGGGCAGTAAAAGTGGTAACCGATAATTCAGGTAATTGTTATGTAACAGGGCGAAGCAATAATGGAAACAATGATGACTTTGTAACAATTAAGTATGACGCCAATGGAGTTCAGCAATTTTTAAAGTATGGCGACCGAAATAATAACGACCGGGCAACCTCTATGGCAACAGATCATTCTTCTTTTATTGTAGTTACCGGCAGAAGCGGTAACGCTAATGATGATGATTATTACACCATTAAGTATGATCTTACCGGAAGTCAGATTTGGGCAAAAGCTTTTGATTTTGTTGATGATGACAGAAGTACGGCTGTTGCAATCGATCCATCAGGTAATGTATATGTAACTGGTCAAAGTGATCAGGATGCAACTCCATTCCGTAACTGGAATTACAGAACAATTAAATATAACAGTGTTGGAAATATTGTGTGGAACCAGACCTATGACGGAGCCGCGGCTAATGATGATATTCCTACTTCAATTTTTGTTAACTCAAATGGCGCAGTCTATGTAACCGGGCAGAGCGATAGCGATCCAACCCCGCTTACCTCCAACGACATTGTTACCTTAAAATACTCTACTGCCGGTGTTCAAACCTGGGTTGATACCTATGCAGGTGCAGCCGGCAAGGAGGATGTTGGAAATGCAGTAACCGAAAACTCAGGTGGAAATTGTTTTATAACAGGATTTACAGAGGATGCCAGTGAGCAAAGCAATGGTCTTATTGTTAAATACAGTAATACCGGCTCATCACTTTTTAATTACACGTTTAATGGTATTGGTGATAACTCTGATAACATCAGGAGCATAGCAGTTGACCAGGCAGGAAACGTATACGAAGCGGGTTATTCTGTGTCAAAACTTGCAGACAGGAATTACACTGTATTAAAAATTAATTCGGTTGGTGATACCGTATGGACCAGGCAGGTGGATGGCACATCACCCGGAAGTGATGACGAAGCATATGCTATTGCAATTGATAACGGTGGTAATATTATTACCGGTGGTTTTGTAAAGAACAGTGGCACCAGCAGCGATTACCAGGTTATTAAGTTTAATACAAATGGTGATACCCTATGGACCTATTTGTATGATTCACCTGTTCATGAAACTGACAGGGGTTATGCTATGCAACTGGATGCATCAGGCAACATTTATATTACCGGACGCTCAGATGCTGATCCATCAATTCTGTCAAATGATAATTGCGTTACCATAAAATTAAATAACAACGGCCTACAGCAATGGGTATCTGCTTATGCATCGCCAGGCAACTTTAATGAAAGAGGAACTATTATTCAGGTTTCGCCTTCAGGCAATGTTTATGTAGCAGGACGAACCTTTAATGGAACCAACGATGATATTTTGGTTTTGAAATATGACAATAACGGTGCACAGCAGTGGGTTCAAACATACAATGGTGGTAACGGTGACGATGTGCCCAGAGATATGTTGATAGATGCCAATGAAAATATTTATATAACAGGTGAAAGTGCAGGCACTATTGATACTGTTTTTGATTATGTAACATTAAAGTATAACTCAGCAGGTTCACAGCAATGGGCCAACCGTTATGACGGAGCCGGTCAGAATGATTTTGCAGAAGGCATTGCATCAGATAATGCTGGAAATATAATTGTAACTGGATATAGTGATATTGATGCCGGTACTGACACAAGTTATAATGTAGTAACCATAAAATATGATGGATCTGGAAATGTAGTTTGGACTCAGCCTTATGATTTCGGTTTGAATTTAAACGACATTTCCGATGCCATCGCCACAGATGCTTTTGGAAATATTTATGTGGCTGCTCATACCAATAAAGGTTCAGCTGCAGATCCTGATTACGATATGTTGCTGCTGAGGTACAACACCAATGGTGTATTATCATGGAATGCATTAGCCCAGGGAACTGCAGACAGTATTGATGTGCCTAATATTGTTAGTGTAATTGGTAATGATATTTACATGGCAGGAAGTTTTACCAACACCAATCAGCAGCGTGATATGGCTTTAATTAAATATAACGGATTCCTGTCTGTTGAAGAAAATGCAAATTCAGCGGATGACGCTACTGTATTCCCTAACCCATTTAAAGATGAAATACAATTTAACCTGAATAATACCAATACAGTTTATCAATTAGAAGTTCGTGATGCCGTTGGAAGAATTATTGTTCAGCAAAGCATTACAGCCAGTACCCATGTTGATTTCTCATCTTATGAAAGTGGTTTTTATACCTATACTATTTCAGATAGAAATCAAATTATCAAAACAGGAAAATTAATTCACCAGTAAATTCAAATCAAGAAAATCATAGAGCTATGAAAATCAAAAAATCAATTGCCGCAAAAGATATTCAGAACTATACACTGAATTCATCCATCAATAATACATATACACCATTAGCGGGTGATGTTGCTGTTTTTGAAATAATTGAAACAGGTAAACACGAAAGTATTCAGTCAGACAGTAAACGTAATGTGGGAATATTTCCGGGCGATTTAATTATGGCATGTTTTGCTGATCGTTATGCCACATCGCAGTTCGAAGGCTATGTTCCTAATCAGCCAACTGAAATGTTGCATATACTTGGTGCCGGTGGTGCTATAGGAATTGTAAAATCCAAAAACTGGTCATTGAAAGATATTGAACCAACATCTGTAAAACTGGTTGGTTATTGTTGTGATGAAAACAGCAAAGTGATCAATTCTAAATTTTATAATAAAAGAAGAATTAAGTTTAACGGGAGAGTTCCGAATGATGCCAAAATAATTTTATCAATAGGCTCCACCATGGATAGTGGGAAAACTACCACAGCAGCATTCCTGGCAAGGGGGTTAAAAAAAGGCGATAAAAAAGTGGCCTTTATTAAATTCACGGGTACTTCTTATACAAAGGATAAAGACTTTGTATATGATTGCGGAGCTGATGTAGCAATTGATTTTTCTGATATGGGATTTCCTTCCACTTACATGTGCAATAAAGAAGAATTACTCGATCTGTACCAGTCATTGCTAACCTTGCTTGAGCCTGAAAAGCCTGATTTTATTGTTATGGAAATAGCTGATGGTTTAATGCAGCGTGAAACAAACTTTCTTTTAAAAGATCGTGAGTTTTTAAACACTATTCACTCTGTGATATTTTCATGTGGCGACAGCCTGGGTGCTTTCTATGGTATTCAATATTTAAATGATCTTGGCATTGTGCCTGCAGCCATAAGCGGTTGTTTTACAATGAGCCCGCTGCTTATTGAGGAAGTAATTGAACACAGCGCTATGCATGTTCTAAATATCGATCAGTTAATGACCGGAGATTATAATGATCTGTTCATTCGAAATGCACTTAAAGTAGCTTAATGTTTACCAAAAAATCAATAACTGCTGACTTTGTAAAAAAACATAAAACACTTGTAGCGATATCTTTTGCAAGCGGGTTAATCGGATCGTTATTAAATGTTTTTATTCCACTAAGCATTGGTAAATTTTATGAATTGGTGTTACATACCAATTCAGCAAAAGGAAAACTTTTTGAAGCAGTTGGTATAGAGATCCAAAGCACCACGAGTTTTCTGTATTTTTTTATAGCCATCATTTTAGCGCGAGCCGTTTTATTGTTTATTCAGAAGTATGCTACCGGAAATATTAATGAAACGTTTTCAAAAAATCTGCGTGAATTATTGTTTTCGCGGCAAATGGGACAATCGTTAAATGACTTTCAATCAAAGCCTGCCGGGCAATATCTTTTACGTTACAGTGGTGATATGACATCAATCCAGAAATATATAGGCGCAGGGGTTATCGGATTTACAAGTGATGTGTTTTTTATGATTACAGCATTCTTTGTTTTAAGCCTGATGAATATGCCACTTACTTTATTAATTATTGCAGGTATCTGCGCAGGCACTATCATTTATTTTTTATTGGGCAGGTTCATGAAACCTGTTGCATCAGAAAGACGCAATCAAAAATCAGGCTTGCTTCATTTTGCATCTTCAAGACTGTTTTCATTTTTTACTGTTAAAGCATTCAACCGCGAAACACCTGAGGTAAATGCCTTCAACAAACGATCTGAAAAATTATTTATGTCAGGAAAAAGATACCAGGCTTTGAGTGCACTTAATGAATCTTTTCTTCCACTGCTTTTTTTTGGTGTAATGGCTTTGGTATTATATGCTATTCATGATGATGCTGCACAACACCGGCTGCTGCTTTCAAAAAGCGATGTTGTTTCTTACATCTTAATGGTTCTTTATATGCAAAGCCCTTTCAAGCGAATTTTGAAAGTTAATACAGTATGGCAAAATGCTTCGATATCATTCAGCAAACTGATTTCAATTTTGAATATTGATATTGAGAAAAGAGAAGCCGATGAAATGAACGATAAACCCAAAGCTACAGTTGCAATGCAGAATGTGTCTTTTGGTTACACCAATAAACAACCTGTAATAAATAATTTTTCATTCACTTTCTTTCCCGGAAACATGTATGTTATTCATGGAAGCCAGGGTTCAGGCAAAAGCACATTGCTTAAACTGTTATTGAATATATATCATCCGTCAAAAGGAAATATTTTCCTTGATCAATACAACTATAACAAGTTATCTCCTTTTTTTATCAGGAAGCAAATGACATTGGTATCTGATGAAGCTCCGCTGCTGGGCTCAACAGTATTTAAAGCTATAAGCTACAGTGGCCGCGAAAGCCAGGAAGAAAAAGCAAATAAGGTTTTAGCTCAACTGGATTTTGCATTAAGCGATGAACTAAAAAATCCTGACTTTAAGCTGGATAATGATGCATCAAACATTTCTAAAGGACAACGTACCATACTTGGTTTTGCACGGGCTTTAAATTCAGGCAAGAAAATATTGCTGCTTGATGAACCTTTCGTAAATCTTGATGATAGAACTACTGATGGAATAGTGCAATTGCTCAACAGTCTTAAATCAAAAAAAACTATCATCATTGCAGCACACTACATTCCTCAGTTGCTTGATGTTGACCAGGTAATTGAATTAAATTCAACTAATACAATTGAATATGAGAACTCATAAATTAATTTTTGCCACAATAATTTTAATCCTTATGTCATTGATGGCTTGTAAAAAGCAGGAGGGTTCAGGTGGCGATGCATCTATTTACGGAAAGATTCATGTGAAGCATTATAACTCCACATTTACTCAATTTATAAGTGAATATCCGGGATCTGATTTGTATGTATATATTATTTACGGTGATGACATCAGTTATGGCCAGCGATTAAAAACAAATTATAATGGAGAGTTTGAGTTCAAATATCTTTATAAAGGTGATTACAAAGTTTATACTTATTCATTAGACAGTACATTAAATGATCCGTCAGGTAAAATTGCTGTTGTGAAAGATGTGCACATCAGTGGCAAGAAAGAAAAAGCTGATGCAGGTACATTTGAAATTTTTAACTGATGTTATTTCCATTTGAACATTTAATCAAGTTTACAATGATGAGATCTGATAAAACGCTGTTGATTACGTTATTGCTTTATATTATATCTGTTTCTGCATATAGCCAATCTGCTAATGATATAAGAGAAAGAAATATAAAATCAGTTTATACCATTACCAACGATCAGCGCAAAGGACAACAGGTTATAAAAAGTAATTTAACCCGTTATGATAGCAAAGGCAATGCTGTGGAGATAATTGATTTTAATGCCGACAGTATTATAGTATCGCATGAAAAATTCAAGTACAATAAAAACAATGATGAAATAGAAAACACCATAATAGATTCGCTTGGCAATACAGTTAAGAAAATAGTGACTGAATATGATAAATGGAAAAATGTAGCAGCAAAATTTACCTATGATAAAAGCGGATTATTAATTGAAAAAACAGCACTCAATTATAATAACTCAAATGATAAAACTGATGAAATTACATTTGATAAAGATGGAAAAACTATAAGAAAGATAGTGTATGAATATGATAATAAGGGAATGATGATCAACAGGAAAACATACAATGAGAAAAACGAGCTCATTTATTCACGGAGTTATTTTTATGAGTACTAGTAATTGAAAATGCACAACCGTCTTAAAATAATCTTTATTTTGATTGCATTGCTGAAGGCGCCCGGGGTTGCATTCTCGCAGCCTCAGAATGATTACTCGATGCAGTTTAAAATTAATATTGAAAAAAAAATAAGCCGTTCATTTTCAACTTCTTTATATTACCAAAACTCATTTAACCAGAATGCATCAGAAATGTATTATAACTTTATTGATGCGGGAATTGAATACAAGCTCAACAGAAATTTTACGGTGGATGCGCGATACCGTTTTGTTAAAATAAGGAACCGCGATAATTTTTATGATGACAGGAATTTGATTTATACTGATATTATGTATGCAAAAGGTTTTGGACGGTTTGGATTATTGGCGCGTGCACGATTTCAAAGGCAATTTTACGGTGGCATGAATAATGAGAACCCGGTTTCATACAGAGATTATAACCGCACAAAGCTGCAGCTTAAATACAGAATTAATTATTATTGGTCGCCTTATGTTTCTTTGGAAGCCTATTATCCCTTTAACCACCCTGTAAGGAAGACAATTGATCAGTGGCGACAAACTGCAGGTGTTTTTTATACGATAAATGAGCAAATAAAAATTGAAGCATATTATCAACTTCAGCAACTAACGAACAGGAAAAATAAAAATCATACTTATGTAACTGCCCTTAACTTTTATTTCAAATTTTGATGTCAACCTTAAAAATAAATTACAGCAATTATAGCTGCAGTGTAATGTCACAACAATTGCTTACTTTACTTTGTTTAATATTTTTCATTCTCATGAATGTAACAACAACTCAGGGGCAGGTTAAAAGTAAAATTGCAATTGCAGTTCATGGCGGTGCGGGTAATCTGAAAAAACTAAATCTTACTCCTGAGCAGGAAAAAAATTATAACGATACACTTGCACTGGCCTTGCAAACCGGTTATGCAGTGTTGAAAAAAGGCGGCAGCAGTGTAGATGCCGTGGAAGCAGCAGTTAAAGTAATGGAAAACTCACCGCTGTTTAATGCGGGCAAAGGTGCTGTATTTACCAATGAAGGTACCAATGAAATGGATGCCGCTATAATGAATGGATTAAATAAAAAATGCGGAGCAGTTGCCGGTGTGCGTACCATTAAGAATCCTGTTTCGGCTGCGCGTATGGTTATGGATAGTTCCCAGTTTGTATTTCTTTCACAACGCGGTGCGGAAAAATTTGCAGCTGAACATGGCCTTGAAATAGTTGACACATCTTACTTCTACACTAAGTATCGCTGGGATCAATTACAGAAAGCAATTATTAACGATACTGTTGAATTAGATCATAGTGATACATCAGGTTATAATAACAATGATGATAATGTGGATCATAAATTCGGTACAGTGGGTTGCGTTGCACTTGATCAGTATGGTAACCTGGCAGCGGCAACATCAACGGGAGGCATAACGAATAAAAAATATAATCGTATTGGCGATTCGCCATTGATCGGTTGTGGTACTTATGCTGAAAATAAAACCTGTGCAGTTTCATGCACCGGGAAAGGTGAAGATTTTATAAGACTTGTTGTTGCGTATGACATTGCTGCACTAATGAAATACAAATCACTCAAAATTAAGGATGCTGCTGATTACGTTATCCTCACCAAACTTCCAAAAATAAAAGGACGCGGTGGTTGCATAGCTATAGATAGGTATGGACACATAGCCATGCCATTTACAACTGAAGGAATGTTCAGGGGTTATATTGATGTGAATGGAAAAATGAAGACCATGATTTATAAAGACTGATTAAAAGTGCTGTTAAAAACTCCAGCGCATTCGGAGAAAAACAGAATTGTTCACTGGCTCCACTTCTCCTTCAAAATTTTCTGCAAAGTAGGATTGCACGTAAAGGTCGAGATCAAAACTGTTGGTGACAGAGTAATTGGCATAGGGGAGTAAAATGATAAGTTTTGTTTCAGGAGAATATACCACTGAAAAATTAGCACTGAATAACGGGCTGAAGCTCTTTGAAGTTTGCAGCATAAAACTGTAAACATCAGGCATCAGGTTTTTAGCTGAAAGTGTACGGTCAGCAAGCATTAAAATATTTTGAGGATTGATATCAGCATAACCATTATACAAAGCCGATGCGTTTACATACCAGCCTTTTTTGAAAGAATAGTCTACAGCAATGGAAGCACTCAATGATCCTGTTGAATCGGTAAATTCTTTTTTAGGATGAAAGTAAGTGGCTTCACCTTTAAAACCTGCCTCGCCAATACTTCCGGCCCAGCCTGCACCTGCAACAATATCCGTTTTGCAAACACCACCGATAAACTGCAAATCATAACCATGTGTGTTGACGCGGTAACGCAATGCAGCAGTTGCATCATCCTTTTCATGCGATGGTGAAAATGCAAAATCAATTCCTGAAAAATCGGTGATGTTATATTCTGCAAGCACGGCATCTGTACCCGGACGTTCTTCGTAATCAAAATCCAGAAAATTGTAGGAGTTAAAAATGTCATTAGGGTTCCATGTTAAATTGATGCCCCAATTGATGCGTTGCCTTCCAACCCTGAAATGCATTTTATTTTTTTTCCAGTCAACATTCAAACGATCAAAAGTGGTATTCATCACCATTGAATTTGTTTCAAACCAGTTGAAGGTTAAATCCATATATCCTTCATCATTATTAATCTGGTCAGCAAAACCGGGAATCATTTTCACCTGGTCACCAACAAATAATCGATTGCGGATACCTGCATTGATTTCGAAATTTTCGGGCAGTGCAATTTTGAAGTTTAACCTGTTGTGAATTTCATTGGTCAGGTAAATAGAATCGGCATCATCTTTAAAGCTAAAGAGCTGCAGGTCTTTAATGTAACCGTTTATATAAAACCATTGCCTTTTAACAACAGAAGAATCATTTTGTGAAATTGCTACCTGACTGTATAATATAAATGCGAAAATGAATATAAGCACTTGTCGCCAAGTCGTTATACAATACCAATTTGAAATGCACTTTTCTGATTCCATTATTTCTACCCAAATGTCGCCCCTATGGGGCTTCTGAAATTTGTCTGTTTACTCTTCTACCATAATGTCGCCCCTAAGGGGCTTTTTGATTTTTTCTTTTTATTCTCCTGCCAAAATGTTGCCCCAACGGGGCTTCTGAAATTTGTCTGTTTACTCTTCTACCATAATGTCGCCCCTAAGGGGCTTTTTGATTTTTTTCTTTTTATTCTCCTACCCAATTGTCGCCCCTAGGGGGCTTCTGAAATTTGTCTTTTTACTCTTCTACCATAATGTCGCCCCTAAGGGGCTTTCTGATTTTTTCTTTTTATTCTCCTACCAAAATGTTGCCCCAACGGGGCTTCTGAAATTCGTTTATTTATTCTTCATTCGTAATGTCGTTAATATGTGACTTTATAGTTTCTCAGTATTTTAAATACAAAGTGCCATAGGCACGAGATTATGGTAAAGTAGTAACAACTTAAATAACTAAAGTGCCGTAGGCACGACATTTTATTAAATCATCATTCATAAAATTCAAATAAATACTTATCATCATAAGCCACGTCAAAGCTTTTTAACATCTCAAGATATTCTTCCCGGAATGTTTTATTGCGATGATGTTCTTCCTGGTTCATTATATAATTTATTACAACATCTCGCTGGCTCTTCGAATAAGAAAATGCTCCGTAACCTTCTTGCCACTGAAATTTTCCCTTAACAAATTTTTTTTCATTGATCCATTTTGAACTATTTGCTTTAACTGTTTTCATTATCTCTGAAATAGCCAATGATGGTGGCAAGCCAAAAAAAATATGGACATGATCTTTCCATCCACCAACCGAAAGCGATTTTGCCCCGACCTCTGTAATAATACCGGAGATATATTTGTGTAAATTATCGCGCCAAGATTGATTGATTATATTTTCACGGGATTGAACTGCGAATACAGCATGAATTGAAATTTGTGAATAGGTGTTTGCCATTTTAATAATTAGATTGATATTCTGGATTTGTTTTCACCATCATGATATGCTAACTGGACTTTTATATTTTTGCAGAAAGTAGCCATTTCTGGATTTTATATTCAGCTTTTGTTAGCCCTGACTGGCATGTTCCACTTTTTTATTCATCGAGTCGGACTCAATCTTTCCATCCACCAAAGTAATAACACGATGTGCACGTTCTATCACGCGTGCATCATGCGTTGAAAAAATAAAAGTCATGTCTTCTTCTTTATTCAGTTTACTCATAATGTCCAACAGGTTAGCGGCTGATTTTGAATCAAGATTTGCTGTGGGTTCATCAGCAAGAATAAACTGAGGCTTTGATGCCAACGCACGTGCTACTGCTACGCGTTGCTGTTGCCCACCTGATAATTGTGAAGGCCTTGCATCAAGTTTATCTCCTAATCCAACATCATTCAATAAATTTTTTGCCCGCTCTTCGCGTTCTTTTTTCAAACGCTTTTGCAGCAGCATTATGAATTCCACATTTTCTTTGGCAGTAAGCACAGGCACCAGGTTGAACGACTGAAAAATAAATCCAATATTATTCAACCTGAAATCAATCAATGCATTTTCACTAAGTGCTGTTATGTCAACATTGTTTACGAGCACTTGCCCTGTTGTTGGTTTATCCAGTCCACCCAATATATTAAGTAGGGTAGTTTTACCTGAACCTGAGGGGCCTACCAATGCTGTGAACTCTCCCTTTTCTATATGCAAATGCACACCGTTAATCGCATTAACCGGGACTGTATCCGGATTATAAACCTTCGAAATATTATGTGCATCAATAACTGTATTCATATTTTAATTGTTTGAGCAGGATTTAATTTAAGTGCTTTAAGAGCTGGTAGTATGGACGAAAGAATGGCTGCAATGCTTACCAGTAATAAAACCTGCAGGTAACTGTTGATAGGGAGATCTGTATAAATTATATTGCTGTAGCCGAATCGTGCTAGGGCCTTACCGGAAATTGCAGTTAAATCAATACCGTGTTTTCCGAACCATGTGATAAAACTGTAAGCGAATAAAAATCCGAAAGGTACACCTGTGAGCACCAAAAAAATTGTTTCAATCACAACAAGTAAGAAAACCCGAATGCGGTTCATGCCCAAAGCAATCATCATTCCTATTTCTCGTGTGCGCTCTAAAATGGCCATAAGCATGGTATTGATGATACCAAAAGTTAGTGCCAACAAAATAATACCAACGATGATAAGTGCTGCAATGTCAGATGTTTCTTCAATCAATCCTGTTTCAGGTGCAACTTCACGCCACGACTCTATTTTTAGTTGCTGGAAATTATTTTTCAGGTTTTGAATTACCGGTTCAATTACTTCATCCTTTTGCAACAGTACTGCAATTTCATTTACACCTTCACTCATCTGCACCAGTGAGCGGATATCATCAGCAAGAATAAATGCATTGTATTCTTCCTGTATTGAACTGGTTGATTTATATATTCCCGTAATCCGGAACGCGCCCGATACTAAATTGTTTTCCTTATCCTGGAATGTAATTACAACTTTATTTTTCAGTTTCAATTTCATTTTGTCGGCAAGTGCTTTGCCAACCAGTATGCGGTTTTTTTTATCACCAGAAAAATACTCGCCTTCGGCAATACGATTAGATAACCCTGTGAGTTTGCCTTCATCAACAGCATCAATACCTGTAATTTTTATTCCATTACTACCGCGTGCATTGGCAATCATGGCCGTAACATTTAACCGCATGGCAAATGCTTTTACAGCACTATTACTTTGTAAAGCTGTTTTAATTTTAACTGCTCCATCAATAAGTTTCCATTCTTCGTCTTCAATATCGAAAGCGCTGTTGTGAATCTGAATGTGTGATGTTTCTTCAGTAATAGTGGTAGCTAATTTACTTTGCATCATTCCATAATAGATGGACATAATTACAGTGCCCGCCCAAATTCCTGTTATTACCGAAAGGATAATAACTAGGCTGCGCACTTTATTGCGCCACAAATTTCGCCAGGCTATGGTGAACAGTATTTTCATTTTCAATTTACTTTCGCATGGCATTCACCGCTTTCATGCTTTTTATTTTTACAAGAGGATACATAAACAAAACCATAGAGATGACGAGTACAATTATTCCCTGGTTGATAAAAATATCGGGATCAACCGATGTTGGAAATATGGGTTCGAATCCGAACTTTTCATAGGTTGCTGCAAGATCACCTCCAACACGTATAGGATGCAGGTTAAAGTAGGATACCACAGGAATACTAATTGCAACACCAACAATGCAGCCTGTGAATGATGTAATAAGCGCTTCAAAGAAAAGCATAAGGGCAATGCGCATGCGCGACATGCCAATGGCCAATAGCATACCCAATTCGTATTGCCGTTCGGCCATCAGCATTAATAGCGTGCTGAAAATACCGAAAGACACCAGCAGGTATAAAATGCCAATTATAATCATTGTGCTGGCTGTGTCTGTTTCAATGTGCTGTTCAATTTCCGGCATCATTTCTTTCCATGTCATTACTTCATAATCATTGCCGGTTAATTTTGAAATCCTGTTACGGGTTTCATCCATCATCATTTCATTGTTCATCTCAATTGCAAAAGCACTTGCCATATTTTCAGTTCCCAAAAGCTCGTTGGCATTTTTTATATGGATAAACATGGCTTTATTATTCAGTTCGGGTGAACCGAATTTTAAAATGCCTTTTACAACAAACTGTCCTGCTGCCGTTGCACCATGATAACCTTGACCGAGGACAATTATCGTGTCGTTTAATTTTACCTGGAGCTTGGTTCCAATACCCTCACCAATAATTGCAGCATTGTTTTCGTCTGTCAGATAGCTTCCCTGTTTAATTTTTTTATCAAGATGGATGATTTGTTTTTCTCTTTCAGCATCAATACCCACTACAAGTCCGCCCTGCGTTTTTTCGCCCGATGATATCAATGCAAACGATTCGAGCCGGGGCGAAATCAATTTTACATTTTCATCGCTCTCAATTTTTTTAATGAGTTCGTCAGTAACAGTAAATGCATTGTCAATTATTTTTTCATTCCAGTAACCGTTCTTATGCACCTGCACATAACCTGAATAATAACTCACCACATTTTTAATAAGGTTTCCGAAAATGCCATCCTGGAACGAAGTAGTAAGCACAGAAAGCAAAACCGCAAAAAACACTGCTGCCATTGTAATCAGTGTGCGGTTACGGTTGCGCCATAAATTTCGCCATGCAAGTGTTATAAACATAACTCAGTGTTTCATTTCAGCGCTTTCATTTGCTGCGTTGTAAAAAAATTATCGTCAATCGGTTTATCAAAAATCATTTTCCGGTATTCGATAATGGTTTTATTACCGGGCTTATCAGCCGGAATCATTTCAAGTTTTACAGGAATAATTCTTCCACCCATTTCTTTAACCTCAGTTGAAGTCATCACATTCACCAGCTCGTTTTCATCATCATAAAATTCACTTTTCATCTGCAGGTAATCTTTCTTATCAATGTAAATTATAATACGGTTCCACACCACAGCGGCCTGAGGCTTTGCAATCAACTCCAGTTTCCAGCATGTTCGATTCCCAATAGTTGCCTCCCCAAGAATCTTCGAATCGAAATCATCAGCAATAGATGCTTCCTTTACTAAATCATCATTGGTAAAATCAGTCCCCATCCAGCTTTGCGACATCATTGATGGTGGTAATTTGATGGAACGTTCTAAAAGTAGTGCCTTTGTCTTTTTGCGGAGTTACAATGTAAATAAGTGAATACTCCGTTCCTTTCATCCAAACCTTCATTTCCATTTCGCGACTCCAGCTTGGCCTCACTGTTTTAATCACCATCTCACCCTGCAAAGTTTTTCCACGCATTTTGTCTTCGCTGGTTTTAATTATGGTAGAAGCATCCTGCGCCCGGAGTGAATTAAATAGTGAACTCCATAACTGAAAGCACAAGAAAACAACCGCCTGAATTTTCATAACATGAACAGTAATTATCAATTACAAATATGCTTAAAAAGCAGTTAAGAATACTGATGAATACTATGAAAGCGTATGATATTTATCAAAGGAAAAATTGATAAAGCAATTAAAAAAGTCAGCTTAAAATTTTCCTGGCTTGCTGTACGTCAGCTTTCATCTGTTCAATGAGGCTCTCCTTATCAGGAAATTTTAATTCATCACGTAATCGTTCTGCAAAAGTGATGGTGATAGTTTCACCATAAATGTCTTTATCAAAATCAAGAATAAAAACTTCAATGCTGCGTGCGCCATTATCAAAAGTGGGACGGGTGCCGATGTTGAGTGCGCCAAACAAGGTTTCGGCACTTCGACTTCGCTCAGTGTGACCCTTGTTTAGGGTTCGAAGTTGCTGCGTGTCCGAATTGCCAGTTGCCCATTGCCCATTGCCCATTGCCACCTTTACTGCATACACCCCGTTAGCCGGAATAAGTTTATAATTTTCTACCTGGATGTTTGCTGTAGGAAAGCCAAGCTGGCGTCCTAATTTATGTCCCTCTACCACTTTACCGGTAAGAGCATACGGATATCCTAAAAATTCGGTGGCTATATGCACGTTACCTTCAAGCAAGGCATTTCTTATTTTGGTACTGCTTACGGCCACATCATGCACATCCTGTTCGGGTATTTGTTCTACTTCGAAATTGTATAAAGGGGCAAGATCGGCAAGTTCGTTAAAGCTGCCTTCGCGGTTGCGGCCAAAATGATGATCGTAACCGATTACCAATTTTTTTACACCTAACTTATTAACGAGTATGTCGCGAACAAATTCAGTGGAGCTTAATCTTGAAAATTGTTTTGAAAACGGGTGTACAATCAGATGGTCAACTCCGTATTGCTCCAGCAAAAGTTTTTTTTCGTCAAGTGTGTTTAACAATTGCAATCCATGATCATCAGGAAACAATACCATACGCGGATGCGGGAAAAAAGTAAGCACCACCACCTCGCCATTATTTGCAGTTGCAATTTCTTTAAGCCGCTGAATAATTTTCTGATGGCCAATATGCACACCATCAAATGTGCCGATAGTTACAACGGCTTCATTAACCGGTACGAATTCTTCTATGGAGTTGTAAACTTTCAAGCAGTGAATTTAGTTGATGCAAATGAGAGGAAAATTGTTTAAAGTGGAAAGGGGAAGTCTGAGTCACGGATTAAAGTAAATCGAGTTGTCAATATAAAAGACAGTATCAATAAATCTCAAGATTCCATTTTCAGTTAAAACGTTTTCATCATGTAAGTCTTAAACAATTATTCCTAATGCCGAATTGAAATAGTCATGATTCCTTGTGTTTATAAATCCATTGTTTTCCATAAATTGCTTTACTTTTTCCAGGTCGGTTTGTTCTGTGGCTTTAACAAAAGGTTGTGAAACCAATGCGTAAAGTATTTCCCTGTCTTGATAAAAACCCTCAAGCGTATAAGCGGTGTCAGGAAAAAAATAATTGTGCAACAGGAGGTTGATAAAATAATCCTCCCAGGAGGAATAGTAAATGGAATCGTTCAGTTTATAAACAAAATGTCCGCTTTTCAGATAAACTTTTTGCTCTGCCCCCTCTGAAATATAATTTTCTAGCGGAATAGAATTAATCCAGAGATTATGTTCGCTGATAAAACCTTTCAGGATTTGGGTTTCCTGTGCTTTGTACTGCTTTGTTTTTGTAGCCATTGAGCTTGCTGGCGCGCTTGCTCTAAGGTAACAGGCGGCTGTTTGGATAATTGCTCCATGGCCAACTTTGTTCTTTCCTGAAATGATATCTTGTAGTTCATGTTTTATTTTTTGCACATACAAATATAGTTAATAGCTTGATCAGGCAATTAATCTCTCCGAGTATGAGTTACCATACAATCTGTATACTCAGCCGCATTGCCTTCCTGTAACAATTTACGGGCTTCTGCAAAATGCCAGCACAATTATTCTGCCTGCATTATGCTAATCCCAGCAACATTTAACGATAGCCAAAGTTTAAACTCAACTATTATTTCCCGCCACCCGGCATGCCGCCCATTCCGTTACTGTCTTCACCTTGTTTCAAATCATCATTCTTGATTCCTTTTTTCTTACTGTTGTTGAAAGACACTTTGCCAAAGCGGTAATCAAAACTTACCCGCACACCAAGAAAGAAAAATTTATTGTTGCTGTTGTAGGTAAAGCCTTCACCTGAATAATCATTTTTAAAATGAATATAAGGCGTAAGGAAATTATCAAGCCCGAATCCAATGCCACCTTTTTCGTTTTTAAACTCGCGCCTTGCACTCATGTTATAGAAATAGAAAGAGGTTGATTTGCCCTGCAAACTGTATTTAGGTCCGCTGAAATTTCCAAACACCTGAACACCCCATGTTTTATTGAATTTATAATTTCCATAAAGATTCACATTGTAATTGATACCATCATTGCTCAAATCGCTTTCAGTGCTTTTTACGGTATAATAGTAAAGATTAAAGTTGCCGCCAATCACCAGTTTCTTGATGATGATATTTGAACTGAGGCTTAATCCTGTTGTAGTGTTTTCTCCAATGTTGGCATAAGTGGTTTGATAAATTCCCTTATCTACAAATCTTATGCTTTCAATGGCATTGTTGGTAAAGCGATGATAAACGGAAGTATTTATGGAACCAAATTTACGATAGAGGCTATGGCCAAATTCAAATGAGTGGCTTTTTTCAGGCTCAAGATTGGGATTACCATAGCTGATATTAGTAGGATCGCTTTGGTTGATATATGGATTCAGATAATTCATGCTGGGGCGTTGTATACGCTGTGTATAGCTTAACTTCAAACTGTACTTAGCACTCTTTGTATAGGAAACTGTTCCGCTTGGCACCAGGTTGTTGTACGAACTGCTGAATGGAGGATTTTCTGATGCGTTATCAAACTTGCCTTCTATTTCAGTTGCTTCATAACGTGCTCCGGCCTTTAATCCCCATTTGCCGAATGTGGCCGAGCCCTGTGCATATCCAGCATAAATATTCTGCCCGTAATCGAAAATATTATTGCGCGAATAAACCGGAACAAATTCGCCTGTAGCATAATTGAGCGTATCATAATGATAGTCGCTCTTTACATCGCGTAAAATAGTTTTTGCTCCAATATCAAGACTTATTTTTTTTGTGAACGGATGCACATAATCTAACTGGAAAGTAGTTTCGGTGTTATTGCTTTTGTTGAGACTCTGCTCTTTATAAAAACCATTCTGCAATGTATCGCGCTGCGAATCGTAATCGGTATTGCTGTTGCTGCTGGTTTGCTGTGCTGATACTGTGAACTCCTGGTCAGGTTTTGAAAACGTGCGCTTATAGTCGAGGTTAGCATCATAACCCAACCGGTTTGTTTTCACATCAGTGTGATTGGTAAATAAATCATAGAAGTTAGTATTGTCAAATGAGGTAAGATTATCTGTTTCGCTTTTGTTTTTGTTGATCATTCCATTTAGCCTGAATGAAGCGGTAAGTGAATTTTTACTGTTGATATCATAATCGGCATTAAGCTGCGCATAGGGCCCCATTCCAAATACCGAACTGTTGCCCTCCTGTTTAAGATAATTTATTACTACTCCGTTTTCCGTAGTGCGAATGGTATTCACATCACCTTTGCCTCTGTAACCAAATCCTCCTATATTAATTCCTGTTCCAAAGCGGCCTTGCCGGTAATTGAGGCTTCCGAACAAATTACTTGAGCGTGTTCCGGCACCTGCATTCACACTTCCGCTCAGCCCTTCAATGTTTTTCTTTTTGGTGATGATATTGATGATTCCGCCTGTTCCTTCGGCATCATACTTGGCTGATGGGCTGGTGATCACCTCCACTTTTTCAATTTCATCTGCCGGAATCATTTTCATGGCATCTGCAACTGTGGCAGCCATTATGTTGGATGGCTTATTATTGATAAGCACTTTCACATTTTGTGTTCCGCGCAATTCAACATTACCATCAAGGTCAACGGTAACCATTGGCACTTTGCGCAATACATCCTGTGCATTGCCGCCTTTAACTGATATATCTTTACTGGCATTGTAAACAATCTTGTCAATATTGTTTTCAATCAATGGCGCCTGTTCTTCAACGGTGGCTTCTTTAAGCACTTTTGTATTGGGCCTGAAAAGTACTTTGCCAAGTTCAATATTCGTTTTTTTATCAGTTATTTCAATAGAATCAATAGTGTCAGTATGATAGCCGATAAACGATATGCTTAAACGGTATTTGCCGTTTTTAATGTTCTTAAGTTTAAAATGTCCTTTTTCATCAGAAACAACTCCGTCAAGCGGTTTTGATTTATCGCTCATTTTATAAAGCGCCACACTGGCAAACTCCACTGGTTTTTGAGTATTGGCATCGGTTATTGTGCCTGAAATTTTGCCGTCATAAATTTTTGGCGCTGCTGCACCCCCGGTTAATCCTCCAGGAAATTGCGCATGCAGCTGAGCAGTAATCAAAACAATAAATAACGTTAGGTAAAATCTTGGTGTCATGAAACGCTTTTTAAAACGACAATATTTAGATAACACATTAGTGAATGATAAGTTAAATACAAGACATAAAAGTGGCGATGATATTTTAAATTACCATCGCCATCACTATATTTTTAAAAAGAATTAACGTCTCATTAATGCTTCAATTTCGTCCACCTCAATCGGAATATTTTTCATCAGATCAATTTGCCCGGTTTCTGTAATTACAAAATCGTTTTCAATTCGTATTCCAAGGTTTTCTTCGGGTATATATATGCCGGGTTCAACCGTAAAAACCATTCCGGCTTGCATGGGTTCATACTTATTGCCGATATCGTGAATATCCAGCCCCAGAAAATGTGATGTGCCATGCATGAAATACTTTTTATAAAGCGGTAGTTTTTCGGGATCCTGCTTTGCCACTTCATCAGCCTTAAGTAAGCCAAGCTGAATAAGTTCCTGTTCCATCAGTTTGCCAACCTCCTTATGATAGGCTTCTATGGTATTTCCCGGCACCAGCATTTTACTTGCAGCACGGAACACACGAAGAACAGCATTGTAAACATCTCTTTGCCGCTGGGTAAATTTTCCGCTCACAGGGAAACATCTTGTTAAGTCCGATGCATAGTTAGCATAATCAGCGCCAAAGTCCAGCAATATAACATCGCCATCCCTGCATTCGCGGTTATTGTCATTATAGTGCAGCACGCATGCACTGGGTCCGCTTGCTATTATTGGATAATACGCATGTCCATTAGCGCGGTTCATTAAAAACTCGTGTGTAATTTCTGCTTCAATCTCATACTCCATCACACCCGGCTTAATGAATTTTAAAATTCTTCTAACAGCTTTTTCGGTAATGTTACAGGCGGTTTGCATAGCATCAATTTCGGCTTGCTGCTTTATGGCGCGCAGACCTGCCATTATAGGAGCTGAGCGATGGTAGTAATGAACAGGATAAGTTGACTTTAACTGATCGAAGAATCGCAAATCGCGATACGGAACAGTGTGCGTGTATCTGTCATTCTCATTGGTGTTGATATAAACATTGTCGCTGTGATGCATCAGTACGGGCAAGGTCATTGCAAAATTTTCCATCCACATAATGGTTTTGATGCCCGATGCTTCGCGGGCTTCTTCGACTGTATATTTATGTCCTTCCCAAACCGCAATTTCTTCATTGGTTTTGCGCAGAAATAGGATTTCGCGGTACTGCTCCAGGGGATGCTCAGGCGCAATAACTAAAATGGTTTGCTCCTGGTCAATTCCCGATAGGTAGAGCAAATCGCTTTGCTGCCTGAACTGAAAGGTTTGATCTCCAACTCTGGGCATCTCATCATTACTGTTGAAAAAAGCAATTGACCGGGTTTTCAGTTGTTTAACAAAGCGTTTACGATTTTCAATATAAAACGATTGTGGAAGTGGTTTGTATTTCATGGTACTTAGTATTAATAGTAATTAATTGCGCAAGTAACAAAAAACTAAAATTATAACTTGTTAGCATAAACTTAAAACCTGTTACTGCTGTTTTTATAATTAATCAGACTAGTGAATTCAAAGAAATCGGGCTAAGAACCATGAATTTTTAGCAACAATTTGTTTACAATTGCAACGTAATTAATTTCACACCGAAAAATAATCACTCCCATTCATTAAAATCGTTACTGCTACTATGAACAAGTTTGCCATATTATTCACCTCATCATTAGGTAGAAAGATAGTGATGTCATTAACCGGCCTTTTTCTCTGTTCTTTTTTAATTGTGCACTGTGGTGTTAATGCCTGCCTGTTTGTAAATGACGAAGGGCTTACTTTTAATGCTGCTGCACATTTTATGGAAAGCAATATCCTTATACGCACAATTGAAATAGGCTTGTTTGCAGCAATTATTATTCATGTACTGCAGGCGATAGTATTAACTATGCAAAACAGTAAGGCAAGAGGGAAGAATAAATATAATGTTCAGAAATTTGGTGAAACCAGCACATGGTATTCGCGCAACATGGGTATTTTAGGAACTATTGTTTTCTTCTTTTTAGTAGTGCATCTCATCAACTTCTTTATCGGTTTACGTTTTGATGAAGTTTATAAATATGGCGAAGATGCAAATGGCCATGCTAATCTTTATGCCAATGTAAAAGACTGTTTTTCCAATACATGGGTTTCGGTATTTTATGTCTTTTGTATGATTGCCATGGGCTTTCATTTACAACATGGTTTTGCCAGTGGCTTTCAGACACTGGGCATCAATCATCATTATTATACTCCGCTTATTAAGAAAATAGGTTATTTTTTTTCTGTACTAATTCCTGCGGTATTTGCAGCTATGCCCATTTACTTCCTGCTAAAATTTTAATACCGGGCATGCAGTTGTAATTTAATAAAACCCAATTCAATTAAAGATCATTTTCCAAAGCTTATGACACTCGATCCGAAAACACCCAAAGGCACTCCGTTAGCTGACAAATGGAAAACAGCCAAGTTCAATTATAAATTAGTTAACCCGGCTAATAAACGTAAGTACGATATCATTATAGTGGGTACAGGTTTAGCGGGTGCTTCAGCCGCAGCATCACTGGCTGAACTGGGCTATAATGTTAAAACATTTTGCTTCCAGGATTCACCAAGGCGTGCTCATAGTATAGCAGCACAGGGAGGTATAAATGCAGCAAAAAATTATCGTAATGATGGGGATAGTATATACCGGTTGTTTTATGATACTATTAAAGGAGGTGATTACCGTGCGCGCGAAGCCAATGTTTACAGGCTTGCCGAAGTGAGTGTAAATATTATTGATCAGTGTGTGGCGCAGGGAGTTCCTTTTGCACGTGAGTATGGTGGATTGTTGGATAACCGTTCATTTGGTGGTGCACAGGTTTCACGAACATTTTATGCACGGGGTCAAACAGGGCAACAATTACTTTTAGGTGCCTACTCAGCCATGAACCGGCAAATAGCCACCGGTATGATAAAAAGCTACACCCGCCACGAAATGCTTGACCTGGTTGTAAAAGATGGAAAAGCTGCAGGTGTAATTGTAAGAGATATGATTACCGGTGAAATTGAGCGACATGCCGCTCATGCTGTATTGCTTTGTACAGGTGGTTATGGCAATGTATTTTACCTGACTACTTATGCACGCGGAAGCAACGCCACAGCAATATGGCGCGCACATAAAAAAGGTGCATTTTTCGGTAACCCTTGTTATACGCAAATACATCCTACTTGCATTCCTGTAAGTGGTGATCACCAGAGTAAATTAACCCTGATGAGTGAATCGCTGAGGAATGATGGCAGGGTGTGGTGCCCTAAAGCAAAAGGCGACAAGCGTAAAGCTGAAGCTATTCCTGAAGACGAGCGTGATTATTACCTGGAGCGCAAATATCCGTCATTCGGTAACCTTGTTCCTCGTGATATTGCATCGCGGGCAGCTAAGGAGCAATGCGATGCAGGTCATGGAGTTGGTGAAACTGGTTTGGCAGTGTATCTTGATTTTGCTGATGCAATTAAACGATTGGGTAAGGCTAATGTAGAGGCAAAGTATGGTAACCTGTTTGATATGTATAAGCAAATTACAGGTGAGGACCCCTATACAACTCCCATGCGTATTTACCCTGCCGTGCATTATACCATGGGCGGACTTTGGGTTGATTATAACCTGATGACTACCATACCGGGTTTGTATGCTTTGGGAGAAGCTAATTTTAGTGATCATGGCGCCAACCGCCTGGGTGCGAGTGCCTTGATGCAGGGGTTGGCTGACGGATATTTTGTTATACCCTATACTATTGGCGATTATCTTGCCGATGTGGAGCGAAAACCGGTAAGCACTGATGCGCCTGAGTTTGAAGCAGCAGAAAAAAATGTTCGCGAGCGTATCAATGCAATATTGGAAATACGTGGTAATAAAACGGTGCATGAGTTTCAACGCGAATTGGGATTGATTATGTGGGAATATTGCGGAATGGCTCGCAACGATGCAGGTTTGAAAAAAGGTATGGAACTGATTAGCAAGCTGCGCGAAGACTATAAGAAAAATGTAATGGTACCCGGTGAAGCAGCTGAGTTGAATCAAAACCTTGAAAAAGCTATGCGCGTAGCCGATTACCTTGAATTGGGCGAATTGATGATGCGTGATGCATTAGAGCGTAAAGAAAGTTGTGGCGGACATTTCCGTGAAGAGTATCAAACACCTGACGGTGAAGCCATGCGCGATGATGAAAACTTCAGTTATGTAGCAGCATGGGAGTACAAGGGCGAAAGTGCAGCAGCATCAAATCTGCATAAAGAAGCATTGGATTATGAATTTATTAAACGCAGCCAGCGCAGCTATAAATAATCAGCTTCACTAACTATTTTAATGATTAGCAAATAATACTATGAAAATCACACTGAAAATCTGGCGTCAGAAAAACAAACAGTCACAGGGAAATTTTGAGACCTACCAGTTGGATAAAATTATTGAGGATATGTCATTCCTGGAAATGCTTGATGTATTAAATGAAAAGCTGACCAGGGAAGGGAAAGAACCGGTGGCATTTGATCACGATTGTCGTGAGGGTATTTGCGGCACATGCAGTATGTACATTAACGGGCGGGCACATGGACCATTAAAAGGTGTTACTACCTGCCAGCTTCATATGCGAACGTTTAAGGATGGTGATACCATAGTTATAGAACCCTGGAGGGCCGCAGCATTCCCGGTATTACGCGACCTGGTGGTTGACCGCAGCGCTTTTGAACGCATTCAGCAAGCAGGCGGATTTATTTCTGTTAACACGGGTTCTGTGCCCGATGCCAATTCAATTCCCGTGGCCAAACAGGATGCCGATGAAGCGTTTAATTCAGCGGCTTGTATTGGTTGTGGTGCCTGCGTAGCAGCCTGTAAAAACGGCTCGGCTATGTTATTTGTTTCTGCAAAAGTTTCGCAATATGCTTTGTTACCGCAAGGTAAGGTGGAGAGACAGGAACGTGTGTTAAGAATGGTGGAGCAGATGGACAAAGAAGGCTTTGGAAATTGTACCAATACAGAGGCTTGCGAGGCTGAGTGCCCAAAGTCGATTTCGGTGAGCAATATCGGAAGGCTGAACCGCGAATACTTAATTGCCTCACTTTCAAAATAAGGTGATTAAATTTTTTTAATATAACTTTGTCAATTATAAACAGCAATGAAACCTTTTAACCAGTGTTTTAATTTGATGAAGTTATATAAGACATTAATTATCTGTCTGTTTTTCTTTGCTTTTTCCAATACAGGCAAAGCGCAGTTTTTTTATGATTGTGTAGATACTTCACGTGTCAATCCGTATTATATCTGTGGCGATCCTACTTACAGGCCGGTGTGCGGATGCAATGGAGTTACGTATCGCAATGAATGTTCAGCCTATTTTGCCGGAGGAGTAAATTATCATAACAACGGCACATGCGAAAATTTTGGATTTGATATTCTTCAAAACCCTGTTCTGTACTACCTTACGCTTTCTGTGTATACCTCTAAATCTGATCGAGTGCTGCTGCAGGTCTGGAACCTTTTCGGTAAGATTGAATACGAAGATTATTTTGTTGGTTATGAAGCATCAGTAACTGAAAAAATTATTGATACCTATAACTGGCCCCGGGGTATGTACATTGTGGTGGTAAATGTTAATGGCGAACAACAAACCAAAAAACTGGTTAAAGTTTCAGCTGAGTAACAGTTGTTCCAGTTGCTTTTTAGACTCGATACGCAACTCTTCAAAAAACAGTTCAAATTCACTTTTAAACAATTGGTAGTGTTGTTTTAAAAAAACAACTCCGTCCTGCATGTTGTTTTCAAATTTGGAGCGTTTGCTCATGTTATAAAAAATACGCTCAAGGTTTTCAAAATGTGCATAGCCTAACAGCCAGTTTTCTTTTTTCATGTAATGCAAAATAAGATTGGTTCGTTCAGGCAATTTTGAAGAGTTTTTCTCCAGCAACAAATAAACATCGTTTACAAAATCCGTTAATTTATCGGGATGGTAATTTTCCCAGTTAGTAGCCAGAAAGTGATCGTAATAAACATCAACTATAACCGGGGTGTATTTGCGGAAGTGGTTTCTTAACCGCGCCTTGGTTTGTTCCACCACAGGATGTGAATCGGTAAATTGATCAATGGCATGATGCAGTTTAATTCCTTTCAGAAAATCTCCATCAAATGTGTTCCGCAAACCACCCTTCAAATGATCGGCAATAAAATTACCAATCATAATTTCATGATTATTGCCGCTTAAGTAAAGGTGAGCGAGATAGTTCATAATGGAGGTATTGTGAAAATCTTTTTAATGTTCAGCAAATCAAAGAGATTTTTCTAACACAATATTTATTATTTCTGCAATCAAATTTACTAAATTGATCCCGGTACGCCCGCCTTATTTAATCCGTAAGTATTTTGATAACCTGGTTTGGAATATTCCAACAGAGGAAAAAATCATTTACCTCACTTTTGATGATGGGCCCATACCTGAAGTTACACCATGGGTAATTGATACACTTAATCAATATAATGCAAAGGCAACTTTTTTTTGCATTGGCGATAATGTTCAGAAGCATCCTGAAATTTATGACTTGCTCAGAAATAATAATCATACCATAGGCAATCATACTTTTAATCACTTAAGCGGCTGGGTTACCGATGATCATTTATACTGCAGAAATGTTATCAATGCTTCGCAACTAATTACATCGCGTTATTTCAGGCCACCTTATGGCCGAATTAAGCCATCGCAGCTGCGGATGCTTAAGAAGCGTTTTAAAATAATTCTTTGGGATGTACTCAGTAAGGATTACGACACCAGGCTTACGGGTGAGCAGTGTTATCACAATGTGATTGATTATGCAAAGCCGGGCTCCATAGTTGTTTTTCATGATAGTCTTAAAGCCTTCGACAGGCTAAAATATGCCTTGCCGCGGGTTTTGGAATATTTTACAAAACAAGGTTTTGTTTTTAAAGCTGTAGTAGTTTAAAAATAGTTATTTGCAAAAGTTAACCCGTAACTATAAACTATAAAACCAATGAGCAAATTAAGAATAATGTGCTGGAATGTTAATGGCATTCGCGCCATCTGGAAAAAAGGATTCCCGGAGTGGTTTGCTGCTGAGATGCCTGATATACTGTGCCTGCAGGAAACCAAAGCACAACCCGATCAGTTAAACGATGAGATTAAAAAATTCAATGGTTATAAAAGTTATTTTTTCTCAGCTGAAAAAAAAGGGTATTCAGGTGTAGCCATTTATTCAAAACTAAAACCATTGAATGTACGAGCAGGATTTGAAATGCCACTGTATGATGAAGAAGGCAGGGTTATTGAAATTGAGTATGAAAAATTTGTGCTGTTCAATGTCTATTTTCCCAATGGCGGACGAGGCCCGGAAAGGGTAAAGTACAAGCTTGATTTTTATGGTGAGTTATTTAAGCGGGCTGAAGAAGTGAGGAAGAGTAAAAAAAATGTAATCGTATGTGGTGATTATAACACAGCACATAAAGAAATAGATTTGGCAAGGCCTAAGGAAAATTCAAAAACAACTGGATTCTTACCCGAAGAGCGGGCCTGGATTGACAGGATTATCAGCATGAAGTATATTGATATTTTCAGGGAGTACAATAAGGAACCCGGTCAATATACTTATTGGGACCAGATTACAAGAGCCCGCGAACGCAACGTAGGCTGGCGCATCGATTATTTTTTAATTACTGAAGAAATGAGGTCGCTTGTAACCGATTCAAAAATTCACATGAACGTTATGGGTAGCGATCATTGTCCTATTGAACTTGTATTAGAGGTTTGATAAAAAGTTAAAAACCCCTTGAATGTTCAATTGAAAATCCTTTTGAAGTAACACTGATATCGGCAACGTTATCATCAGCATCGTAAGATGTTTCCATCTTTACCTTATTGCCTCCGATTTTATTCACAGCCCAGTTGAGTGCATTCAGCTTTTTATTTTTGCGCTCCTTTATTTGCTCATTGCCGGTTACCTTTGCCAGCTGCTCACCAGCCAGGTTCTCAACTGTTTGTTTCAGGTTTGCATTTTTTTCCTTTTCGAAATCCGGTTGTGTAATTATTATAGTTGTTTTCGGTTCTGGGTTTACCGGTGCATTATTTTGAGCCAAAGGCTGTTGCTCAACATTATTTGGAATTAAATTATTGGGTTGAGGCTGATTTTTATTCTCTGCCATGTTTTGCTCAGGAACATTTTTTAATTCCTCTTTTGTTTCCTGTCCACTATTATTTTTATCATGTTGCTTAGGGTTATGAGCTACCTGTATTTCATCCTTTTGCTTTTTGTTATTATTCTGTGCAGCGAGTGATTTTTCAGAAGGGCTGTTATTAGCGGTGTTAGGAATTACTGAATTAATTCCGGATGGATTAGCCGAACTGTTTTGTTTAAGAGTATTGCTTCCTTTATTATTTTCAGATTGATTGATGATGCTGTTAGTAGCAACAACATTTTTTGGAGTTGGATTAATATCCTGGGCAGAATAAAAATAAACACCTAAAAAGATCAGAATACTTGCTGCAATACTTATTGTATAAACCAAACTACGGCTGTTAAATAGTGCAACCGTTTTTTTCAACTCGCCTTTATTGGGATAGGTAATAGAAGTATCGGCTGTTAATTTTGTTTTTGCATAAAGCTTGCGATCGCGCTCCAGCTGAGGATTGTCTTTTAAAAGCTTATTCAATTCAACTTGTTCAGCAAGTGTAATATCACCTTCAGTTTCAGCAATTAATAGTTGCTGGGCTTTATGCTCATCACCAATAAGTTTCTTAAGTGCATCCTTTGCAGGAAATACTACTGTTTCAGCATCAACAATCCTGGTTTTTGAATATAACAGCCTGTCTTTTTCAAACTGCTTGTTAACGGCTAAAAAATCATTCAGTGCTTTTTGTTCATCGGCATTTAAATCGCCTTCGAGTTCAGCAATTAAATACTGCTGAATGTTGTCAGCATTAATTTCAGATTTTCTCAATAATTCTTTACCCGGAAATTCTTCGGTTAAATCATCAGTAAGTTTAATATTATCAAAAGCATCAAATTCTTCCTGGTACTCGGGATGCAACTCTAAAAATAAAAACAACTCCGCTACCTTTTCTGCAGGCAGCGTTCCCTCATGGTAATCGAGGAAATATATTTCGTAGTTGTTCTTGTTAATCATTGTTTACTTATATAATAATGAAAAGGTCTTATTATTTAATTGGAGCACATACTAGCCACTGTCACTTATACTCCGAATATTGATTTGCAGTGCAAGCTTCAGGTTTCTCATTTTTAAATCAAATTTTTCACACTACCCAGGTATTCTTTTAATGCCTGTCGTCCTCTATAAATATAAACTTTAACCTGCGATTCACTTAAATCTGTTATTTCTCCTATTTCTTTATAATCATATCCTTCATAATCGCGAAGCAATATTACTGTTCGTTGTATTTCGGGCAGCTTGTTTATTGCTTCTCTTAAAATCACTTTAAGATCACTGTATTGGTCACTATGCGAATGATTGTTGAAATCCACTTCATCAAAATCAGCCTTCTTTTTATCCCTGCGGATTTTTGAAATCATCGTGTGATATGCAGTTGTAAATATGTACGACTTTACTTTTTCATAATTTACATTGTCTTTATTGATCCAAAGCTTTTCGAATGTATCCTGAACAATATCACGGGCATCATCTTTATCCTTTATGTTGTGAAGAATAAAACGATATACACCGTCAGAATGCGCATCTACACTATTATTATACTCAGCAGTAGTCAATTTTTTCGAAGCTAAATGTGGATCAAATTTATTTAATAATTGCTTTGTTTGATAGTATGACGAACAGCTCTTTCTAAAAGTTACAGCATTAAATGAGGATATCTTTGAAATATTTAGCCCGATTCAGGAAACGGTTAATTGCAACTTTTATAAGCAGTGGTAACTCTTACAAATAACTTCTATTTTTCCCACTGCTTTTTTCCGTCATTACTCAAAATTATTTACCATGTACAATCTGCTAAAGTGTTACATCAATAATACGCGTTATAGCCTGGTACTAAGCCTCATGCTTATTTACCCATGTTATATTCAAGCCCAGCAAAGCATACCTTATTGCGATAATTTTAATGGGGCAACCTTATGGACGGTAACTACTATTTCCGGTTCGGCATGGCAGCAAGGTTCTCCGGCATATGGTTTGACCAATTCAACCCATACTCCGCCTAATTGCTTTGACGTTGAACTATTTGCAGCTTATCAACCTTCCACAGAAACCTACCTGGTATCGCCATCATTTAATTTTTCATCAGTTCCGAATGCAAAACTGAGTTTCTGGCAAAACCGCAATACAGAAGCTGGCTGGGATGGAACAAGGTTGGAATACAGTACTGATAATGGTATTTCATGGGCAATTTTAGGTACGGTTGCCGATCCTAATGCCTCAAACTGGTACTCTGCTGGTTTAATAAATTCTTCAGGTCTTCCGGCCTGGGATGGCATTTCGGGTGGTTGGATAAAATCAACCTATAATGTGAACTTTCTCAATGGTTTTGCATCAGTTACGTTCAGGTTTGTATTTACTTCCGATCCATCGGTTCAGGCAGATGGTTTTAGTATTGATGATTTTTGCATTTCACTTCCTCCGAATACGGATTTAGGAGTCGACTCAATTTTATCGCCATTGGCAACGGTAACGGCAGGAACTCCTGTTCCTGTGCAGGTAAGGGTAAAAAATTATGGGTTACTGGCATCCAGTAATTTTAATGTTTATTATAAATTAGATAACGGTACTGCAATAGGTCCGGCCAACTATCCGGGTACCATATTGCCGGGCGCTACTGCGAATGTTACCTGCAGCAATGTTACCATACCTGTTGGTTCCCATGTTTTATCGGCTTATGCAGTTATTACAAACGATGGCGATCATTTTAATGATACACTTTCGAAAAATATCAGTGCATTCACATCGGCATCATTAACCTATTGCAATAATTTTGATGTAGCTAACGATTGGGTGGCTGTTCCTGTTGCAGGCAGTACAAACAATTGGGAACTGGGTACGCCTAATTTTGGTACTACTTCTACTGCACATTCGCCACCTAACAGCTGGGACGTTAACCTTAATACAGCCTGTGGATTTGGAGCAGCCGAATTGTATTCGCCTGTTTTTGATTTTAG
Organism: Bacteroidia bacterium; assembly: GCA_044230205.1. Taxonomy (GTDB): domain Bacteria; phylum Bacteroidota; class Bacteroidia; order AKYH767-A; family OLB10; genus JAEUTH01. The sequence goes on from JBGARN010000004.1 coordinate 51,989, forward strand.
TGCCGCTACCAACTGTAATCTTGAGTTTTGGCAAAACAATTCTACAAACTTTAATACCGATGGGGTAACATTGTTTGCTTCTGTTAATGGTGCGCCATTTACAGTTTTCGGCACCTATCTTGATCCAAATGCCATTAACTGGTATAGTGCAAATGTTATTACCAGTTCAGGATACCCCGGATGGAGCGGATATTATGGAGGCTGGGCAAAGAGTTCTTATTATTTAAGTTCGCTGAACAGTGCCGGCTTGGTTCAATTTAAGTTTTATTATTCAGGAAACGCTAACAGTAATGGTTTTTCAATTGACGATTTTTGCATCATTCAGCCACAGCCTGTTGATGCAGGTGTTGAATTAATTATTGAGCCATCTTCAGTAGTGCCTGCAGCAACTTCCCAACAGGTAAAAGTGCGGGTAAGGAATTACGGCTCGCAAACCTTAACCTCATTTAATGTATTTTATAAACTTGATGCCGGAACGGTTAACGGCCCTGTTAATTTTATTCAAACCATTTTACCCAACAGCACATCTGATTTAGTAGCAGGAACAATAACAATTCCAACAGGCAGTCACTCACTTTGTGCCTATACTTCGGTTGCAGGTGATGGTAACACCTATAATGATACTACATGTAAATCGATTTTCGGTGCAAGTGTGATAGCATTACCGTATTCCGATAATTTTGATGGTGTAAATTATGGATGGGATGCTACTTCAACAAACCCTTCAACAGTATGGGAGCTTGGTACACCATCTTTCGGGCTTACTTCTTCATCATTCAGTGCTCCAAATTGCTGGGATATTAACCTCTCTACCGGCTATCAGTCATCGGCAAATGCTACACTTACATCACCTATTTTTGATTTTACTACAACAAATGACGCACGCCTCAAATTTTATATAAATTATAATACTGAAGGATCGTGGGATGGTGTAAGGTGTGAGTATCGCTCTATTGATACCATATGGCATTTATTAGGAGCAGTTGGTTCACCCGGTTCCATTAACTGGTATAATACACCCAACCTTATTTCAAGTAATTTACCGGGATGGGCTGGAAGTTCAGGTGGTTGGCAACCGTGTGAATATGACAGCCTGAATATGCTTAACGGATCTAATGCCGTTCAGTTTCGTTTTATTTTCACTTCTGATGTTTCCATTAATGTTGATGGTTTTTCAATTGACAATTTTGAAATCACTATTCCATTGGCAAATTCAGTAGGAACCCAGGCTATTAATGCCCCAGGTTTATTAATTACACCAACACCAAAATATTACCAGGCGCTGATTGTTAATCATGGATTATCAGTTCTTGCAACGGCCGATGTTTCTCTTATGGTTGACGGTTCAACGGTGTTAACAGAAACGGCAACCTTTAACCCTCCGTTAAATTACAATGAAACCCGGTGGTATACTTTTACTAATCCCTGGAATGCACAACCCGGTGAGCATTTGGTTTGTGTTTACACTTCAAATCCCAACAGTGCTATTGACCTGAATCATATGGATGATACAATATGCTATAATTATCATGTTCTTGATTCCGCATCAGTTTATCCCTATTGCAATGACTTTGAGGGCTCAGTGTTGTGGCCGGCATATAATGTATCTAACTGGTGGCCTGATTTATTATGGAAATCAGGTGTGCCTTTTAAACCAAATATCAACAGCGCGCACTCAGGGACAAAATGTTGGGTAACCGATTTGTCAGGTCCTTATGGAAGTAACCGTAACAGTGCACTCATAGGTCCTGCATTTGCTGTTCAGCAAGGTCATTGCTACAGGCTGAGTTTCTGGCATGAGTTTTTTACAGAATACTTAACGGACGGAGGAACAGTTGAATTTTCTCTGGATGAAGGATTCAGCTGGACTGTTTTGGGATGGGCAGGCGATCCACTGTGGTTTAATACCAACTATATTTATGCATTTGGCAATCCGCCTGTAACCTCGGGCTGGAGCGGAACACAAACATGGACCCAGGCGCAGCATGACTTTTATGCTGACACCACAGGCACATTAATTTTCCGTTTTCGTTTTGGATCAAATGCAGGCAATAATGGGTACGATGGCTGGGCTATTGATGATGTTTGCTTTGAAGAGATTGCTTCACCGTGTGTGGCAGGAATAAACGATTTTGCTGCCGGCAAATTGGAGTTGTTGCAAAACGAACCCAATCCCGCTGATAACATAACTATTATTCGTTTTAATGTCACGGGTGGTGCATTGTTGCGTATAACTGATATGTTAGGCAATGTTATTGTTTCAAAGACAGTTTCGGGTAATGCTGTACAAATTGAAACCAGTCAATTCATGCCCGGGATTTATACCTATGAATTAATAAGTGGCAATAAGGTTTTGCAAAAGAAAATGGCTGTAGTGCATTAAAAAAAAGGCCTGCGTCTGCAGGCCTTTTTTGCGATTATAATATCGGTTATTTAGTTACTATAAAATCAACCCGCCTGTTTAAAGCACGCCCTTCTGCAGTATTGTTATCGCCAATAGGGTTTTTGTCACCATATCCATCCGCTGCTATGCGCGATAAATCAACACCTTTTTTGGCAAGATAATCTTTAACAGCATTGGCGCGGTCTTTTGATAATTTAAGATTGGATTCGGGCTTGCCAACATTATCGGTATAACCGTTAATGGTAAGTTTATACTCAGGTTTTTCCTGGAGCATAGAAGCCAGTAAATTCAAATGAGGAAATGAAGAAGATTTGATTTTAGATTTACCGGTTTCAAATTGCAAACCTTCATAAGCCTTAGAAATAATTTCTTTTTCCTTGGGTGTAAGAGCAATCTGCACACCTGAAATGTCATCGGGATTAGGAGCTTGTATATTGTCAACCACTTTGCGTTTAAGGTATTCAATAAAAAATACGTTTACGGTATAGTAATCATCGGTTAAGAATGATTGCGACATACCGTTTTCAACCGTAAAAACATTTTTTAAGCTGTTATCACCCTGGCCGGTTTTAGGATGTAGTTTCCGTTTAGCTTCTTCTTTGTCTCTTCATAAGTGCCGTCTTGTTTCTTAACCAATGCATACGGAACTATTAGTCCGTCTTTAACAGTAACTTTTGCTTCACCACAAAAACAGCTGGTGTCAGTTCTTATGGAATATACCACTTCATGCTCACCATCAGGAACAGGTAATGCACCTCGTGTCATAAAAGATTCGTAATATTCATCAAAACAGTTTTTAGGTTTGGTGGTATCCCGCTGATAAGTATATGCCTGGCTATAACATAACTGCGCAACTGCCATAAATGTAATTAGTGTAAAAATCCGTTTCATATCTGTTTAAAGGTTTTTAATTAAGGCTTCGAAATTACAAAAGTTTTATTCTGTAATATTTTCTTGCCATTTAAATTTATTTTAGAATCAAATTCTATTAAAAAGAACTAGCTGGTTTAAGCGGAATGACTATAGATTATATAATTTAAGCAGAGTATTTGATCTCGATTTATGAATGAAATCAAAACCAATATATCAACATCACAGAATAACCTAGTATTACGATAAAGGCTATTATATCATTAATCGAAATGATTTAATGGTATAGAAGCATAACAACCTAATGTTTATATATTTTACCATAAAGCATTTTACCATTTTTTTCTTCCGCTTTATATATATATAAACCCTTTATTTTATTTGAAAGATCGATTGGTATTATGTTGCTATTTATATTTAACACTTGATAAACTTTTTCGCCAAATAGATTGTAAACAATAACATTATTGAAGGTGGATTTATAGCTTTTAATAGCAAAAATGCCTGGTCGTATATCACTTAAAATCTCAACTTGATTTGTATTGATTTCTTCAGAAATACCAGTTGGATTAGCAGGAGTTTGCCATCTTGCAATAAAGCTGGAATTAATTCCACCTGCTGTATAAAAATAACCACCTACATATAACTCATCATTATAGACTCCCAACGAAGCTACACCACCGGTTGTGCCAATATCCAATGAGTCCCATTTAATGCCGTCCCACCTTGCTATTGACTGAATCCAATTTCCACCTGCAAAATTGAAACTGCCTCCTGCATATAGTTCATTGTGATATGCCGCTAATGCATATACATCATTATCCATGCCCGTTAGCAGAGAATCCCATACAAGACCGTTCCATTTAGCTATTTTATCAGCCTTCTTACCTCCAGCTTGTGTAAACCTCCCGCCAGCATATAATTCACCATTAAATTCAGCAAACGCATAAACACCATCATTAACACATGCACCTACCGAATCCCATGTTGTTCCATTCCATCTGGCAATAAATGGCGAGCGAACAGTTCCAGCAGTGTCAAAATAACCTCCGGCATACAGTTCATTATTATAAACTTTCAATGCCAGTATTTTGCCATTTATGCCTTCATTCACAGTATTCCACTTTGATCCGTTCCATCTTGCAATATGACTGCAAGGTTTGCCATTTGCTTTTGTAAAATCACCTGCCACATATAATTCACCATTATAAACTGCAAGAGCAAGTACCGTGTTATTAAAATGCCCCCGTGGGCCAAACCAATGGTTACCCTTTAATCTGGCTAAGTTTTTAATATTATAATTACCTGATTTTGTAAAACCTCCTCCTACAAATAAATCTCCATTGTAAACAACAAGTGCTCGAACTACACCATTCACTCCAGATGCAGCCGTATCCCAGTTGCTGCCATCCCATTTTGCAATATTGTTGGCCGCTATTCCACTAGCTATTGTAAAATGTCCGCCAACCATAAGATTCCCCTGATATTCTGCAAAAGCATTTACAGGCATATTATTTACTCCATTGCCTACAGCATTCCATGATTGTGCAAAGGATTTTAAATTCAGGAAAAAAGATAAAATAAGAACAAATAATATTTTCTTTTTCATGGAGTCCAAAATCTAAAATCGAAGATAGATTAAATATAATTATAATCGGTTTAATGTTGATTTGGTTATTAGAAAAGTAAAAGTACATCTAAGTTATCAATCTGCGCTGTTCTAAATTTAAGAATCATTTCTTCCAACATAACAATATTCAGGAGTAAATTCCGACCATGTATTTTCTTTCCTACTTTTAGCATCAATATTAATGAGAAATGGTATTCAGCAAACGATTAAAAAATATTAAAGGCACAGCACAGGAATTGGGTTTTGGAACAAGGGTATCCAATGAGACAGGCAGAATGCTGAATAAGGATGGTTCGTTTAATGTAAAACGTAAAGGGCTTAGTTTGCATCAACGCACAAGTTTTTTTCATTACCTGGTTACAGCTTCGTGGACGCATTTCTTTTTCATCATTATAACAGCCTTTATAGTTGTAAACCTGTTTTTTACATTTATTTATTTGTTTTTAGGTGTTGAGAACTTAAGCGGAATGATTGCCCATAATGCTGCTGAAGAGTTTTTTGAGGCGTTTTTTTTCAGTGCTCAAACCTTTACAACAGTGGGTTATGGAAGAATTAATCCGACAGGAATTGTGGAAAGCGGATTAGCTTCATTAGAAGCATTAATAGGTCTTTTATTTTTTGCAGTAGCTACAGGCCTTATGTATGGACGTTTTTCACGCCCGGTGGCAAAATTTCATTTTAGTGAAAACATGATTGTTGCTCCTTTTAAGGATATTACTGCGTTACAATACCGGGTTGCCAATCGTTTAAACCATCAGCTGATAGATGTTGAAGCACAAATCAGCTTTTCAATAATCCAGGAAATTAATGGTATCCGCGTTCGTAAGTTTTATGGGTTACCTTTAGAGTTAACCAAGGTTGCATTTTTTCCCACTAACTGGACGGTTAACCATCCAATTGATATTAAAAGCCCGCTTTGGGGATTGACAGAGGAAGACTTAAAAGATGGTGAAGCTGAATTTTTATTATTGATGAAGGCCTATGATGAAAATTTTTCGCAAATGGTAAACATCAGATCATCATATACCTATCGTGAAGTTGTTTGGGGAGCCAAATGGCAAAGCATGATTGGAGAACCTGAAAATGGCAAAGTAGTTTTGCAGATGGATAAAATCGGTGCCTATGACCGGGTTCAGTTACCGGATCTTAAGATTCAGATTGAAGACAATGAATCTGGTACACAACAGCACCAAGCAACACAAAAGCACCAGCCTGGTGTAAAACCCCAAGCCAGATAGGCACATTAAAAAGTAAAGTGAAAACACCAAGTAAAAACTGAAATGCAACAACTCCAAGCGCTGTATTAATTGAGCTGCGTTGAGCTTTAGAAAGTAGCCAAGCGTTGGCAGAACTTTTAACCCACAAATACGCAACCATTAAGAACAATACGATTGCAATGCTGCGATGTACAAATTGAACAGTCGCCAGGTTGTTAAACAAACTTTGTATACCATCTTTTTCAAAAGCAAAGGTTACTGATTCTGCAACCCATTCATCGCCCATTTTAGGCCATGTATTATAGATGTGCCCTGCTTTTAACCCGGCAACAAATGCACCATAAATTATTTGAAGTGTTAACACCAGCAATATAGCTGTTGAAATACGCCATGCCTTATTCTGTTTTATAGTCTTTGGTGTTATGCTTTTATCTTTTAAATGTATAAGATCAAGAGCAACCCAAAACGTATATGCAAATGTTAGGAATGCAGTGAACAAATGAGCTGCCAGTCTGAAATGGCTGACATGAGGATTATTTACCAAACCGCTTGCAACCATATACCATCCAAGGAAACCTTGCAAGCCTCCAAGAAAAAAAATGAACAGTAGTTTGTAAAGCAGTTTTCTGTCAATCCATTTTTTGTTTACGAAAAGTATGAATGGAAATATAAATACCAGCCCGATAATACGGCCGATTAAACGATGAATATATTCCCACCAGTAAATACTCTTAAAGTCGTCAATTGTAAAATGAGCATTAATCAGCCGGTATTGTGGCGATTGCTGGTAATGAAAAAATTCCTGCTGCCATTGTTCATCATTAAGCGGAGGAAATGTACCGGTAACAATTTTCCATTGAGTTATTGAAAGGCCGCTGCCGGTAAGGCGTGTAATGCCGCCAACAATCACCATTAAAAAAATTAATGCACAGCCTGTAAACAACCATGCGATAATTATTTTTCTTCCACGTTCAGTCATTGTACTTATCGTTTTCCTGTTGCTTCATCAGTTGAGCAATTGCCTTCAGCTGATCATTTTCACTTTTTTCAAATGTGCCGATAATATTAGCACGTTCGGTTTGAGTTTTATTCTGGCTTAGTTTGTATTTGCCTTCCATGCGGGTTACCGGAATTTCAAAAGCTTTAATGCCTTTAAGTAAACCATTCACATATTTTGAATCCAGCTCGCGGAATTGTTTCATATATGCTTCTTCAAAAGCATGAATGGTTTTTTCCATTAGCTGCAGTTGTGCCGCTTCGTCTTCAATTAATTGAGGAATACCGTAACAATGAACAGCCACAAAATTCCACGTAGGCACATTTTGTTTTTTTTCGTAAAACGATGGTGAAATGTATGCGTGTGGCTCAGCAAAAATTACCAGCACTTCGCTGCCATCAAAATAGTTCCACTGTTCGTTGGCTAAAGCCATATGCGATAATAAGGTAACTTTATCATCACGTTGTTCAATTATAAATGGCAAGTGTGTGGCCAGTGGAATATTGTTTTTGGTGTTAACCACAATTCCGAAATTATACTGCTTCATAAAAGCAATCAGTTTGCTGCTGTCAGTTTCACTGAAGTGTTTCGGAATATACATATATCATAAAGGTTAATAATTGAAAAGCTACTATGCTTCATAAACCAATTGTTGCCTGTTGCTCACATCAGAAGTTTTTTTTTCAGCCACAGGATTTCGCACAACCAGTTGTGCAGTGTTGCGTGTTCGTTGTTCCAGCAGCAATTCGCGGTCTTTGGATAATTTATCCAGCGTAAACTGATTGTAATGCCTTATGGTATAAAGCATCAGGTTATCATTATACAGCACGCGAAATTCTTTCTTCAGCTCATTAAGCAGCCCGGGCAACACGTATTCATCATTATCAACACAAACAGAAAAACTGATGGCAGAGTTTTGCATAAGGTGAATTTTTACACCGGCTTTTGCAAAAATTCCGAATATTTTACTCAGGCTTTCTTCAGCAATAAATGAAAAGTCTTTTGCCTCAATGCTGATAAGTACCTGGTTGGATTTGAAAATATACGATGGAATAAAAGGCTTGGTAGGCAAGTCTTTACCGATTATGGTTCCTGAACTGTCGGGCTTGATAAAAGACTTTACAAACAGGGGAATATTCTTGTTTTCGAGTGGCTTAATAGTTTTAGGATGAATTACCGTAGCACCATAGTAAGTCAGCTCAATGGCATCATGGTAGCTAATCTGTTCAAGTTTTTGAGCATCTTCAAAAAATTTGGGGTCAGCATTCAGTACACCCGAAACGTCTTTCCAAATAGTAACCGATTCGGCATTGAGGCAATGTGCAAAAATTGCTGCCGTATAATCACTGCCTTCGCGGCCAAGTGTGGTGGTGTAATTTTCGGAAGTGCCACCGATAAAACCCTGAACAATGATTACGTTGTTCTGATCCTCAAGGTTTGAAGCCACAACCTCATTAACCATTTTATCAGTTTCCGGCCAGTTGATATTTCCTGAACGGTAATTATTATCGGTGCGGATGCAGCTGCGTGCATCAATCCATTTATTTTTTACACCATTATCATTTAAATAAGCGCTAACAATGGCAGTAGAAACCAACTCGCCAATGGATACTATCTGATCATAAACAAATCCATAAGTGCGTGGTTCTTCTTCCAGCACCCAGTCAATCTCAACAAAAAAATTATTTACTGTGGTAAATACCTCGTGGTTGGGCTTGAAAAGTTTTTTCATGATAGCCATATGAAACTCCCTAACCTCAGTAAGGCATTTAGCGGCATCATCTGATTTATGATAATAGGCATTAACCACTTTTTCTAATCCGTTAGTGGTTTTTCCCATTGCCGAGATTACTATTACTAATTCTTCTCCCACAAATTTTCTAATGATATCGGCTACATTTTTAACTGCCTCGGCATCTTTAACTGATGCACCACCGAATTTAAATACTTTCATTTTTCTTAAAGATATAACAGGTCGCTTTTTTACCGAATAACACTCAGTGTTTATAATTGCGGCTGCGAAAGTAATTTTTAAAAAGAAATATTTATTGGTACCACTCTGCTATAACCTATAACTGTCTAATTTTCTGGTATTTTCAGTTTAATCAGCCAGCTCGCGGTTTTCAATCCTTTTTTGGATTAATGACTAAAGTTGCTTTCAGCTGATTACAATAAAATTAAAGATTCCTGTCCATCAATTTGTAATAGGAAAGGAATACAATGGAAAGCAGTGCTGAAAAAATCAGCTCGATATAATTGACATCATTAATAAACGTGCGCATAATTTCATTGCTGCAAAACACAAGTGTAAATAACACTGCGCCCCATTTTTTCATATGCCAGACACCAACAAGAGCAATAAACCGCAACGAAATAATTGTTCCGAAAAGGGCAGGATAACCAATTCCTAATTGCTTGATAAAAGGGGAAAAAATATTAGGAAAGGAAATTAATATACCCACGTAACCCAAAATACAGGCAATGGAAATAAGTACGGGGCGCTTTTGTGCAACTATCAAGGGATCTGATATTTTAAGATAAACCAAATTTTATAACAATTAATTGCTTCTGATGGCTTCCACGGGATCTAACTGTGAGGCTGTATAGGCCGGAATAAATCCGCTGATCACACCAATCTGCACAGATATAGTCAGCGCCAGAACAATATTAGCAAGGTTTAGCGTTACCGGAAAAGGCAACACATCCATGTATGTTAAAACCTCGGTACCTGCGTACACCATCAGCAATCCCATTGTTCCGCCAAGCAGGCATAACAGCACACCTTCAAATAAAAACTGAAGCAGTATGAAATAATTTTTTGCACCTAATGATTTCTGGATACCGATAAGGTTGGTACGTTCTTTTACAGAAACAAAAAGAATATTGGCAATTCCAAATCCCCCTACAAGTATTGAAAATCCGCCAATCACCCATCCTGCAATATTAAGTACATCAAAAATTCCGGTTATACTTTGTATAAGCATCTTCGATTCATTAATGGCAAAATTATCCTCGTCCATTGGACGCAACCTGCGCACCGAACGCATGGCTACACGCAACTCTTCCACCAAAGCATCATTACTGATATTATCTTTTCCTTTTGCATAAATAAAAGGCTGCAGACTTTCTGAATTTAAGTCGAGAATATTTCTGCCGTAATTGATAGGAGCCAGCACCAGGTTATCAAAATCTTCACCCAGTGCATCATCACCTTTTTTCTTAAACACGCCTATAATGGTAAGCTTGCGTCCACGTGCAGTTAGTTGCTGCCCAACCGGGTTCATAAACGGAAACAGGTTTTGAGCTATTTCATGACCTATAATGCAAACCGGGCGACCTGCCGCTGATTCGATATCGGTAAAATACCGGCCCTGTGAAAGTTCGAATGCATTTACCTGGTAGAAATCATGCGAAGCAAAGAGTATGGTTGCGCCTTCGGCAGTGGAGCTGTTGTATTTTAAAACCTGGTTATCGGCCACCACCTGGAACACAAAAGTTTTAAAACTGGTGGTGCGGTATTCCAGTTGCTCCATTTCTTTTATGGTTGGCAATGGACGCTTAAAATATTTCCACCAGGCATAGTTAGGATCGGTAAATGTCCATGGCCATTTTTGAACATACAATGTATTATCGCCCAATGACTTTATGCTGTCGCTGATGCTTTTTTGCAAAGCATCAACAAACGTAAACACAGCTATAATTGCAAATATGCCAATGCTGACACCGAGCAATGATAAAAAGGTGCGCAGTTTGTTTACACGCATGGCATGTAATGCAAACTGTAAGCTTTCATTAAAGAGTTTTAGAAAAAGCATGCTTTATTTTTGATGTGTCGATTTTTTTTAATGTGCTGATGTGTCGATGTAAAAATGTGCTGATTTACAGATCGCATTAAATCTCTAAGTTTTATTTATCTTTTTAGACAAATGTAATTTCTTATTGTTACACACATCATTGGTGCAGGGACTTTTAGCATTAAACATAAATCTCGCCAATCATATACAATCGTGCATTACCGCTCAGCAGCACTCTATCACCTGCCAATTCACAAATTAAATCACCACCCCGTTTGCTGATTTGTTTAGCTTTAAGCTTAGGCTTGCCAAGCCTGGCTGCCCAATAGGGAGTAAATTTTGTGTGTGCTGAACCTGTTACCGGGTCTTCATTAACTCCTGAAGATGGAAAAAAGCAGCGCGATACAAAATCAACATCATTGCCCGGTGCTGTGGTGATTACACCATGCTTCGAAACTTTTTTCAAAGCTTCAAAATCAGGTTGAAGATTTTCAATTTCTTTTTGTGATTTGAATATGGCCACCAAATCATTTTTATGCCAGAATAATTCAACAGGTTCACCACCCAAAGCCAATGCCACATCAGCACGAAGTTCAGTTGGTGTTAGTGGTGAAGCAGGGAAATCAAGTGTAAGCATTTCGCCATACTTTTTTACAGTTAACAGTCCGCTCAGCGATTGGAACTCAATTTTATCTCCTTTAAAACCTAAACAATTAAAAAGCACAAATGCTGAAGCAAGCGTTGCATGCCCGCACAATTCAACTTCAACTTCAGGTGTAAACCAGCGTATGCGGTAGCCGTTATTTTCTTTTACAAAAAATACAGTTTCAGCCAGGTTATTTTCTGCAGCAATTTGCTGCATCAGATCATCAGTTAACCATTCTTCTAAAGGAACCACTGCTGCAGGGTTACCGCCAAAAAGTTTATCAGTAAATGCATCTATGTGGTAAAGTTTATAGGTATTCATTTTGATTTGAAATTTTATTCAATCACAATGATTAGAAAATATTTTGGTTGTTTATGGTTTTGAGAAATTGATTTATCCGTGAATTGTTATGTTCCTGAAATTTGATGGTTTAAAAAAAAGACCATTTGCATCTTGATAATTGTGAGTACCAAAACTTCAGGCACGAAACCGTTTTTCTTTGTTGCGCAATGCTTTTTAATTCTCTAACATTGCAGTGGTTTTTTAATGGCCTTAATGAGCTCCTCCAAAATAATTAAATCTGCGCTTATTTCAGTTTATCACAAAGACGGCTTAGCTCCTGTAATTGAGGCTTTGCATGCCCTTGGTGTAACTTTATATGCTACCGGTGGCACGCAAACTTTTATTGAGGAAATGAAAATTCCAGTAGTGCCGGTTGAAGATTTAACTGCTTATCCTTCTATTCTTGGTGGCAGGGTTAAAACCTTACACCCTAAAATTTTTGGTGGAATACTGAGCCGAAGGGCTAATGCCGAGGATATTGCTCAGATTGAGGAATACGAAATCCCTGAGTTGGATCTGGTGATTGTTGATCTTTATCCTTTTGAAGACACGGTAAAAGAAATCGCAGCAAACAGCTCCCTCTCCTTTGTAGAGGGCAAGGGTGAGGATACAATTATTGAAAAGATTGACATCGGGGGCATTTCATTGATCAGGGCTGCTGCAAAAAACTTCAGTGATGTGGTGATCATTCCATCCTTGAATGATTACAGCTGGTTGCTGAGTGTACTTAAGGAACAAAAGGGCGAAACTACCATAGAGCAGCGCAAAATGCAGGCTGCAAAGGCATTTGCAGTTTCATCTCATTATGATACAGCTATTTATAAGTGGTTTGCGGGTTCACTGCCGAAAGAAGAAGGCCGGGTTGAGGTCTTTAAGCAAAGTATTATGACTTCAATGCCATTGCGTTATGGCGAGAATCCGCATCAGAGGGGAACGTTTTTTGGCAATATGGATGAGGTGTTTGAAAAGCTGACAGGGAAAGAATTATCGTACAATAACCTGCTGGACATTGATGCCGCAATAAGTTTGATGGCTGAGTTTGAAGAGCCAACTATTGCCATCCTTAAGCATAATAATGCCTGTGGGTGTGCTTCGCGAAATGACCTTGCCGATGCATGGCAGGCTGCCCTGGCTGGCGACCCGATAAGTGCTTTTGGTGGCGTGATTATTGCCAACAGAAAAATCAATGCAGCTGTTGCTGCTGAAATGAATAAATTGTTTTTTGAAGTTTTAATTGCACCTGGTTTTGAAAAAGAAGCAATAGCGTTGCTTACAGAAAAGAAAAACAGGATTTTATTGCAGCTGAAAAAATTTGAATACCCCCAACAGCAATTCCGAACAGTACTGAATGGTGTTTTAATTCAGGACAGAGATCTTGAATTAGGGCTTGAACAGGCAAAAGTGGTTACATCCAAATCGCCCAATGAAACAGAAAAAAGCGACCTTGCTTTTGCTATGAAGATTTGCAAGCACAGTAAATCAAATACCATAGTTCTTGTTAAAAACAAACAGTTGCTTGGCAGTGGTGTAGGAATGACATCGCGTGTGGATGCCCTTAAACATGCAATTGCCAAAGCAAATGAGTTTGGCTTCAGCTTGAATGGTGCCGGCATGGCAAGCGATGCATTTTTCCCCTTCCCTGATTGTGTAGAGATTGCTGGTAATGCCGGCATCAGGTCGGTGATACACCCGGGTGGTTCTATAAAAGATCAGTTGTCCATTGACTATTGCAATAAGCATGACATGGCCATGATGATTACAGGTGTTAGACATTTTAAACATTAAGCTTCATAAGCTGTATCGGCAGGTTGTAATGTTTAGTTTTTTGGAAAAAAAAATAATAATCACAGATAAGAAATTTCATATTTGCGCATTAATAATAGTAAATCAGTAAGAATAAAATAAGCGAGACAAATACATGGGACTATTTGATATACTCACGCAGGAAATTGCAATTGACCTGGGAACCGCCAATACACTTATTATTCACAATGATAAAGTAGTAGTGGATGAGCCTTCAATTGTGGCTATTGACCGTACATCGGGCAAAGTGCTTGCAGTGGGCAAGCAGGCGCAGATGATGCATGGTAAAACCCATGAAAATATCAAAACCGTTCGTCCTTTAAAGGATGGCGTAATTGCCGATTTTGATGCAGCCGAGCACATGATACGCGGCATGATTAAAATGATAAATCTTGGAAGCAAGGTTTTTCAGCCTTCGCTGCGCATGGTAATTTGCATTCCATCGGGTATTACCGAAGTTGAAAAACGTGCAGTACGTGATTCGGCCGAACATGCCGGAGCAAAAGAAGTTTACCTGATTCATGAGCCCATGGCTGCAGCAATAGGTATTGGTATTGATGTGGAGGAGCCTATGGGCAACATGATTATTGATATTGGTGGTGGTACCAGCGAAATTGCAGTTATAGCTTTGGGAGGTATTGTGTGCGATCAGTCTATTCGTGTAGCTGGCGATGGCTTTACATCGGATATTTGGGACTATATGCGCAGGCAGCATAACATATTAATCGGTGAGCGCAGTGCAGAGCGCATTAAAATTGAAGTAGGCTCTGCATTACCAGAACTGGAAAATCCTCCCTCAGATTTTGCAGTGCATGGTCGCGACCTTATGAATGGTATACCGAAAGAAATTACAGTTTCATATACCGAGGTTGCACATGCTCTTGATAAATCAATTTCGAAAATTGAAGAGGCTATTTTGAAAGCGCTTGAAATGACACCTCCTGAATTAAGCGCTGATATTTACCGCACCGGAATCTATCTTACAGGTGGTGGTGCTTTGCTGCGCGGCCTGGATAAGCGCATTTCAATGAAAACAAAATTGCCTGTGCATGTTGCCGAAGATCCGCTTCGCGCAGTGGTACGTGGCACCGGCATAGCTTTAAAAAATATCGGCCGCTTTAAATTCCTCATTCCGTAAACGTATTATATCATTCACAATCAGCAGTTGGCAACTGCACGGTTGCTGCAGTTAATTGCAGGTATTGTTTGAATATTTTTGCTGATCAATTGCAAAAGCACACATGCGCAATCTGTTTCTACTCATCTGGCAAAATAATTTTTTTATACTCTTTATCCTGTTACAGGGGGTTAGTTTTTACCTGATAGTTGATGAACAAAAGTTCCACCAGGCTTCGGTATTAAACTCTGCAAACTCAACGGTGGCAAACATCATGGCAACGGTAAACCAGGCTAAAGATTACCTGGCATTGCGTGAAAACAATGAATTGCTCGCTGCTGAAAATGCTGAGCTGAAAAAAACGGACAGCACCAAATTTTTTGACCTAAGTACACAACAAGCAGTTGTTACTGATACTAATTATCTTATTCAATATACTTATACGGTAGCCAAAGTGGTAAATAACAACTTTAATAAACGCAACAATTTTCTTACGCTTAATAAAGGCACTAAGAATGGAGTTTATCCTGATATGGGTGTAATATCAGCAGCAGGAGTTGTAGGAGTGGTTAAAGATGTTTCGGAGCATTTTGCTACTGTACAGTCCATATTGCATTCAAAAACAAAAGCAAGCGTTAGACTTAAAAATGGATTCTACGGGCCTTTAACCTGGGATGGAACCGATCCGCGTTTTGCAACGCTTAGTGACATATCGGCTAATGTGCAGGTGCATAAAGGTGATACCGTCATTACTACCTCATTTTCAACTTTATTTCCTGAAGGAGTAATGGTGGGCCGTGTAGAAAAAGTTGAAGCAAATCCCGGTGGCGATTACCTGAAGATAACAGTTCGTCTTTCTACGAATTTTAATAACCTCAGTTACGTGTATGTGGTTAACAATAAACTAAAATTAGAACAGCAAAAACTGGAAGCTAAAACTGATTCGATAGATAAGAATGCTAATTGAGGTATTAAAAATATTACTTCGTTTTGTTGTACTGGTGCTGGTGCAGGTTACCATCTTGAATAACATTCAGCTTAGCGGGCTTATTAATCCGTATTTATATGTAATGTTTATCCTGGTATTACCATTCAGCATGTCACGCTCATTGGTTATGTTGTTCGCTATGATAACGGGCGTAGTAGTAGGAGTATTTACCAACACTGCCGGTTTACATGCAGCTGCCTGTGTTACGATGGCATTTGTAAGACCCGGTATTCTAAAGCTGCTCTCGCCCCGTGAAGGCTATGAAGCTGAAACCAAACCCACTATCAAGTACATGGGATTCCGATGGTTTTTAATTTATGCTGCCATCCTCGTTTTTATTCATCACCTGGTTTTATTTTTTCTCGAGGTTTTTCGTTTTAACGAATTTGTTACAACAATAACCCGTGTAGTATTAAGCAGTTTTTTCACACTGCTGCTGATGATTATCTCCCAGTATTTATTCAGCAAAACAAAATCTGAACGATGAACCGCGATTCTAATCAGCGCACCATAATCATTGCCATTTTTACTGTAGTGGTGTTCATTTATATTGCTCGTTTGTTTTACATACAGGTGATTGACAGCAGCTATGTAGCTTCAGCCACCAACAATGTTTTGCGTTATGTTACGCAATATCCTGCGCGCGGTTTTGTTTACGACCGCAAGGGCAAGCTGACGGTTTACAATCAGCAGGTTTATGATCTTATGGTGACTCCGCGCCTGGTAAAGCAAATTGACACGAACGATTTTTGCAGCATACTGGGCATCACCAAGGAAGACTTTGTTAAGCGTATGCTGAAAGCAAAAAACTATTCCAGGTATAAGGCATCGTTATTCGAAAAACATTTATCATCAGTTACCAATGCTAAGCTGCAGGAGAAGATGTATAAGTTTTCAGGATTTTATACTGAGCCGCGAACGATAAGAATGTATCCGCAACCTATTGCTGCACACCTGCTGGGATACATTGGCGAGGTAGATGATAAGCTGGTAGAAAAAATGCCCTACTATAAGTCGGGCGATTATATTGGCATTTCAGGCATTGAACGTTCGTACGAAGAAGTACTGCGTGGTAAACGCGGATTAAAAGTAGTGATGGTAGATGTGCATAATAATGTGAAAGGCCGTTTTCAGAACGGGCAATATGATTCTGCAGCTGTAGCAGGTGAAAATATTATGCTATCTATTGATGCTGATTTGCAGGCTTATGCCGAAAAGCTTATGCAGAATAAACGTGGAGGTATTGTGGCAATGGACCCATCAACTGGCGAAATACTTGCTATGGTTACCGCTCCAACCTACGATCCCAACCTGCTGGTTGGGCGTGTGAGGGCACATAATTATGGAGTGCTGTTGCAACAGGAAGACAAGCCATTGTTTAATCGTGCAATGATGGCTTACTATCCTCCGGGCTCAACTTTTAAATTGATCAACTCACTCGTAGGTCTCGATGAAGAAGTAATTACTGATCATACCCTTTTTGGTTGTCATGGAGGCTATGGAATCGGAAATGTTTTTGTGCATTGCCACCCTCATCCCAGCCCGGTTGATTTACGCACTGCTGTTGCTGTTTCATGTAATGCATTTTATTGCCAGACATTTAAAGCTGTGCTTGAAAATAAAAAGTACTCACGAACTGAAGATGCTTACAACGTATGGCGCGATTATGTAATGAGTTTTGGCGTAGGCCGAAAACTGAATGTAGATTTACCGCATGAGTTAAAAGGCAATGTGCCATCATCAGCCTATTACGATAAGTTTTTTGGTAAAGGGCGGTGGAAATTTTCTACCATAATTTCGCTTTCTATCGGGCAGGGAGAATTAGGTATAACTCCGCTGCAAATGGCAAACATTACCTGCATTATTGCCAATAAAGGATATTACTATGTTCCTCATGTTATTCATGCCATAGGTAACCGCAAGTATATACCACAAAATTTTTTAGTGAAGAATTATGCTAAAGTTAAACCTGAATATTTTGAAATGGTACACGATGGTATGCAAAAGGTTTTTGAATCTGGAACAGCACGTGCATCAGCTGTAAAAGGAATAACCATGTGCGGTAAAACCGGCACAGCACAAAATCCACATGGCGAAAATCACTCTGTATTTATGTGTTTCGCTCCGCGCGAAAATCCAAAAATAGCCGTAGCTGCATTGGTTGAAAATGCAGGACAGGGAGCCCGTTTTGCAGCGCCTATCGCCACATTATTAGTTGAAAAATATCTTACTGATAGTATTAGCGAAAATTCAAAAGCCAAAGAAAAGCGAATGCTGGATGCTGTTATTTTTAAGCAGGAAAAGGACAGTTTAAATAATGATGAAGATTAATTTTTGGTTTCGTGTTTGAGGTTTGAGGTTTGAGGTTTGAGGTTTGAGGTTTGAGGTTTGAGGTTTGAGGTTTGAGGTTTGAGGTTTGAGGTTTGAGTAACTTTCAAAAATATGGTTTAATAATTAACCATTGTATTTAGCAACAAAGATGGCAACTGTAAAGCAATTTGAAGATTTGGAAATTTGGAAGAAGGCACGCCAGCTTAATAAATTAATTTTTGTTGCAATGAAAAAACATTCCTTTTCGAAAGACTTTAAACTTGTGGGACAAATTAATAGTTCAGGGGGTTCGATAGCAGATAATATTGCAGAAGGATTTGAACGAGGAAGCAGGAATGAATTTATTAATTTTTTAAGCATTGCTAAAGGTTCAGCCGGTGAAGTGAAGTCACAGTGTTACAGGGCAATTGACCGGGGTTATATTTCAGAAGAGGAGTTTAATGAGCTATATAAGCTTGCAGACCAAATTTCAAAACAAATAAATAAATTTATGGAGTATCTCAATAATTCTGGTTACAAAGGAGAGAAGTTTAAAAATAGAACGGCAAATGAACCGGAAGCAATATATGAGACAGAGTTAATGAATCATTTAAACCAACTTCATTTTGATTAAGCAGTTAATCATATTTAATAGTAGCGATAACTTCAAACCCCATACATCAAACTTCAAACAATAAAGTGCGTCAACAAAAAAGCATATTTGAAAATATCGACTGGCTAACAGTTACCATGTATCTTTTTATGGTTTTGTTCGGCTGGATGAATATTTATGCTGCTGTATACAATGAAGACCATCAAAGCATTTTAGACTATTCTCAAAATTACGGAAAGCAGCTGGTATGGATTTGTATATCTATCGTATTTGCAATTGTTATATTAATTATAGACGGAAAGTTTTATGAAGCATTTGCTTATCCGTTTTACCTGATAATTATTACAGTTAATATTGCTGCTATATTTTTAAGCCGCGATATTAAAGGCGCGCACGCCTGGATTCCTATTGGTTCATTTAACCTGCAGCCTTCAGAGTTTGCCAAGCTGGCAACTGCGCTTGCACTGGCCAAGTACCTCAGTTCACCTTACATACGTATAGCCGAAAATAAAACCAAGATTATTGCCAGCATGCTAATTTTAATTCCAATGGGAATAATCCTGTTGCAAAACGACACGGGTTCAGCATTGGTGTTTGCAGCATTTTTATTTGTGCTCTATCGCGAAGGGCTTTCACAAAATGTTTTGATTTTTGGTTTTGTGGCAGCATTGCTTTTTGTTCTTTCATTGATGGTGGCTAAATTATATCTGCTTATCGCTATAGGTGTTATTCTTTTTCTTTCCTGGTTCACTTTGCGCAGAACATGGAAAAACTTAATTGTGTTATTATTAGTTGGATTAGTTGCTGCAGGCATTGTATTCAGTGTTGATTATGTTTATAACAATGCATTGCAGGCGCATCAGAAAGAACGTATTGATGTATTGCTTGGAAAGAAAACCGATTTAAAAGGTGCAGGTTATAATGTAAATCAAAGTTTAATTGCAATTGGCTCGGGCGGACTTACGGGCAAAGGATTTTTGCAAGGCACACAAACCAAATTTGATTTTGTTCCTGAGCAAAGCACCGATTTTATTTTCTGCACCATTGGCGAAGAGTGGGGTTTCCTGGGAACATTTTTAGTGCTTGGTGTTTTTACCGCCTTGCTCTATCGCATTATTTTCATTGCCGAACGGCAGAAAAATAATTTTGTTCGTGTGTATGGATACGGAGTTGCGTCCATACTTTTCTTTCATGTGTTTATTAATGTGGGAATGACCATTGGTTTACTTCCAGTAATCGGAATTCCATTTCCTTTTTACAGTTACGGTGGATCATCACTGATCTCTTTTACTGTGCTGCTTTTTATTTTGATTAAACTGGATAGTTACAGGATGTATGTGTTGAGATAACCTGATCAATCACCCACACTTCGTCTGTCCGCAGCTTTTGCATTTCAAGCATCCTTCTTCATAAATTAATCCTTCCGGGTCGCCACATTCAGTACATAGGTGGTCAACTGCTAATGTTCCGTCAGGAATAAATTTTTTCAATGCACGTTCAACACCTGCTTTCCAGGTGTTGATGTTATCATCAAACAAATGCAGGTTTTCTATGAGATGAACTACCTGTGGCAAAGGCATGCCGTGGCGCAAAACACCACTGAGTAGTTTTGCATAATTCCAAAACTCTTTATCAAACGAACGCGATAGTCCTTCAATAGTTACACGATATCCTTCAGCATCCATGTATTGAAAATCGTATCTTGATTTTCCACCTCCATTTTTATTTTTAATAATCCATCCTTTTTCTACCCAGTCAGGAATGCTGAATGCATCCTGAGCTTTACCGGTAAATATTTCGTAGGGTTTGTTATCCAGCAATCCAATGTAGGCAATCCACTTTTCATCAGCATTATTAAATCGCACCACTGTTGATTCTAAAACCTGCGGACGAGCAGGTGCTTCTTTTTCAATAATAGCCCCTGTTTTAGAAATTTTCTTTTGTTCATCATTAGAAACCAGCACCCCGCTTCGCGAGCCATCACGATAAACGGTTATTCCCTTCAAACCGTTTTTCCATGCCTCCATATAAATTTTCCCAACCTGTTCTTCGGTAACATCATTTGCAAGATTTATTGTTGAGCTGATGGAGTGGGTTGTATATTTCTGAACAATGGCCTGCAACTTAATTCTCTTTTTCCAGTCTATTTCACTTGCAGTTGAACCATGATAAGCACTGTTTTCAATTTTCTTTTCACCCGTTACTTCCATCCAGGTTTTTAATTTGGGATGATATACAATAAACTCCTGCCATGCATCACCCATCGGATCAACAAAATCAATCCGGGCATTTTTGTCATTAGGGTTTACCTTGCGTCTTCTTTTATACGAAAGCATAAATACTGGTTCAATACCTGATGAAGTTTGAGCCAGCAAGCTGAGTGTACCTGTAGGCGCTACTGTACTGATAGAAATATTTCTTCGTCCATGTTGCATCATCCTGTTATACACATCAGGTAATTCCAGTTTCATCATCTGCACAAATTCTGAAGTGTTTTCAATCTCTGTATTAAACGCTTCAAATGCTCCTCGCTCTATAGCCATGTCAATGCTGCTGTCAAACTCTGCTTTGCATTTGTGTTTCATTATTTTTTCAATTTCAAGCAATGCATCATCAGCATCAAAGTGCAAATTCAGGGCTGCCATAGCATCTGCAAGGCCGGTAAAGCCAAGGCCTGTACGCCTTCCTTTTCTTCCTGCATCATGTAACAGCCTCCATGTACGCAGTTCATTATCTTTAATGTAATCAGGCTCGGAATCACTTTCAATTTTTGCCAGTATGCGTTCAATGGCTTCCAGTTCAAGATCAACCAAATCATCCATAAGGCGCTGTGCCTCATAGGTAGTTTCGTAAAATTTGTTGTAATCAAATTTTGCATTTTTTGAAAAAGGATTTTCTACAAAATTGAAAAGGTTCAACGCAATCAGGCGGCAGTTGTCACCACCCTGCATAGCAATTTCAGAACAGGGGTTTGTAGAAACATTTTTAAAACCCGGATAAACAGATGATGTGGAATAGTGGTGTTGCCTGTCCCAGAAAATCAAACCGGGCTCGGCAGTATGATGTGCACATTTTACAATGGTATTCCAAAGCTCGCGTGCTTTTATTTTTCTTTTGAGCCTGGGTTCTGTTGCGTCAATCGGAAAACGAAGTATAAAATCAGCATCATCACTAACAGCTTTCATAAACTCATCAGAAAGACGCACTGAAATATTTGCACCTGTTACTTTTTTCAAATCCTGTTTGATGGTTATAAAGCTTTCAATATCAGGATGGGCAATATCCATGGTAATCATCAATGCACCTCGCCTGCCATGTTGTGCAACCTCGCGCGTGGTGTTTGAAAACCGCTCCATAAATGAAACAGCCCCGGTAGTAGTTCCGGCAGCATTGGAAACCGACATTCCTGCAGGACGGATAGTTGAGATATCCAATCCAACTCCGCATCTTCTTTTAAACAGCTGTGCAAGTTGCTGATCGGCATAAAAAATTCCACCATACGAATCATAAAGTTCAGGCAGCACAATGCAGTTGGAAAGTGAAGCAATCATATTTGTATTGCCCAATGCTGACATTACGCTTCCCTGCGGAATGATGTATTTAAAGTGACTGAATAATTGAAAAATTTTTTCTTCTGTTAAAAAGCCGCGCACCTTACCATAAGCAGATAAATTTTCAGAGCTATCATCCGGCTTTTTCTTTTTTTCGTAACCGGTTTCTATACGAGCAAACTCTCTGGCCATTCTTCTGTGCATATCATCAGGTGTAGTTTCAAGAAGGTTGCCTTCCCGGTCTTTCATGGCATACTTATTCAGCCAGGTAGTGGCGGCAAGTTCGTCACCGTCAAAATATTTTGTTGCATCAGCAACAGCTTCTTTATACGTAATTTTTATGGATGAATTTTTAACGGGCATATCAATTTCGAAACTTGGTAGCATGAAGTTAAGATTTAAATATTAATGTATTGAATTAAAATCAACTGCTGCAATTGTAAATGTCAACACCTTTTCAAACAGTGCGCAAAATCATTTTTAGGATCGAAATTTCCGAACATCTGTTGTTTGTATTTAAATTAAAAGTTGAAAAATTTTGTTTGTTTAATTGATGGCATATTCATAATGAGATTTTTTCATTTTATAGATCGGGCTTGTATATGGCAGCCAATATTCAAGCAGGCTTCAATATAGTCTTGTTAAAGGTGATTAGTATCATAGTTTATGGAGCACATATAAAGGTCTTTTGCGGCAAAATTGAAGAAGAGATTTCTTCTGATAGTTGTAATTAAAATGAACACTAAAGCATTACACACCTTTCACATTCCTGTAATGGGGTTAGGTTTTACTATTGATACTCCTGTTAAAGTAGCACGTTTTGGTATATCATCAGTAATATCAATAATAGAAGATGAACTGATTGAACAGATGCGAAAATTTCATAGCCAACAGGCCGGAGAAGATTATGTGGAAATAACTAATAAAGAAGATGATTATCGTGCCAAGCGATTCACGGCCTATCTCAACCTGATTGACCGTATTGTTAAAAGGCAAACAGAGGCAATGAAAAAATTGCCATTCGAACCGGGGAATGATCTTGCTAAATATTTTGAACTGCTTCCTGACGAATCGCCTCTGAAAAAGATTTATTGTGCAATGCTGGACGAAGAAAATGTAACTATCAAAAAATTTTTGCAGCATCAGCTGAGAAATAAAATGGTAGCGGGAGCAATTGATGTAAACATTATGTCTAAGGTTGACAAAACAAATTATAATAAGGAAGGCGAGGCAATGCCCACTGAATATTCTGATGCATTAACTGCATTAAGAGGTTTTGCTAATAGCAATTTAAATTCATCTGTGGTTTTTTCTGCCGGATATAACCCGAGGCTATATGCTTATATCGAAAACTTCAGTGATTTTTTTCCTGATGAAAGTGGCAATCTGAAAAAGAAAATAACACTTAAGGTAAGTGATTACCGGTCAGCTATGATTCAAGGTAAATTACTTGCTAAAAAAGGAATATGGATTTCCGAATTCAGAATTGAATCGGGATTAAATTGCGGAGGTCATGCTTTTGCAACTGATGGTTTGTTGCTTGGACCAATTCTCGAAGAATTCCGTGAAAGGAAAACCGAATTTGCAGAAGAGTTATATGCATTATGTAATGCAGCACTAACCGCAAAAGGACAGAGAGCATTTCATAAGGTGCCTGAAATAAAAATCACAGTTCAGGGCGGAATTGGAACTGCAGCTGAAAACAAATTTTTGATGGATTATTATGGCGTTGACGGAACCGGCTGGGGAAGCCCATTTTTACTGGTACCCGAGGCAACCAATGTTGACAATGAAACGCTACATCAACTTGCTACTGCTAAAAAGGAGGATTACTACATCAGCAACGCTTCTCCATTGGGCATACCCTTCAACAATTTCAGAAAGAGTACTTCAGAAGAACAGCGACAGGCACGTATAAGAAAAGAAAGGCCGGGCAGTCCCTGCTACAAGAAGTTCCTTGTAACCAATACGGAGTTTACAAAAGCACCAATTTGCACAGCATCACGTGAGTATCAGCATCTTAAGATTAAACAATTGAAAGAACAAAACCTGCCGGCTGATATTTTGGAATCGGAAATTTTAAGAGTTACTGAAAAAGAATGTTTGTGCGAGGGATTAGGTTCTTCAGCCCTGCTTAAAGATGGCATGAAACCAGCTCATGGCTTAACAGCGGTTGCTATTTGCCCCGGACCCAACCTGGCTTATTTTTCAGGCACCTATTCATTAAGGCAAATGGTTGATCATATTTATGGAAGAATAAATATTCTGAATTCCAACAGGCGGCCTAACATGTTTATAAACGAATTAAACCTTTATGTGGATTATCTGAAAAAGGAGATTGAAAAAAGCTCGAAGTCTTTTTCTGAAAAGCAACACAAGTACCTCAATACTTTTAAAAATAATTTGCTGAGTGGAGTTGAATATTATAAGGTGTTTATTCCAAAACTTAAAAACGAAACGCAGGATTACCTGGATAATTTAAAGCAGGATATTCAGCAAATTCAGTCTGAGTTAGCAAATGTTACTATTCCTGCAGTTTAAAAGAGAAAATAAATTTTCGAAAGCACTGGCTTGAGCAGTTTTACAAAGGACTTTTACTCATCGTTATTTAGACAAAGCACTGAAAGGTAATGCTTGTTGGTTATTATTTCTTCGTGAAACCGTTCAACAGGTTTTCCACCACGGTTAATAACCAGCAATGGTGCTTTTTCCTTTGACGCCAGCTCAATAAAAGTTTTATAATCTTCGGTTTCGTTATTCAGGTTATGAATGTTATACGAAATGGTATGGCCCTCCAGTTTGGCTTTTAGCTCGTTGGTAAGTTGCATTAAACCAAAACCTGTTGGCGCATTTGCAAACACAAAATGCAACTTGGAATTGAATTTTATTGCCAGCTGAAGAATTAAGCTGTGCAGTGGTTTTTGCGAAAGGGATCTACATATATGAATATATGTTCTGTGGCGCTGATATCTGATTCCTTTTGAACCACCCAAAATGGAATATTAGCGCTATTTACTGCCTTACCTATAAAACTGCCGGTAATATGCTGAACGCCTTTAATTCCATGTGTGCCTACAAACATTACATCTGCAGTATCTGTTTCCTTTACGGCATTTGCAATTTGCTCAAAAAGATCGCCATCACGTGTGAGGTAACAGGTACTTACGCCATCATTATTAATTACATCATCGGCTGTCTCCTGCAATTGTCTTTTTATTTCGCGGTTAAGAAAGCTCGCAGTCATCATTTTATTCACTGTGGCATCGGCTGTTTCAAATACATGAAACAAAACAAGTTCGCCATTAAGTTTGCGGGCAATCATTGCCGCACATTTTACGGCTTTAGCGGCAGCTTCGGTTAAATCTGTGGCAATTAAAAATTTCGGATGGTCCTTCATCAAATGAAATCAATTTAAGTGCAAGAATAATTCAATTATTTTAAAGGATTATTTTCTTTGCGTAAATATTATCAACGAAGGTTTACATTTATTCATGTCACTTCATTCATCATTAACCATTCATAACATTCATGAAAAAAATAAGTTTAATTATCTTCCTAGCTATTTTATGCACTAGTCAAATTCTGCATGCTCAATCATATACATGGGCCTATAACATGGGAGGTGCCGATAACGATGTTGCCACCAAAGTAGTTACAGATGCTTCAGGAAATATTTATGTGGCCGGATATTTTAACGTCACAGCTGTTTTTGGCGGAGTCTCAGTGAATTCGGCTGGCAGTAAAGATGGTTTCCTGGTTAAGTATAATTCAGCCGGATCCTGCATGTGGGCAACCCATATTGGTGGCACAGGTAATGATGAATGTACCGCCCTTTGTGTTGACAGTACCGGAAATATAATTGTTGCCGGAATTTTTGCATCACCCTCATTAAATACCGGTGCAGGCGTTTTAACCAATAGTGGAGGTGATGATATCTTTTTTATAAAATTCAGCACCCTGGGCGCACCTTTAAATTCAGCAAAGGCAGGTGGAAGTGGTTACGAAAAGTGCATTGATATGTGCATCGATGGTACTGGAAACCTATACACCACAGGTTATATTGCCGGTAATGGTACCATATGCAACTTCGATGGGTATATTCTAAGCGGCACGGGGGTAAGCAGTATGTTTATAACAAAATATAATACTTCGCTTACTGCGCAATGGGCAACCAAGGCCGGTGGGTATACTGCCAATGGCAACGTTCGGGGTACATGTGTTGCAGTAAATACTATTGGCGAAGCTGTAGTTGCAGGCCCGTTTTTATATGGCGCTGATTTTATTATTCAGCAGTTTACAGCAATTGGCAACACGGATATGTTTTTTGCAAAATACAATGCTAATGGAACCCTTAATGCTGCTTACCAGTTTTATGGAACTACGGCTGGTTCACGTATAAATCCATTTGATATGGAAATTGATGGATCCGGATTTTACAGCATCTGTGGTACATTTAATGTAAATGCAATATTGGGTTCAACTACATTAACATCTGCCGGTCTTGATGATATTTTTATTACACGCATTAATAATGTGGGCAATGTTCAATGGGCTGCAAGCGCAGGCAGTACTGGCGATGACCGTGCCTATGGATTATGTCTTGATAATTTGTCGAATGCCTATTTAACAGGTAGTATAGATGGCAACGTAATCTTTGGGGCATCAACTGCAGTTGGCCATACAGGAACTCCTGATTTAGTTATTGCAAAATACAGTGTGCTTACCAATAATTGGCTATGGGCCATTTCGGGCGGTGGCCCTTTTGGCTATGAAATTGGAAATGATGTTGCCGCATTAGGAACCAGTGCACTGGTGGTGGTAGGTCAGAGCGATGCCGCTTTTGCACTTGGAAGCAATAATGTTCTAAATGCAGGTTTTAACGATGGATTTTTTACCAGTGTTTCACTTATTGCGGGAATAGCTTCTAATGACCTGAATGATCGCCAGTTGGTTTATCCCAACCCGGCTTCAGATTTTATTAATGTTTCAGCATTTAATGGTCAACAGGATGGAAACGTAAAGTTGTTTTCACCAATGGGTCAATTAGTATTTGAAGGTAATGGTTCAGCTAAAATTGATATTAGTCAATTGCCTTCAGCAATTTATACGGTGGAAATAAACTTTGGTTCCCAATTAAGCAGACAACGATTTATCAAGCTATAAATCTAATACCGCAATATCAATAGTTTAG
>JBGARN010000106.1:0-14454 GCA_044230205.1 Bacteroidia bacterium
CATAATGTGATACAGAATTTTAAAGAACATGATGTTGCTATCCCTATTACAGTTCTTGAAGAAGTTGATCACTTTAAGAAAGGCAATGATGTAATTAATTTTGAGGCCCGCGAATTCATAAGGGCACTTGATAAACTTAGCCGCGATTATTCTCTTAACGAGTGGATTCCATTGAATGGTCCAACCAAGGGTAAGTTTAAAGTGCTTATGCATGAAAACAGCCAGTTAGATGCCAATAAGGTTTTTAATGAGCGAAAGCCCGATCACAATATTCTTAACGCGGCCATTAAGCTGCGCGAGGAAATGCCAGGCCGTAAGGTTATTCTTATTTCAAAAGACATCAACCTAAGGTTAAAAGCCAAATCGCTTAACCTTCATACAGAAGATTACAACACAGGTAAGGTAAAAGACCTTGAAGGTTTATATACCGGTTCATCGGTAGTAAAAAATGTTGCCCGTAAATTCATAGATGCCATTTACCAGGAAGGTTATATTTCTTATCAGCAATTATTTAAAACAAAACCATTCAGTAATCATTACTATATTTTAAAAAGCAAAAATGATGAAGCATCTGCTTTAGCTTTTTTTAATCCTGAAACCAACTGTCTTGAAAGAGTTTTAAAAGAAACAGCAAGTGGCATTAAGCCACGTAATGCGGAGCAATCGTTTGCCATGCATGCTGTTATGAATCCGAATGTAAAACTGGTTACAATTCAGGGAATTGCCGGAACAGGTAAAACCTTAATAGCACTGGCTTCGGCATTAGAGCAGAAGACACGTTACAGGCAAATTTATCTTGCACGCCCTATTGTTCCGCTTAGCAATAAAGATATCGGCTATCTACCCGGGGATATTAAATCAAAAATCAACCCATATATGGAACCGCTTTGGGATAACCTGAAGTATATTCAGAGTCAATATGCCGAAACAGATAAAGAATTTAAAAAGATAAATGACATGGTGGCCAATGAAAAGCTTTACGTTACTCCGTTGGCATATATCAGGGGACGAAGTCTTTCCAATGTTTGTTTTATTATAGATGAAGCGCAAAACCTAACTCCCCATGAGGTAAAAACCATTATCACACGTGCTGGCGAAAACACCAAAATCATTTTTACGGGTGATGTTTTTCAAATTGACACTCCTTATCTTGATTCACATAGTAATGGGCTATCTACTTTAATCGACAAGGTAAAAGGGCAAAGTATTTATGCTCATATTACTCTTGAAAGAGGCGAGCGAAGCGAACTTGCTAATCTGGCCGGCACTTTGCTATAATATATTGGTCTGATAAAGGTCATTTATTAAAAGCATTTACCGTTTCAATTTTACAGCTAAAATGTATATTTGTAAAACGGAACAGTTAAATGCAATGGAAATAACTATTTCGTTTTGCCCTGGATTCTCAAGTTTTATAAGATGATTGCCGTATTAAGAACATTCGCATTAAGCGTCATTCTGTGTCTTTGCTATGATTATTGCATTGGGCAATGCTCTTGTTATTTGGACATTAACTCATCACACAAGAATGCAATACAAAATTGCATAAACGGTTCCATAACCGTAAATGTTAATGGAGATTTATGTAATTCGTTAAGTGCTGCTGTAGTTTCTTTACGAAATGCAAATACCTTCCAGATTGTAGCGCAACAAATGACTTTTCAAGTGCCGGGGTTTGTTAAATTTGATAATATCCCTGCTGGAAATTATGCCATCATCGCTTCTCATGCCTGTAGTTTACCTGACACCTGTTATGATTCAGTGCCTGTGGTGCCATCCGACCCGGTTTTTAATGGAGTAAGTACTGACATCACTGCTTATGGTTGTAATAATGGAACTATAGGAATAGAAATAACAGGTGACTATTGTCCTGCAACACTTAAAATTATCTGCATTGATACATTAGTTCCGCAATCTTTTATTTCGTTTAGTCAGACTTCGTATTGCAGTTTTTGTTATGTAGCCGAAAACCTGAAAGCCGGCACCTATAAGGTAATGTTGATAGACTCGGTTAATTTTAATCAACATATTAAATACCTCACCATTACCGAACCACCCTGTAACTTTTATATTACAGCACAACAAAGTCGCTCTGTTGCATGTTCGCCAGAAAAAATTGAGGTTCACCTTCAGGGAGATTTTTGCCTGTCCAATGTTTTCTCATTGAGACTTTATAATTCTTTGATGAAATTAAAAGACAGCATAATCAACCAGGTTTTAAATGATACTATTATTCACTTTAATAATGTAGTAGGCGGAACCTATACAGTAACTGCTGATTATGCTAATGGATGCACATCAAGCGCCACTGTAACAGTTGTTAAGCACTGCGCAATTCCACTTAATTTGATCGACTCTGCTGTAAGTACAACCTCACGAAAGCTATTGTGGTCTGGTTATTCATGTATGGTAGGTTATGAAGTTTTTTATAAGAAAAACGGGACTACCACCTGGCAAAAAGTTACAATGAACGGCAATAGTGATACTGCACTTGTAATAAATGGATTAATACCTGGTGCGCAATACTCATGGAAAGTAAGAAGTAAGTGTACTTCCAGTCTAAAGTCTGCCTTTACTGCCATAAAAAAATTCAAGCAACCAACTTCTATACGAAGTTCAACTTCGGAATCAATGTCGCAAATTATCATCAGGCCTAACCCTGTGCGCGATGTCTTTTCTGTTGATATTAATTATAGCGATAACATAGGCACAGTTACTGAAATTTTTTACAACAGCATTGGTGAAGAAATTTTTATTCGCACAAATTGCAAAAGCACTGAAACCTATGACTTGAGTAATTATCAAAAAGGAATTTACTTTTGTAAGGTAATGTATGATGACAAAGTTGCCATTCTTAAAATAGTTCATTAATCGCTATTCCTTTACAAGTAATTTATCAATTCCTGGTATTCGCATTATTCTTGCTAATCTCAAAGCCTGTTTTTGAAATAATTTGCACCTTTTATAGAAAATACTAAATTTGTTAGTTCGAATCAGGTTTACATAGCTCAGGACGAATTCTTAATTTATCAGCTTAATCCCCCCATAGTTATGAATAAATTTTCATTAGGTAAGACTATTGCCATTCTGTTTTTCTTTTTCATTTTTATTAGCAGTCTCTACTTTGCAAAAGATTTTCTTATTCCTTTTGCTTTTGGTGGCATACTGGCCATTATGCTTTTACCATTTGCAAAATGGCTTGAGCATCAAAGTCTGGGCCGCGCATTATCAAGTTTGTTATCAGTAGTTCTCTTCCTGCTGGCGACTTCAGTTTTTGTTATGATTATATCATGGAATGTTTCCGGATTAATGGAAGACATTTCACGTTTGCAGCAAAATAGTCTAAACCTGCTTGCTGAAATAAGGTTTCAGGTAGGCAAAAGCTTTGGCTTACCGGAAGAAGACCGGCAGGCCATACTTAATCAAAACCAGATAAACAGTGCTCTTTATACTGAAAGGCTTGTAGCAACTACTATGAGTACTATTATGAATGTACTCCTTAATTTAGTACTGGTAATTATTTACCTCTTTTTGTTTTTATTTTTCCGTATCCATATCAAGAGTTTTATTTTAAAACTTGTTCCGGTTATGAAGCAGGTAAAAACAGAGCGAATGATTAATAATGCTAGTAAAATGGCACAGAATTATCTTACCGGAACTGTTTGGATGCTTACATTGCTTTGGATAATGTATACGATCGGATTCAGTATTGCCGGAGTAAAATATGCTTTGTTTTTTGCTGTATTATGCAGTATGCTTGAACTGGTTCCGTTTATAGGCAGCATAATTGGAATAGCCGTTACTACTTTGCTAACTATGGCTCAGGGCATGAATTCATGGGTGCTGATTGGTATTGCTATTACGTTTTTAATTATTCAATTAATCTACACTTATGTATTGTCACCACTAATTGTAAACCGCCAGGTTAATGTGAATCCAATGATTACTATTTTGGTTTTAGTAGCAGGTTATTTAATCTGGGGCATACCGGGCTTGATACTTGCTGTGCCTATTTTAGGTGTAGCTAAAGTTTTTTGCGATAATCTTGAGCCTCTTCAGCCTTATGGATTTTTAATTGGTGGTGAACAGCGAATTCGAAAAGACAATGCATTGGTACGAAAAATCAGTCAGGTGTTTCATCGTAAACCTAAATCAGAAGTTTCATCAACTTTTAATTAAAGGAATATTTTTCTGTCTCACTTTCTGAGCATGATATGATGAGGAATCCCGTCTTCCATATAGGGCTCAAGTTTTTCGAATCCGAATGATTGATAAAAATCAAGAAGGTAACTTTGTGCTCCTATCCTTACAGGAACTTCTCCGTAGAGCTTTTTAATATTAATTAAAGCTTCTTCCATTAGTTTTTTTCCAAAACCATATTTTCGATACTGAAAGGCAGTAGTCACACGTCCAATTGAAACCTCATCATAACTTATGCCCTGTGGCAGGATTCTTAAATAAGCAATCAGTTCGTTTGTTTCACTTAATCCCAGCAAATGATGAGCATAAATATCCTTCCCATCGCAATCGAGATACGGACAATTTTGTTCTACAATAAAAATACTTTGCCTTAGCTTTAATAGTTCATAAAGCCGGTATACGGTTAGTTGATCAAAAGTTTTTAACTCAAAATTCAATTCCATTTTTCACTTATTTTTAATTAGGTAATTTGAATTGCGAAAACTAAACAAGATAAAATTATATATACCCTGATATTTTATAAAGCAACAATCCTGTCCATTCATGCAAAAGCAAATCCCAATTGCCAAGGCAACCAGCATTTGGTAAAATCAATTCAGCAGGATTGCCTTTAATTCTTGAAGCATGATTATCAACGGGAAATATATGCGGAGTTAATCCCTGTTTATTAAAACATGCTAATGTTCTTGGCATATGCAAAGCTGAAGTAATTACAAGTAAACGATTGCCATAATTTTTCGATTTTAATAGTTCAGTAGTAAACTTTGCATTTTCATAGGTATTGCGTGAATTGTTTTCAATAATGATATCACTATCCGGAATATGCATGTTTAGCAAAACATCTTTCAGCAAACCAGCCTCTTTAAAATCAGGATTTAATACGTAGCCGGAACCACCAGTTAACAATATCTTTTTTACTTTTTCCCTATGGTATAGATCAACAGCCTGAATAATCCTGTCAATCCCACCCCCAAACACCATTCTTTTCGACACTTCATTAAATGATTTTGAAGCTCCACCCATTACAATTGCAACATCATACTTTCCATTTAATTCATCTGAAGGATATGCAACGGATTCCCATTGAAGCATTACACTATTAATGATAAATGGATTTGTAAAAATTATCAACGTAACAAGTCCCGAAATAAAAAATCTTCTTTTGAGCACTTTGTTCTTAGTAACCAATGAGAATATTAACAATGTCAATATCCAGGTTAACGGACTAATGACGAATGCAAGAACCTTAGACAGCAGAAAAAACATAACCCTTTAAATATACTATGGATATTGTACCACAGAATTTTTGTTAATTTCCGGTTTACTAGTGATTAACTTTTTGAAGTTCAGCGAATGAAAGTAAAATTATCCGACTCACAATTACGTTTCTTTAAAACTCTTAAAGCCGGAGAGATTGTTGAAGGGAAAGTGATAAAAATAACAAGGTTCGGTGCCTTTATCAGGTATAAGTTACTTAACGGTCTATTGCATTATAATGATATTACTCACGGAAGAATTAACGAAATAGAGGACTTCATTAAGATTAACCAGAAAATTAAAGTAATGATCATTAAACTTGATGAAGAAAATCATCAGTTACAGTTTGGTCTTAAGCAGTTACAACCCAATCCATGGCAATCAACCATTAATAAATATAAAGAAGGCGATGATGTTGCCGGTTCGGTTGTGGCAATAACCGAATATGGAGCCTTTTTGTCAATAGCTCCCGGGTTGGAAGGATTATTACACCTATCAGAAATCCCTGATTATGATAAAAGTTTAAAAACGACAGATTATTTTAAGCTTGATGACGCTTTACAGGTAAAAATTTTAAAACTTGATATTGCTAACAGGAAACTGTCCTTTACGATGAGGGACTAAGCAGCCTTAATTTTAGCATAAGCTACTGACTATAAATATGTTAAATAATTATTAATTGGCTTATTGCTTAGCAAGCTTGCCAGATAGTTAAAGGTAGAAAATCATCTTAAAATAACAGGCTGCAACCAACAGCAGCAACGGTTACGATTAAGATTGTCATTATAAATATTTTACGCAGGCCACTAAACCGATTTTATAAGATGATATTATCTAAACATATATTTTGAATTTCATAAAAAGGCATATATTTGCACCCCATTTCAAAAAAATACATACAAAATGTCGAAGATTTGTGATTTAACCGGTAAAACATCCATTGTTGGAAACAATGTGTCGTTTTCGAACCGCAAAACCAAACGCAGATTCAATCCGAACCTGCAAACAAAAAAGTTCTTTATTCCTGAAACCGGTGAATATATCCGTTTGAAAGTGTCAACTTCAGCTTTACGCACCATAAATAAATTAGGAATTAGCGCTGCGATAGATAAAACATTACGCAAAGGAAATTTGTAATAACTAGAAAAAGGATTAAATAATGGCTAAGAAAGGCAACAGAATACAGGTTATTTTAGAATGCACTGAGCATAAAAACAGTGGTGTGCCAGGTACATCTCGTTACATTACCGTTAAGAATAAGAAGAACGATCCTGAACGTATGGAATTAAAAAAATTCAATCCTATACTTAAGCGCATGACCGTTCATAAAGAAATTAAATAACGGAGTCTTGATTTAAAAATAATAAAAACTAATAAGCTATGGCAAAGAAAGTAGTTGCAACGCTCAAATCCGGTAAAGGCAAAGAATTTTCGAAAGTGATTAAGATGGTTAAAAACCCTTCGGGTTCATATTCTTTCAAAGAAGAAGTAGTGCACAATGATCATATTAAAGATTTCTTAAAAGAAAAATAATCATTACAACTTAAAACTTTTTAAGGCTTCTTTCATTAAAACGGAAGAAGCTTTTTTAGTTTAAATGATTAAATAAGATGCAGGAAATTACGCCTGTTTAATGCTGATACCTCACGCTTAAAATCAGCTTTCTATAACAAGTAACACCCACACAATATTCATTACACCTATGGGATTTTTCAGTAAACTATTTACGAAAGAGAAAAAAGAATCACTTGATAAAGGACTTGAAAAAACTCGTGAAAACATTTTTACGCGCATATCAAAATCTATTATCGGCAAATC
This sequence comes from Bacteroidia bacterium, assembly GCA_044230205.1. GTDB lineage: Bacteria > Bacteroidota > Bacteroidia > AKYH767-A > OLB10 > JAEUTH01. The sequence goes on from JBGARN010000106.1 coordinate 7,276, forward strand.
GACTATTGATGATGATGTACTTGATACTGTAGAAGAAGTGCTGGTTACTTCAGATGTTGGAGTAAGTACAACTTTAAAAATTGTGGATCGGATTCAAAAACGCGTGGCCAGGGATAAGTACATAAACTCGTCTGAATTAAACAAACTGTTAAAGGATGAAGTGGTAACACTTATGCAGGAAAATTATAAGCCTGGTGAAGAAGAAGATTATTTTAACCCTAAAAATAAACCTTATGTTATAATGGTTGTAGGGGTTAATGGCGTAGGCAAAACAACCACCATTGGCAAACTTGCTAACCAGTTTAAGCTTTCTGGTAAAAAAGTGCTGCTGGGTGCTGCTGATACTTTTAGGGCTGCTGCTGTGGATCAGCTTACTATATGGAGCAAACGTGTTGATGTAGATTTGATTTCGCAAGGGATGGGTGCCGATCCGGCTTCAGTGGCTTACGATACTGTTCAATCTGCAGTTTCAAAAGGATATGACGTTGTTATCATAGATACTGCCGGACGATTGCATAACAAAGTGGGATTAATGAATGAGTTGACCAAAATTAAACGTGTGATGCAAAAAGTGGTACCAGAGGCACCCCATGAAATTTTATTGGTGCTTGATGCTTCTACAGGCCAAAATGCAATTGAACAGGCTAAACAATTTACAGCAGCTACTGAAGTAAATGCACTTGCGCTCACCAAACTGGACGGTACTGCAAAAGGAGGAGTGGTTATTGGTATTTCTGATGAATTTAAAATACCGGTTAAATATATTGGCGTTGGCGAGAAAATGGAAGACCTCCAGGTTTTCGATCGCGAAGAATTTGTTGATTCACTGTTTAAATCATAATTGCATGCGACTGGTAATGCTGTTTACTTTGTTTAGCTACCTGTCAGCCGGTGCACAACAAATCAAAAAGCCCTATACAATAATAGTTACTGATAATTACAACATGCAATTTCTGCTAAATGAATACCGTATAACACAGGATAGTTTAGTAATAACTGCATTAAATGATAAAGGCGTAACCCGTATTGATTATCTAAAAAGAAAACTTACCGGCAAGGAAAAAAAAAGTCTTAAAGGTTTCTTCAGAACATTTAATACCGATTCATTACAAAACGATTATTTCAGTGATTTTAACAACCTGAAATTTATTGATTACGCCCACTATCCTAAATTGATTAATGTTAATATAACTGCACCACAGCTTTCAAAAAAAATAAAAGTAACCAACTGCTTTGTTTATCGCATATCAGATCTGATTAACATAATCAATACCCTACTTCCAACAGAAGTAAGGATTAAATACAATAAGGACGACTTTGACAAGACCTATTAAAATTATATTTGTTTAGGCATAGAAAGAAAAGAAGATAGAAGAGCAATTGCTATGTTATAATAAACATCCACATGAATTGCTGATCATAAAAAGTTATTTCATAAACCTTTAATTAATTTAAAAATAGCAGCATTTAAGAAACTAAAATAATAAACAAGTTAAGTTTGAATTACAAAAAATAAACGACTCAGATAGGTGAAAACAAAATCGTCAAAAAAAAATATAGTAAATGTTGTTACTCTCGGATGTTCAAAAAACATTGTTGACTCTGAAGTGCTAATGGGGCAACTGCGTGCCAACGATTTTGAAGTGAAACATGAATCAGAAAAGCGAAATTCTGCGAACATTGTAATTATTAATACCTGCGGATTTATTGACAATGCCAAACAGGAAAGTATTGACACCATTCTGCATTATGCCCAGGAAAAACAGAAGGGCGACATTGAAAAGCTTATTGTTACCGGCTGCCTTAGTGAACGTTACAAACCTGAATTGGAAAAAGAAATAACTGATGTGGATGCATTTTTCGGCACCCGGGATTTGCCACTATTGCTTAAAACACTCGGAGCTGACTATAAACATGAATTGGTTGGCGAACGATTGCTTACAACTCCGCGGCATTACGCATACCTGAAAATTTCCGAAGGTTGTGACAGGCCTTGCTCTTTTTGTGCCATACCGCTTATGCGTGGCAAACACATTTCGAAACCAATTGAAGAACTTGTAACTGAAGCTAAAAAGCTTGCAGCAAATGGCACTAAAGAATTATTATTAATAGCACAGGATTCAACCTACTACGGTCTGGATATTTATAAGGAACGAAAACTTGCAGAACTGATGAGTCGCCTTGCTGATGTGGAAGGCATAGAATGGATCAGGTTACACTATGCTTTCCCTATGGGTTTTCCGGTTGAGGTGCTGGATGTAATGCGTGAGCGAAGTAATATTTGTAATTACCTTGATATACCTTTGCAACATATTAGCGATTCACAATTAAAATCAATGCGCAGGGGAACCACCAAAGCGAAAACAATTCAACTGCTTGATACTATTCGTGAAAAAGTTCCGGGTATAACTATACGTACCACCATGATTGCCGGATATCCGGGCGAAACAGAAAATGATCACCAGCAACTGCTTGAATTTATTGAACAGGTAAAATTTGACAGGCTGGGTGTGTTTGCCTATTCACATGAAGAAAATACACATGCCTATCTGCTTAACGATGATGTGCCTGAAGTTATTAAACAACAACGTGTGGAAGCCATAATGCAATTACAGCAATCAATTTCATTTGAAATCAATCAGAAAAAAATTGGCAATACTTATAAAGTACTTTTCGATAGAAAAGAAGGCAATTACTTTATCGGAAGAACTGAAGCAGACTCACCTGAAGTTGACAATGAAGTTTTGGTTGATGCCAGAAATCAATATGTTCGCATGGGCAGTTTTACTAATGTAAAAATTAACAAAGCCGAAGAGTTTGACTTGTATGGAACATTTGTTTAATATAAAAGTAAACCAGGAAACATTTTATAACTGTTACTACTCCATTTATAATTATTCAAAATGACATTTGAAAAACAATACATCAGTTTTTCCGAAACCAATTCATTTTCTGAACTGGTAACAGATTATATTGAAGGAAAGGAAAAGCTAAAACCATTTTACAATTTCCCATTAAGTCTTGAAGGATTTGCAGCAGCAATAGCAGCAAGGCCAAACTATTCTACTGATCGCAGTACGCTTACCACAGCATTGCTGCAACAGTATAAGACATTAAGCGCTGCTGGAAAATATGAAACAGTGATTAAAAATATTGAACTGATCAATGACCCTAAAACATACACTGTTACTACCGGTCATCAACTTAATATTTTTACTGGCCCATTGTACTTTATTTATAAAATCATATCAGCTGTAAAACTTGCAGCGGAATTAAAAAAGAATTTTCCTGAAAATAATTTTGTGCCCGTTTACTGGATGGCCAATGAAGATCATGACTTTGAGGAGATTAGTTACATTCATTTATTTGATAAAAAAATAAGCTGGCAACAAGAACAAAAAGGAGCATCAGGAGCAATTTCAACCAGCTCATTCCATTCTGTACTCGAGGAATTTAAAAACATAATTGGCGAAGGATCAAATACTGAAAATCTAATCAGGATTTTTAGTGAGGGTTATGCTCAAAACCCAAATCTGACCCCGGCTATGCGCTTTATTGTTCATCAGTTATTTGGCAAATATGGCCTGGTGATAATTGATTCTTCCGATGTTACATTGAAAAACCTGTTTAAGCCCATCCTGCAGAAGGAACTTGAAGAAAGCTTCTCCTACCAGCAAGTTACCCGAACAACAGAACAGCTGAACGAACTTTACAAAACACAGGTAAACCCGCGAGAAATCAATTTGTTTTACATGATTGATAACCTCAGGGAACGGATTGAAGTTAAAGATAACAGATACTATATACACAACACTCAGCTATCATTTTCCAAAGCAGAAATACTTGCTGAACTTGATCAGCACCCTGAACGCTTTTCTCCTAATGTGGTTTTGCGCCCCTTATATGAATCGCTGATATTACCTGATATTGCATACATCGGAGGTGGCGCAGAAATATCGTATTGGATGCAATACAAAGCGATGTTTGAAACACAACAGGTATTTTTTCCTGTATTGGTTTTACGCGATTCAGCTATGCTTATTGACAAATCCACAGCAAAAAAAATTAAAGCCACTGGTTTAACTGTTAATGAATTATTTCTTTCATATGATGAAACTGCTAAAATTGTTTTACAAAAAAATAATCTCAATCTATCACTAACTGAGGAAACCCAGGCAATTGAAAATTTATTTAACAGCATTGCAGAAAAATCAGTTGCTGCTGACCAAACGCTTCAACATGCAGCAATGGCTGAAAAACAAAAAGCCATAAATGCTTTAAAAGGACTGGAAGATAAAATGCTTAAAGCAATTAAGCGAAAAAATGAAACAACCCTCAGCCAGATAAAAAGCATAAAGGATAAATTATTTCCCGGCAATATGCTCCAGGAACGTTACAATAATTTCAGCATGTATTATGTAAAGTATGGTGACCAGTTCTTTGACGATTTGCTGGATGCTTTTAATCCCCTAAATAAAAAGTTTGTAATACTAACTGAAACTGATCAGTCTGCCTGATTGTTAATCCATTCAATAGTTAATGCAGCTACCGCATCAACATTAATCCGCTCCAAAGGATGTTGCATTGTTTTAAAAACATGCGATTGACCTTTCTTCAGATACTGGGCTGCTTTTAATGTTTCAGCAACTGAAACCATTTTATCAGCATCACCAACTGTTACCATAACGGGGATGTCAATTGATTTTAAATCATCATAAGAAAGGGCTGTATTAATACCCATGGCAGCAATCAATTCTGCAGTTTTTTCAACAAGTTTTTTCCAGTTTTCCTGTCCATGCCTTAATGCAAGATCCTGGGCATAGGCTGGAATCTTTTTTTCAAAAATAGTTGCATCAAGCATCTTTGACTCGTTGATGGCTGTTTCTTTATTCCAGTTAAACTTAGTTGCAAGAGTTACAATTGAATTGATTTTTCCGGGAAAATGTTTTGCAACATACAAGGCAACATAACCACCCATACTGTAACCGAAAACATCAATTGCTGATATAGCATGTTGGTCGAGATAATTCACCACATCTTTAGCAAACATTTCAATGGTAAAAGCTTCGCCAGGTAATTGTTTTCCACCGTGGCCTGAAAATTCAGGCGTATACAATTCAAATTGATTACTTAATATTTTCTTCAATGGTTCAAACTGGGCTGACGAACCTAAAGTTCCATGCAGTAGCAATAATTTTTTCATTCGTACCAATTAAATTAATCAACAGTAAAATCAAATCCTTTACTGATACTAAGCAATTCTGCAAGCATCATGGCTGTTGCTCCCCAAATAGTTACACCTGCAATTTCATAACAGGGAACATCATTCAGTATTCCGTTAAAAGTGCGTATGCGCTTTGCCTTAATTATTGAAGGGTTAGCAAGTTCACTGACTTTAAGCGGCAGAACCTGCTCAACTTCATCAGCACTCAGTTTAAATTCAGGTATGGTATTGCCAAATGAAACATAAGGCTGCACCATAAACTTACTTACAGGAATGTATAAATTAGATAGTTGCCCGATTATGTTTACTTCTGACTGCTTCAATCCAACTTCTTCATAAGCTTCACGTAATGCTGTTTGTTGCAAATCAGCATCAGTAGCATCCTGGCTTCCTCCGGGAAATGCAATTTGTCCTGAATGTGTTTTTCCATCTTCGCTACGCTGAATAAAGAGTAAATGAGGTTGATTATCTATAGGATAAAAATGACTTAACACACTGCCATTTCTATAATCAATATTTAAGCTGAGGTAGTAATTTAAAGGCTTACGTCCTAATGGCGCCATGCTTAAATGAGCCTCTTCACCAGGCAGCTTTTCTTTAAAACGCTCTTTCAAAAAAGCAATGTAATTATCAAACATAAATCAATTCACAAGAATTTAAATTATACGGTTTAAACTTTTTCAGCATAGTGATGTCGTGTTGTCATTTTCTTTTCACCTATCTGCTGACGCCACATTGCATAGTATAAACCTTTTTCTTCCAATAACTGGTGGTGATTACCACTTTCAATTATGCTTCCTCTTTCAAGAACAAAAATCCGGTCGGCATGCATAATGGTTGACAAACGATGTGCAATCAAAATGGTAATGTGGTTACGATTATTTGATATGCTGCGGATAGTTTCACTTATTTCCTCTTCAGTTATGCTATCTAATGCTGATGTTGCTTCATCAAACACCAGCAGGTTAGGATTGCGAAGCAAGGCGCGTGCTATGCTCAGCCGTTGTTTTTCACCACCCGAAACTTTTACACCTCCTTCGCCAATAATTGTATCCAGCCCATTCTCAGCCCTGGCAAGCAATTGCTGACATGCAGCTTTATTAAGCACATCCAGGCACTCTTCATCAGTAGCTGAAGGATTTACAAACAATAAATTCTCACGAATGGTACCGGCAAATAGTTGCGTGTCCTGAGTTACGAAACCAATTTGTCTGCGTAAATCGTTGAGGTCAATTTCAGTGCTTTTATAATTGTTGTAATAAACTGTGCCTGATAACGGATGGTATAAACCAACAAGCAATTTTACTAGTGTTGTTTTACCTGAACCTGATGGTCCGACAAATGCAATAGTTTCACCGGTGCCTGTTTTAAATGAAATATCGGTAAGCGCATTGGTGGTTGAACTCTGATGTTTGAATGAAACTTTATCAAAGGCAAAATGATTAATTACCTCAAGTTTATTTGGGTTTTCAGGTATTTTTTCCTTTGGAGTATTTAATATACGCTGAAGATTCTCAAGCGAAACTTCAGCCTCGCGATATACCAGAATAATATTACCCAATTCCTGCAACGGTCCGAATATGAAAAAGGAGTAAATAAAAAACATCAGAAACTGCCCTTCAGTAAGCTGATTTCTGAAAATAAGATACATCATAAGAAACAAAATAGTATTGCGCAAAGCATTTACAATAGTGCCCTGTACAAAACTTATACTGCGTATAAATTTTACTTTCTGAAGTTCAAGTCCTAAAATTTTTTTAGTTGTATTGTTCAGCCTGTTTATTTCCTGGTTAGCAAGACCAAGGCTTTTTACTAATTCAATATTACGAAGCGATTCAGTTGTTGATCCCGCAAGTGCAGTTGTTTCACCAACAATCCGCCTCTGAATTTTTTTTACGCGCTTGCTCAGTGCTGAACTTACGAATCCTAAAATGGGAATTGAAAGCAAGTAAATT
>JBGARN010000107.1:0-14401 GCA_044230205.1 Bacteroidia bacterium
CCATGGAAAACCAGGAATTACAGCTGAAATAATTTTTTTAGGAAATAACCTCTCATTAATCTTGCCTGTAAAAAAATACACCCATCTTTTTTTCGATCTCGATCATACACTTTGGGATTTTGAAGCTAATTCGACAGCTACCCTGAATGAAATTTTTGTTTTGCATCAATTAAAAACAAGAATCGCCTCACCAGAAATTTTTATATCTACTTACCAAGCGATAAACAAAAATCTTTGGGCACTTTATCATCAACGTAAAATTGATAAGGAAACACTTCGCTTTAAGCGTTTTTCATTAACACTTGAACAGTTAAATGTGAATGAACCCTTCCTGGCCCAAAAAATTGCAGATGATTACATTCACCTCAGCCCTACAAAAGGATTATTATTTCCGGGAACGCATGAAGTTTTAGCATCTCTTAAACTGAAGTATGAATTGAATTTAATTACGAATGGTTTTAAAGAAGTACAATACATAAAGCTAACCACATCGGGGCTCAATAATTATTTCAAAAACATATTTATTTCTGAAGAAGTGGGATACCAAAAACCTGAACGTGAACTTTTTCTTCATGCATTAAAGGTTGCAGGCGCAAAGCCTGAAAGCAGCTTAATGATAGGTGATAATTATGAAGCAGATATCATTGGCGCTTCTTCAATCGGCATGGATACTGCTTACTTTGACTTTAATAAAGAACATATTAATGGAAATGCTACCTATTATATTGCTGAAATAAGTCAACTGCTGGAATTTTTATAGGCATAAAATGGTGGAAGTTTACTTTTAATGATTAGCCTCAACAAACAAAAACTTAAGGCAGAATCTTAGTAAGAAAAATAAATAACCATAGGTGGAAATTTGCTGCGGACCTGCAAGCTGATTAATTAGGATTCAAAATTAAACGGCAAAAAAAAACTCCTCACCATTAAGTGAGGAGCTTTAGTTTCTTAAGCAATCCGCCAATTAATTTTTTGGAGGAGTTGTTGTAGAATTTGCAGGAGCAGCAGTTTTTTCCTGGCTCTGTGCTTTGTCAGACGATCCTTTAGGTGCACAAGTAGTTGACTTAGCTTTGCAGCAAGACATTTCCTTTTGTCCTGATTTGGAACAACAGTCTTTTTTGCTTTCGGTTTTTGTATTATTTGAAGCAGGTGCAGCAGTTGTTGATTGAGCCGACTGAGCGAATGCAACTGCAGTAAACGATACAGCAGCTACTAGTACCAATAGTTTTTTCATTTTCTGATAGATTATTGAAGTTTGAAATTTTGATTATTGTCAGACAAAAATAGAACATATTTTAACATGGCAACTGCCTTTAACTATAATTTCATAAAAATTACAGACTATTCCAGCGAAGTATCATTAATTGAAGAGTAGCCCTGATATGTTTTGTTATAGAAGTTTTAATCAGTTACGATTAATAAGTAACAAAAGAGTTTATTTGTTATCTTAAATTATAAGCTGATAATAAAATCTTTCAATGCAATTGCGTGAACACATAAGTATATCGTATCAAAGCATAAAATCGCAACTGCTGCGCACATCATTAACAGCGCTTATAATTGCAATTGGCATTACTGCATTGGTTGGAATATTAACAGCAATTGATGCTATAAAGGCATCACTGAACAGCAGCTTTTCAAGTATGGGAAGCAACAGCTTTACCATAAGAAATAGCAGTGGCGGTGTTCACTTTGGAGGTGGCAAACGAAAATTCAAAAGAAAAAAGGCCATTGAATATCACCAGGCAATGCAGTTTAAAGAACGTTATGCCTTCCCGGCTGTAATTTCAGTTTCGGCTTTTGCATCACAGATTTCAACCCTCAAATATGAATCAGTGAAAACCAACCCCAACATTTTTATTGTTGGTGCTGATGAGAATTATATTACCGTTTCGGGCTTAACAATTGAACGGGGAAGAAATTTTTCAAATACTGATTTATTGCTGGGTGATAACGTTATAATACTGGGAAGCGAAGTAGCCAATACACTGTTTAAACGCATTAATCCGGTAGATAAAATAATCAGTGTGGGCAGTGTGCGTTACCGTGTTATTGGCGTATTGAAAGAAAAGGGGTCGTCATTTGGTATGAGCCCAGATAAAAACTGCATAATACCATTGTTAAATCTGAAAAAGCAATATGCTACTTCTAAAACTTCGTACAGTATAACAGTTAAAGTTACAGATGTAAAGTTCCTTGATAATGCGCTGGGTGAAGCAACAGGTACTATGCGTGTTATCAGGGGCGATCATATAACAGATGATGACTCTTTTGACATTACTAAAAGTGACGGCTTAGCCAACCAGGTTATAGAGTCAACCGTAAATATACGTTATGCTGCTATTGCCATTGCAGCCATTACCTTGTTAGGTGCTTCAATTGGACTTATGAATATTATGCTGGTAAGTGTAACCGAAAGAACCAGAGAAATTGGTATTCGTAAATCAATGGGCGCCACCGCTGCTACCATCAGACGTCAATTTTTAGTGGAATCGATAATGATCTGCCAGATTGGAGGTGTTGCCGGAATTATACTCGGGCTTGTAATTGGCAATTTATTAAGTATGGCCATTAAAAGCCCTTTTATTGTTCCATGGGACTGGATGATTCTAGGCCTTGTAATCTGCTTTTTTGTTGGAATTATTTCAGGTTATTATCCTGCTGCCAAAGCAGCAAAGCTTGATCCGGTAGATTCACTACGCTATGAATAATTTTTTTTGCAACTAAAAAACAACTTCCAACTCTCTAAAAAACTAACATATTTTATTAGACATAGAAAAATATCTTGCAACACTTTAAGCTCAATAAGTAATTCAAATAATAAAAAATTTATGACAACTATTCAAAGTGAAACATTACAGATTAACACCAGTGCTGAACAGCTTTTTAATTTTTTGAGCGACTTTAATAATCTTGAAAAGCTAATGCCATCAAGCATTACTGATTGGGAATCAAATTCCGAAGGAGGAAGTTTTACTATAAAAGGAATGGCTAACATTGGGCTAAAGATTTCAGAAAAAATTCCGAATTCAACTGTAAAAATGGCTCATACAAAAGCACCATTTGACCTGAACCTGATTTGTAATATTAATTCTGATAATTCTGTTTCAACACTACGAATTGTTTTAGAGGCTGATCTTAATCCGATGTTGAAAATGATGGCCGAAACACCATTGAGAAATTTTATCAATATTCTTTGTACTAATTGTCAGAAAATTTTCGCTCAGGTAACATAACTCAATTCAATACACATATTTAATTTCTTTCACATCAATTACCTGGTTTATTCCTTTTTCATCGGCAAGAAGCATCTTTCCATCTGCCCTTACCCCTTTAATTACACCTTTAAAATATGAACCATTTTTCTGGAACAAGTGCTTTTCATTATACCTGAATAAAAACCTGTGATACTCGCGGTGTAAAAAATTGTAATCTTTCATTTTCAGAATATCATAATAATCGTTCATTTTATTACACACAGTACCCAGTAGCTGAAACAAGTCATAGTCAATACCAGTTATCATTTTCATCGATACAGCTTCAGGCACATAACTACCAAAAACCATCTGATTAATATTTATCCCAATACCCACAATGGAGGAATTCAATACATTGCTTCTTAAATTGTTTTCAATCAATATGCCGGCAATCTTTTTGTTGTGAAACATAATATCATTAGGCCATTTAACCATAAAATCATAGCCTGAAACCTCGCGCAAAGCTTCACAAACGCCCAGGACCGCGACCTGGTTAAGCGAAAAAAAATAATCCATATCAATAAAACCCGGATAAAGAATGGTGCTGAAAGTAAGGTTCATAGCCGTATCACTCTCCCATTTACCTCCCTGCATACCCTTTCCCTGGGTTTGTTCGGCACTTACAACTACTGTTCCTTCAGCTAAATTGCCATTATTCAGCAGCATTTGAGCATAATTATTGGTAGAGGTTGTAGTGGTTAATTTTACAATATTGTCTCCAATCATGGTGGCTAATGTAATGCTTACTGTTAAAAACCTACGGCCATGATTGCTATAAAAAATACTCATGAGTGGGCAACTGTCATATTTTGCTCACTTATAAAAAAATCTACCTTTGCGGCCTGTTTTACCGCAACGCTGTTGTTCCTTTATTACTACCATTGACAAATACCAAATTTTATGATTGAAGTAAAAGATATAAAAGAAGTAGTGCCTCATACCAACTTATTTTCTGTAATTTCTAATCTCGGCCATGAGCAGGTGGTTTATTGTTATGACGAAGAAGCCGGGTTAAAAGCAATCATTGCAATCCACAATACCACCCTGGGGCCTGCCTTGGGGGGAACACGTATGTGGAAATACAATAATGAAAGCGATGCCTTGAATGATGTATTGCGTCTTTCGCGTGGAATGACTTACAAAGCTTCAATCAGTGGTTTAGATCTTGGCGGTGGAAAAGCTGTAATAATTGGTGATTCTAAAAAGGATAAAACCGAAAAACTATATCGCAGATTCGGGCAATTTGTAAATTCTTTAAGTGGAAAATACATAACAGCCGAAGATGTTGGTACAAGCACTGCCGATATGGTTAATGTAGCTAAAGAAACCAAATTTGTAACTGGTTTACCCGAATCAATGGGTGGCGGTGGAGATCCTTCACCTGTAACTGCCTACGGTGTTTTTATGGGCATGAAGGCAGCAGCTAAAGAAAGGTGGGGTAGCGATAGCCTGAGCGGTCGTAAAGTAATTGTACAAGGTTGTGGCCATGTTGGTCAGCACCTGGTGAGGTTAGTTACCGAAGATGGAGGTAAAGTTTTTGTTAGTGATATACATCCTGAAAATCTCGAAAAAGTAAGTCACTTAAATCCGATAGTTGTTGATAAGGACGCTGTTTATGATTTGGATGTAGATATTTATGCACCATGTGCCTTAGGTGCAACCCTCAATAATATCAATATTCCTAAGCTTAAATGTGGCATTATAGCAGGCGCAGCTAACAACCAGCTGGAAGATGAAGTATTACATGGAAAGATGCTGATGGATAAAGACATACTTTACGCACCCGACTTTTTGATTAATGCTGGAGGTTTGATCAATGTATATTCAGAATTGAAAGGGTATAATCGCGATAAAGCACTTGATGCCACTAAACTGATTTACAATGTTACTCTTGATATTTTTAAAAAATCTAAAGCTGAAAATATTCCGACAGTTGATGCAGCTAAAAATCTTGCTGAAAAGCGGATACTGGATGCTAAAAAAGCAAAACAATAATTTGCATATACCAGTGCAGCTTTAGTTTCAGGATATTTTTCTAAGACAACAGTTCTTTCAAACGACTATAAGAGTTATTCAGAAAAAATAAAATCATGCTATCACGAAGACAATTACGTGTAAGGGTAATGCAGGCTTTGTATGCTTTCTTTCAGCATGAAAAAAACAGCATAGCTATTGCTCAGAAAGAAATGCTCACTGCTACCGAGCGAGCTTACGATTTATACCTTCAGCTATTGATGCTATTGCCCGAAATGGCTTTTTTAGAAAATCAATACCTGGTTGACGCACCAAAAAAATTTGCAGGGAAGATTGAAATAGCTGTTACCAAAATTGAAGACAATGTTGTAGTTAAATATCTTCAAACCAATTTTGAATTTAACCAGCTCATTAAAAAACGTAGCCTTAGCTGGAGTAAAGATATTGATCTGCTCAATCGTATTTTCCTGGCTTTGCGCCTTTCTGAATTGTATAAAAAGTTTGTTCAGACAGAAAATCCTGATGTAAAAACACAGGTTGAGTTTTGCCAGCGATTTTATAAAGAGCATATTATCAGTAATGAAGTTTTTACGCATGAGGTAGAAGATAAAAGTGTTTTTTGGGCCGAGAGTTTTGAAATGATAAGCAGTATGGTTCTAAAAACGATCGGAAGCTATGATGAAGAAAAACAATCATTAACCCTGATGCCAATGTTCCGCGATACGGATGAAGATATTGAGTTTATGAAAAACCTGTTTGCGGAAACTATTAAGAATAATGATTGGTTTACAAAGCTTATATCAGAAAAAACAAGCAATTGGGATGTTGATCGCATTGCCTTAATGGATATTTTGTTGCTAAAAATGGCGTTAACCGAAGTAGTGTGTTTTGAAAATGTTCCGGTTAAAGTTTCCATTAACGAGTATCTTGAAATATCAAAAGCTTACAGCACTCCAAAAAGCAAAGTTTTTATCAATGGTGTTATTGATAAATTGGTTGCCGATCTCAAAGTAGCCAATAAAGTACATAAAAGCGGACGCGGATTGATTGAATGAAGCTGAATACAATGAGACATAGTTTTATTTTTTTGTGCCTTTATATACTCCTGGCCGGATGTAATAAAAAACCTGCCAACAATAAGCTGTCGCCTGAGCTTATCAATAACCCGGCAACTGCCTCAGGTAATTCTCAAAAAAATATTCCTGTGTTTGAATGGGCCGAAACAAGGTTTGATTTTGGCGATGTTCCCGAAGGCGATAAAGTTACCCATGTCTTTAAATTTAAAAACACTGGAGATGCTGATTTAATAATTGCAAGTGTTTCTCCATCCTGCGGATGCACAGTACCTGTTTGGTCTAAAGCTCCTGTAAAACCTGGTGATGAAGGCTCAATTGAAGTAACATTTAATACTGCAGGCAAAAGTGGCCAGGAAAGCAAAACTATAGCGGTGCTGGCCAATACAGTACCAAGTACACGTGTATTAACTATTAGTGCACAGGTAATTCCAAAAAATAACTGAAACAAATTTTACATACTTAAATAAAAATTCAATTATATGTTAAACATTTTATTACAAGCTTCTCAAAATTCAGGTTGGTCAGGATTAGCCATGATGGGAGCCGTGGTTATCATTATGTACTTCTTTATGATACGCCCTCAATTGAAAAAAGCAAAAGAAGAAAAGAAGTTTGTTGATAGTATAGAGAAAGGCGACAAAGTAGTAACCATTGGTGGAATTCATGGAAAAATAACCGAAGTATCAGACACAACTTTCATGCTTGAAGTTGACAAAAATGTAACCATGAAAATTGAGAAGAAATCAGTTTCAGCAGAAGCTACCAAAGTTTACCAGCAACCAAAAGCGCAACAGGCTGCTGAAAAGAAATCATAAAAGGAATTGCCTTAATCACCTGGCAAGCAGTACTTTTGTATAAACACTTCGGTATAAGGTACATTAATAAAGATGGGATATTACCGCAATTTCGACACGCCTGAATTTAACAACCCCAACAACAGGAAGGGTAAGATCCGCAGGAAAATAGTGGCATTTGTGGCTTGCTTCTTTATTTCAAGCATGCTTTGGCTGATAATAGCGATGGATAAAAAATATTCAGCACGAATAAACTTTACCATACTTTCTGACCAGAAAACTAAAATTAAAGTAACAGCCAGAATATACGGAGAAGGTTTTGATATTCTGAAAGAGAAGTTCTCGTCAAATACTATTAATATGCAGGGCTTTAATTCAAAAAACAGGATAGATACTGAGCAATTGATACGCGACAGTTTAGATCTTAATTCAAATCTCAACTATACTCAGTTTAAACCGTCAACAATTGAATTGAACCACTAAATGGTAAGAGTTGGCATAACAGGAAATATCGGGAGCGGCAAATCCACTGTTGTAAAAATATTTGCAGCGCTGGGCATACCGGTTTATTATGCCGATGTACGTGCCAGCGAATTGATGAATTCAAACAAAGCAATACATGATGAGTTGTGCAAAATAATCGGAGACGACATTTATTTAGATAATGAACTGGATCGTAAAAAACTGGCTGCACTAATTTTTTCAGACGATAAATTACGAAAGCAGGTTAATGCATTGGTACACCCTATTGTTGCTTACGATTTTGAAGACTGGTTTTCTCATCAGCAGGGTCTATATGTTTTAAAGGAAGCTGCTTTGCTTTTTGAATCAGGAAGTTATAAGCAACTCGATAAAATCATTTGTGTAACTGCGCCATTCGAACTTAGATTAAATCGAGTTATAAATCGTGATCACCGTTCTCGAGAACAGGTTCAAGCTATTGAATCGAAACAAATGAGCGAAGCTGAAAAGATTAAGCTGTCAGATTATATTATCATCAATGATGAATCGGAACCGGTTATACCGCAGGTACTGAATATACATAAGAAGATTCTCGAAATTAATCTTGCCAAGAGCAGCAAGTCAATGATGTCGGATTTTTAATCAACTGATTACACGACATAAACTATGATTACAGATCCATGCATTTCCTTTAGCACAGAAGGAATCAAGTTTAATCCTTGCGACTTTTTTATTGACCCTCGTAAGCCGGTTAAAAATGCTGTAATTACTCATGCCCATGCCGATCACGTTACCAAAGGTTCACGAAAAATTTTCTGCACTCCGGCTACTGCAGGACTAATTATGCACCGATATAAAAAATCAATCAATGCGGATTTTGTATTGCACGATTATAATGAGCCATTTGAATTTAACAATGCTATAATAACATTTCTTGGTTCAGGCCATATGCTGGGTTCAGCACAGGTGCTTGTTGAATACAATTCAAAAAAATACCTGTTTACAGGTGATTTTAAACTTCAGCATGATGAAACCTGCATTCCCTATGAGTATGTAAAATGTGATGTGCTGATTATTGAATCAACTTTTGCAAATCCTGAAATTATTCACCCAGATCCGGTTCAGGAAATTCTAAAACTCAATGACATTACTCAACAACGAATAGTTTTAGGAAGCTATGTTTTAGGTAAAGCGCAACGGATTACTCAGCTTCTGGCAAAAAACTGCCCGGGTAAAATTATTCTTACACATCATGAAATAACCGGCTTTCACAAAGTTTATCAGCAATATAAAGTTGAGTTGAACAACTGGATACCCTATTCACGAAGCACTTTTAAGCACACGGTTAACAGCGTTTACCTGGTGCCACCTGTTACTTATAAATATTATTACAGGCAACCCGGTATCATCAAAGCTTTTGCATCAGGCTGGAAAAACCTACAACATGGAGCTGATGTTGTTCTGCTTATCAGCGATCATGCTGACTGGCATGACCTTTTAAAGGTTATAAATTATTCTCAGCCCGAATTGATTATTACATTACATGGAGATGGCACTCATTTGCAAAATCATTTTTCAAATTCTAACATTAAGTTTAATGTCCTGAATGATTATTAGCCGGAACAGAAACTTAAATCAAATTTATAATGAGGCTATGATTTTATGTGCAGTTTTGTAACCTGTTTCTACCGCTCCGTTAATAAAACCCTGAAAATTGACACTGCAATGTTCTCCACAAAAATATAGCTGGCCAATTCTCTTACCTTCATTTCCACAAATTGTCGTCCATTGCCCGGGTGTAAAGCAAGAGTAGCTTCCTAAAGAATATGGATTAGATGGCCATTGAGCGCGTTGTACAATTCCATTATGATAGTCATTAATTCCGGGCATCACGCTTTCCAATCCTGATTTCAAACGATCAAACTGATATTGCGGTGTACCGCTTGCCAGGCTTATACCTTGGGTACCTCCTAAATAAAATGAATACGATGCATTAACTGTTTGCTGCAGTTCACTACTATCCCACCCCAGTTGAAAATCGTGTTGTGTAAATGCTTCGCCTGATTTGCCTATGCTTTGCCAAAAACGTTTGGTATATCCCATCACAAGCTTTGCATTGGTTCCATAGCCTAAGTTATTTATAGCATGTCGTTTCCAATGCGGCAGGTCAACTTTTATTTCAATGTTTCTTAAAATGGTAAAGGGTATTGCAAGGATTACAATATCTGCCATTACTTCTTTGCTTACTCCTGTTCCATAACTGAATGTTAATTTATACCTGCTATTACTATTACTGCTTATGCTAACAAGGTTATGGCTATAATGAACATGTGGATGTAGTTTTTTTGCTAATTGATTGGTTATAGATTGTGTACCACCTGCTACTTTATATCTTTCATTGCTGCTACCGAAAATATGGAAACCATTTGACGTATTCACTGATAGTAAAAACAACATATTAATACATGATTGGTCTCCGGCATCTTTTCCATACTCGGTAACATAAGCTACCGTAAGTAAGTCCTTAAGCCATTGCTCGCAATTAAGGCTGCCTATATACTGTTCAAGTGAAATATAGTCAAGCGCTGCAGCATTACCCGGCTCATCTGCAGTAATGCTATCGGGCAATGAATCAATATCCGATTGAATTTTTGATGCCACTGGTACCAATGCATCAATTACATCAGCTTCAGTATAAAACCTGTTATTAAAATAATATGTTTCTTTTTCTACTCCGGTGTTCTGGAAACGATCAAGCAATGAAATGCCCAGTTCTGAAGTCAGATTCAACAAATGCCTTTGGTTAGCATCAATGAATTCACCACCCAGATCTGTTACAAGTCCTTTGCCCATTGCACCATTCACTGAATATAAACGGCCTCCACTGCGATTTGAAGCTTCGTATATGGTAGATGTATAACCCGCTTTGCTTAATTCATAAGCACATGTAAGCCCGGCAGCTCCGGCACCAACAATTACTATCCTTGGACCATCGCTACCTGCAGAATTACTGATTGCTGATTCATCCGGTTTCCTGCACCCTTCAGATAACCCGGCTCCAATTGTAAATAAAGCTGCACTCTTTACACTGTTACTTAAAAATTTACGCCTGTTGATACTTTGCTCAACAATTGAAGCCAGTGCTTCTTTTTTTTCAGTTGATGGATGCCGGCTTACTTGTTTAGCCAAATGGAATGCACGCTTCAGCATGCTGCTCAAACCGCTTTTAGACATAAATTTTTTTTATTTAGAGTGATGATGCCGGTAATGAAATTCCAGCACCTGGTCAAAGCTGTAACCGTGCTATATGCTTCGACAATACATTGTTGCTAACACCATACTAGAACCAAAAAGGTGTTTTATTCTTTGAATAACCGGTAACTCGAAATGAAAAATTAATTCAGCAAAAAACTCTTGGATGAATTTGCATTTAATTCGAGTAACATTTGTTTACGGCCACCGGCTATATCTAACTTGCCCCTGTATACATCCTTGGTACTTTTGGGTATCAGTTGATTGGCTGATAACATATACGACAAATGTCCTTTAAAGAAAACTTTCTTATTGAACCTGGTAAGGTCACTCCACTTCTCCATCCACCTTTTCAGGTCTGAAGAACTTGAAGATTTGTCATTTAATCTCATAACTGCATCAAATTAAGATTGGCTAAAAAGCATATTCTTTATGTGAAAGAATATTTTTGATGGGTCAAATTTAATTATTAATTTGAATTAAGCAAAAAAATGTTGAAATATTATTTGGCTAAATAACATTTTTTATGGGTTAATTTAACTTATATCTATGTTAATTGTTATGCAAACTAACGATATTGCTATTAAAATTAATATAATATATTGAATTACAATACTTTAATATTAATTTGCTTGTTTTCTTTCTAAAATCTACAATACGTTCCAGTACAATTATTTTAATTTATGTTGGACAACTCTTGGATAAAAAATCGAAACCATAGCAAATAATGATCCTGTCATTAAAACTATTTGCTACTCACAGAATCAACCGAAAAATGATTTGAATCAGCAGGGTATTGATAAAAGTCATTCCGAATCAGCTGAAGGCAATGTTGCTTTGCATTTAAATTAAATTTTTTACACAATGAGTTTTTATCAAAGCGCTGGGAAAATACCAGGTAAACGCCATGTGGTTTACAGAAAACCGGATGGCAATTTATACCAGGAAGAACTTGTAGGCACACAAGGCTTTAGTGGTATGTCATCATTAGTTTATCATTTATTTCCGCCAACACAAGTGAGGCAGGTTGGTAAACCATTTTCAGTTAAGCCTAAAATTGCAGTTGAGAATAACATGCAATGCATGAGTTTTTCAGGAATGAGTATTCCATCAGAAACTGATTACATAAAAAGCCGTAAAACTCTTTTTGTGAATAATGATTTAGAAATTGGTCTGGCCTCACCTGAAAATGCAGTTGATTATTTTTTCAAGAATGCCGATGCCGATGAAATGATATTCATTCATAAAGGCTCGGGTAATTTACTAACCATGTACGGCAGAGTTCCATTTGAATATGGAGATTACCTCATCATTCCCAGAGGAACTGTTTACAAACTCCAGTTTGACACTAAAGATAATTTGTTTCTGTTTATTGAATCGCACAGTCCCATATTAACGCCAAGGAGATACAGGAATGATTTCGGACAGATGCTTGAGCATGCTCCGTTTTGCGAGCGGGATATTAAGTGCCCTCAGCAGCTCGAAACTTTTGATGAACTGGGCGAGTTTAATGTGATGATAAAAAAACAGGGTACCATATTTCCATACATCTATCAAAATCATCCGTTCGATGTTGTTGGATGGGATGGCTATCACTACCCATATGCTTTTTCTATTCACAACTTCGAACCTATTACAGGAAGAATACATATGCCCCCACCTATTCATCAGACTTTTGAAGGCAACAACTTTGTAGTGTGCTCATTTGTACCGCGCCTGTATGATTATCATCCCCAGGCTATACCTGCCCCTTATCATCACAGTAATATAGATAGTGATGAAATACTCTACTATGTTGAAGGCAATTTTATGAGCCGCAATGATATTCAACCGGGTCAATTAACCTTACATCCTGCCGGCATACCACATGGACCACATCCGGGAGCCATAGAAAAAAGCATAGGCAAAAAAGGAACTAATGAGCTGGCAGTAATGATTGATCCGTTTAAACCAGTAATGATAACAGAAACAGCCCTACAATTGCAGTTAAGTGATTATTATCTCTCCTGGAAAACCAATGAAAATAATGTTGAAGTTGAATCTTAAAATAAATCAAAATGGAAAATATAATTAAAGAAAAAGTAACACCGGCTAAACAGGAAGAATTTCTTCCGATCAACGGAACCGACTATATTGAATTATATGTTGGTAATGCCAAGCAGGCTGCACATTTTTATAAAACTGCCCTGGGCTTTCAGTCGTTTGCCTATGCCGGGCTTGAAACCGGTGTTCGCGACAGGGCATCTTATGTTTTAAAACAAGGTAAAATTGTAATTGTTCTTACCTCACCTTTAAATTCCAATTCTCCTATCAATGACCATATAAGGAAGCATGGTGACGGAGTAAAGGTTATAGCATTTTGGGTTGATGATGCACGCAAGTCATTCAATGAAACTGTTAAACGAGGTGCAAAAGCGTATATGGAACCTGTTACAAATAAAGATGCTAATGGCGAAGTTTGCATTGCAGGTATTCACACTTACGGTGAAGTCGTTCACTTGTTTATTGAGCGCAAAAATTACAAGGGCTTATTTTTACCCGGCTATGAGAAATGGGTTTCCGATTATAACCCTTCGCCAGTTGGCTTTGAATATGTTGATCACTGTGTTGGCAATGTAGGCTGGGGTGAAATGAACAAGTGGGCAAAATTTTATGAAGATGTATTGGGCTTTAAAAACCTGATCACATTTGATGACAAGGATATATCTACTGATTATACTGCATTAATGAGTAAAGTAA
Organism: Bacteroidia bacterium; assembly: GCA_044230205.1. Classification (GTDB taxonomy): domain Bacteria; phylum Bacteroidota; class Bacteroidia; order AKYH767-A; family OLB10; genus JAEUTH01. The sequence goes on from JBGARN010000107.1 coordinate 13,555, forward strand.
TGGCTAACTCCAACATGCGCATTAAATTCCCGATAAATGAGCCGGCACATGGCAAAAAGAAATCACAGATTGAAGAATACCTTGATTTCTATGAAAGCCCGGGGTGCCAGCATATTGCCGTAGCTACTAATGATATTATACATACCGTAAGTGAAATGCGCAACCGTGGAATTGAGTTTTTATATGTACCCGGTTCATATTATGATACTGTAACCGAACGCGTAGGAAAAATTAAAGAAGATCTGAAGAAGCTAAAAGACCTTGGTATAATGGTTGACCGCGATGAAGATGGTTACCTGTTGCAGATTTTCACCAAGCCGGTTGAAGATCGTCCAACACTTTTCTTTGAAATTATTCAGCGCGAAGGAGCAAAATCATTCGGCAAAGGTAATTTCCAGGCTTTGTTTGAATCCATTGAAGCCGAACAGGCTAAACGTGGCACACTTGAATTGAATTAATAAATTAATGACCAGATTATTTTAACGTTAAACTCTCCCCTTAAAGCCGGAAATGATTTCCGGCTTTTTTTGTTTTAATCTGTCACTATTTCAAATTCTCTGCATGTTCTTTCATTTTTTCTAAAAAGTAATATTTTTACAAATCGAAGCATAATCATAAATCCCTAACATTAAAACACGTCCAATGATGAAAAAAATTTCACTTCTTTTTTTATTGGCATTTTTATTAAGCATAAACCTTAAATTGAACGCACAGGTTATTTTCTGGACAGAAACTTTTAATAACAACTGTACGGCAGGTTGCGATGCCACTTCTTATAACGGGCCTAATGGAACATGGACACAAAGCATTTTTGGAGGAGAAGGATCTGATCCTAATCTTTGGTATA
>JBGARN010000108.1:0-14227 GCA_044230205.1 Bacteroidia bacterium
TTTAAATCCAAAAAAGTAATAGGAAGCACCTTCCAAAGTACGAAGCTGCATACTGTACTTCATCAGCTTGGTCAATTTATTTTTTTCATCGGCAACAAATAAATTAAAAACTCCCTGTGTAACAGTAATCGGGTGTTTTGACAATGCAGGGCAAATTACACTTCCGGCCATTTCGGCCCGGTGGCTGCTGTCATCAGTGCAGGCCTCAATATCCAGTGACTGAACAGTTAAAGTAAATTCAAAAGGCGAATTATTATTTCGTCCCGCTTCATACCCTTTCTTATAATCCTCTTTTTCATTCATTGAAATAAAACCCTTCATGGTTTCGGTAAACGAAACACCCACTTCAAATTCTTTTAGTGGCGACTTAGCCGGTGATGCAAAATCATAACTCAATGTTTTATTATTGGCTTCAGCAATGAGCTTACTATTACGTTCGGCCAATGCAGAAATAGTTAATAAAGGATTTGTTCCCAATGGTCGCGGAATTATTGCACCATCCATAACATACAACCCTTCATGTAAATCGCTACCCGATGTATTACTATAAACCTGCCCTACATCATTAGTAACACTTGATGCTGCATCATCACCCATTACGCAACCGCCCAAGGGATGAACAGTAACCATATCATAGTTTGTAAGTTTATTCCATTGCGGGTTGGGCACATACGTTCCTCCCAATGCCTTGGTGGCTTCCTGCAATTTTCCATTTACTTTCTGAAAAATTTTCTGCCGGCCAACATCAGGCCAGTTAATTTCCAGTCGGCCATTGTCCAGTTGCATGGTGCCATTACCATCATCATGTGTCATCACCAAATATACCTGCGTATTATTCAATGCACCGCTGTATGGTCCCTTTAAAAAAGTCTCCGCCTCCCTGCCCCGCTCTTCTGTCCAGTCTTTCCAGTTTTTATCAGTATCCTTTCCAAACAACCTGGAGAATGATAAAAAAGCGCCTTTAAGCAAAGGAGCTACCGGTGCAGGTATGCTGCCTTCCTCCAGCGTCATACCTTCATCAAGTACAGGCTTGTTTCGCATGTCTATTATTGAAGTAATACAGGGCCCTACAGGTTTGTAATCATTATCATTAAAGTGCTTTCCAAGTCCAATAGCATTCATGGTTACGTCATTGTTGTATCCAAATCCAAGCACATCGCCATTGCCGGTAAAATATTTACCCACGCTGTCAGAAAGCTTTAATCCTTTTTCACGCGAACGCAAAAGTATTTCGGTGCTACCTAAAGCCCCTGCAGATAAAATTACATTATCAGCAGTAATGAAAAGTGGTGGCGCGTCAAATTTGCTTCGGCCAACATTGTGAACGTTAAAAAAAACAGTCCATTTATTGTTGATGCGTTCAATATGAGTAACGCCTGTTTCACAAAATATTTCGGCACCATGATTTACTGCATCAGGCAGGTAATTCATAATGAGCGTATTTTTTGCAAAGTGATTGCATCCTGTAACGCAATCGCCACAGTTATTACATTTCTGCTGATCAACACCAACATGGTTGGGTTTGTTATCGTATTCAAAATTTACATTGATATCCAGGTATCTTACAGGCTCATTCATCTTAGCGGCCGAAATACGCATTCCTTCAGCCTTCGGCAGTTTGGGATAACCCGGCTTGCCTTCCGGATATGGTGATGGTTTAAGCATTTTACGCGCCTGCTCAAATCCTTCCTTAAGCGAAGACCTATTGTTTCTAATTGCTGAGGGCCAGCGTTTATCTTCAAATACCCTGTCCTCAGGTTCTATGGAAACATTAGCATTTACGTTAGAGGTGCCGCCAAGCCCGCATCCTTTAAATACGGTCATTTCTTTACCGATATAAAATTCATACAAGCCGGTTTTACTACCTATATGGTTATTGTTTGTATTGGCCTGCATTTCTTTGGCTGCGTCATCTAAATCAGAAGGATACTGCCCCGGTTGAAATTCTTTTCCTTTTTCGAGAAGGCAAACATTAAAACCTGCCCTTGCCAATCGTGAAGCTGCTATACTGCCTCCATAGCCAGATCCGATGATTACAAACTGGTAGTGTGATTTTAATTGCGTAATGGGTTTTGACAGTCGTTTCATAACTAATAGTTTTTAATGATTATGGGTGTTTCAATTAAATGGCAGGCAGGTAAATCGCCTGAAAAGGAAACATTTTCTCCTTCTCCGCTTTGTTTCCAGTCTGTGGTAACTTTATCAATGCCTACCGGGTAAATAGTTAATTCATCCTTGGTGATGTGAATACGAAGAAAATTTTTGTAATGCTGATAAGCTAAAGATGAGAAAGCCTCATCCAGGTGAACATTTAAAATATAAATGCTAAACCACAGGTAAGCACCAAAAATAAATGCCCCGAAAATTCCTCCACATACAGCTGCTGCAATTGTAGTAGCAATAATCTGCCGCATTGGATGTTCATAGGTAAATACATCTAAAAACACTTTTGAAAAAAGAGTAATCCAAAACATCAGGTTTATCCATTGCAGCAGGCCATGCGGCAATCCTATTAAATACTTAAGATATTTATTCCGTTTAGTATCGGTAAATGATATACATCCGTAAATCAATAGTGCACTGATCAGAATAAAAAGAGGATTGTGAATAAGGGTTGTGAAAATAAATTTGGCTGCACCTGTAATTGATGAATTGGTGGCCAGCTGTTCAATAAAAGTACCATCGCTGTGATAATAAGTAGTTCCTTGCAAAATCCAGGTTAGAAGTAATTGTATAAGTGCAAGGAAAAGCACGAATTGCTTGTTTAGAAAAGGAAATTTAAAATTCAGCCATGATAATTTTTTTGAATCCTTTTTTGCCGGAAATGTTGCGTTAAGTTCAGGGGTTGCAGTTGTTTTTGATTTGAGAAAAGAATAATTCACATCAGTTAATTTACTTAACTTTTCAGGCAGCAAATGCGTGGGATGCAAAAACGCTCCACCTCCGCCAGCCGTAATCAGGTGATTGTCGTAGCCGTTTTTCTTTTCGGTATAATGCGAGTAATGATGCAAATCGCCAGTAATAGTGGCAACGAGTTTAAATTTTTTACCAATCAGGTTGTACGCATCATCAGTAATATATAACTGTTCAAAATACTTTAGTTTTTTATATGATTCATTGTCGTCATACATTTGATGATAAACCCAGGCAGGTTCGGCAGTGCATAAAATTACTTTGTCACCATCTTTCATTTTTTGTGTGGCCACTTTCTGAAAATATTCCTTTTGCGGTTGATCTATATCTGAGTTAAGCTGAACATCAATTCCGAATAGCCAATAATTATAAGGGAGTTCAATGGCAAAATAACTTCTGCGCTGCATGGTATGCCAGTTTCCAATCCATCGGCCCTGGCAAAACAATTTTATAAAATTGCTTAACCCATCATACCAGTCGTGATTACCCGGTATGGCAAACATTGCAGGATGATCGATTTCTTCAATAGCCTTATTATATGGATTAGCTTTTGAAAAGGGAATTTTAAAACGATTTTCATATTCATGCATTTCAGGTGTTGGGTAAACCTGGTCGCCCCCCATAACAATAACATTACCCGGTTGTGTAACCACACCCTGTTTGTAGTAATCAAGGGAGTCATCCTGCTGAGTACTTTCATAACCAGGTTTTAATGCAAGCTTAAGGCCTGGTTGCGATACTTATTTGGCAACAGAATAAGTTGAATTAAAACCATCACCGGTATCAGAAACATAGTCAATCCACAATTCAGTGTGATTAGCAAACGATACCACATCATCGCCATGACTTAATGCAGCCTGCAATTCGCGTTTATCTGCATAGTGGCCGAATTCGCCAGAAATAATAGCTTTTAATGCTGTTGATGCAAGTTGCTTAGCATCATACCAGCATACCATTTTCGGCTGCCGGTATTCTTTTGATGAACCCATAATGTAAGGTTGTTTATTGTTTCAGGATAAATATCAAACCGATTTAATGATATTTATTCCTGTGTAATCCGGTTGCAACTTACTGCAAATCCTTTGTATAAATTAAATGCAATATAAACACTAAATATAATTGGCTACCCAGCTTTTCTCAACCGGTAGCAGCCAGTTTTGTTCCAGTTCCTCTTTCGTGGCAACTAAATTATTAAATATCTCAATTTTATTTTGACTGTTTAACTCATTCAATAGTGCTGTAAGCTCACTTATGTGCAATACCTGTAACTGGTTATTATTGCGAATAGCAACATTCATGCGGTTAAGCAGCTCAACTGCAAACATTTTTTCCAGTTGCTTAATAAATCCAAATGCTTTATCAATTGAACAACCGCTTGCATCATTCACACTTTCGTCAACAGCAATTACAAGAAATAAATTATGAAATACTTCAAAACCGGCTGCCAGGGTTTGTTGGTGTGCTGTCCAGCCGGTAACAAAATCATTACCGAGTGATTTTATTTTTTCAATTTCAGCATCAGATAAAAAACGATTGCATTGGTAAATCCAAATGCGTGATTTTGGTGAGAGCTTATTAAATGGTACTAACATAGTTCAATTATTACCCCGTGAATTTACTTTTTTGAATGTATATAGAATGAAAATTCAAATGTAACATTTACAAATACTTTCAACTTACCAATGAGATAATTACATTTGTGGGCATAACACAACATTTTAAAAAATTTTACCCTATGATTTTAAAGAAATTATTTTTAAGCATTGCATGTATTGCATTTTTTTCTTCAGCTTTTGCTCAGCAGGAGCAGATTTTAAAGAGCATAGAAAATTCAAAAGAGTATTTAAAGGAAAAAGATTACAAATCAGCCGCAGGCTCTTTACAGGAAGCCATAAACAAAATAAACGACATCATTGGTGGCGAAATACTTGCCGGCTTGCCTAAAACAGCTACCGGATTTAGTGCTGATATTCCCGGTGACCAGGTTACCAGCCTGGGAACAATGATGGGTGCAGGAATGGTAGTTACCCGTAATTATGTGGATGATGGTAAAGAAACTGATGCCGGTAAAAGCATTAAGATGGGTAAATACAAAGCGTTGTTCCGATTTGTAAAGGAAGAAAATGAAGGTACTAACGGCTATCTGCAAATGCCTTTTTATACCTCTGTATTAGTATTTCAGGGTAATAACTTTAAGAATGAGGAGGAGTTCATTAGTACAGTTCAGGCTATGAATCTGGATAACCTGGCCAAAGTAATGGGTTACGTTAAAGAAGGCGATAAATAAATAAGTTTAAAAAAAATGAAAGGCTGCATAGTTAATTACTATGCAGCCTTTTTTTTGCCCGATGTTTTATGGTGAAGAAATAGGTCTAGCAAATTCCTTATATTATTGATAATGAGCAAAAAACTGACAATACAGAAACAATCAATTGAAGGATTGGCAGTTAATGGATGTTCAGAGGCCTTTCAATTTTTCAGTTGAAAAGCCTTAGTAGATAAAAAAACAAAAGCCTTCCGGTTTTGGGAAGGCTCTTATTTAAAAGGATGAACAAAGGTGAATTTATTAGTCCTTTTTCTCTTCAATGCGGGCAGCTTTGCCTGAATATTTACGGAGATAAAACAAGCGCGCTCTGCGTACAATACCACGTTTGTTCACATCAATACGAACAATTTTAGGTGAATTAACCGGGAAAATTCTTTCCACACCTACTCCGTGAGACATTTTGCGAACGGTAAAAGTTTCAGTGTTACCACTGCCTTTGCGCTGCAAAACTACTCCCTGGAACATTTGTTCGCGTTCTTTAGTACCTTCAATAATTTTATAAACCACAGTAACTGTATCACCGGCTTTAAATTCAGCCTTTTTGTTCTCATTCTGCCCTGTGGCAATTTTCATCAAATCCATAATCGTAGTTTTTTAAAAATGGGAGCGCAAACATACATTTTTTTATTGCTCATCCTAAAAATCACCTAAAGTTTTTTAACACCTTAAATTGAATTACTTTTTTAACAATGCGGGACGCCTTTTCTCGGTTCTTAAGACAGATTGTTCGTGCTTCCAGTCAGCAATCAGGCGGTCATTTCCGGATAAAAGCACCTCAGGAACTTTCCATCCATTATAATCAGCCGGTCGTGTGTACACAGGTGGTGCAAGCAAATTATCCTGAAACGAATCAGACAATGCCGAAGTTTCATCATTAAGCACACCAGGCAAAAGCCTTATTATAGAATCACATAAAACGGCTGCGGCTAATTCTCCACCTGACAATACATAGTCTCCTATTGAAATCTCAAGCGTTATAAGATGTTCACGGATACGTTCATCAATGCCTTTATAATGGCCACATAAAAGAATCAGGTTTTTATTTAAGGAAAGCTTATTCGCTACCGGTTGTGTTAATAACTCTCCATCTGGGCTCAGATAAATAACCTCATCATAGTTGTTACGGCTTTTTAAATCCGTAATACATCGATCAATAGGTTCAATCATCATTACCATTCCTGCTCCCCCACCAAATGCATAATCATCAGTGGTTCGGTGCTTATTAGTGGCATAATCGCGCAACTGTATAAAATTAACCTCAACAATTCCTTTTGACTGTGCTCTTTTCATTATCGAATGTTCAAACGGGCTTTTTAAAAGTTCAGGATGAACCGTAATAATATCTATGCGCATAAGTTAGCTCTTCAATAATGAGTTATAAAAATGCAAAGAAAATGATAATGCCTGATATTGTAAGTTGAGGATATAGCCAATTATTATTGATAAATGGCTCTTTGAAAAAGCCAATCCATTTAAACACAGAATAACACTGGCAAAAGAGGAAACAAAGAGCTTAATAGGTTTAATCTTTAAAAGTACATGGAAACATAAAAAGCTATAAACCCTTATCAATCCAAAGTCTTACAGGTATTTCTCCATACCAAAGTGCTGTATTTCGCCAAATAGCAGGTATGATGTCTTTATTACCTTATAGCCACAGCTTTTATAAAAATCAACAGCATTCTCGCGAGCATCAAGATAAATGCGTTGGGCATTTTGCTGTTTTACTTTTTGCTCAAGGTAATAAAGCACTTTACGTCCAAGCCCCAGCGTCCTGTACTTTTCACTTACAGCCATATATCTTACCTGAGCTGTAAAGCGGTCATTCATCTGAATGCGGCACACGGCTAAGGCTTGACCATTCTCATTCGTAATCATACAGTGAATACTTTCATGCTCATGCAAGTCGGTTTCTGAACCAGGTGGCTGATTCCATGGTTTTCTAAGCACTCTCCACCGCAGATAAAAATACTCATCAAACTCTTCTGCTGTGAGAGGTTCAAAAACGGAATATGTAGTTCGATTTTGTAAGGTTTTAATCATAGGCAACTGCTTTCAATTGACTTTTGATAATTTATTAATAATGTAGTAATCTGAACCTGCCGTTTAAATTTAGTTGATGATTTCGGCAACCATACACCTTACGCTTCCTCCCCCTGTATTTTCAATAGTTGTAACAGTAATAATCAGGGGAGATACATGCTTCTCAATTAACTTAATTTGTGTTAAAGATAATGATTTATAAGCTGTTTCACTCATCAATAATAACTTTTTGTCATTACTGCCGGTTACTTCAAGCATATTTCCGGCAAAGGCTTTCACCTGTTCGTTTGATAAAAGTATCACATCATGGCCGGTTTGAGCCAATGAGTCCAGTAAAAATTTTCTTTCAGTCTCAACAGTTATCATATCCGGGGCAAGTATTGCATATCCTGTACCAACAGCCAATAACACATTGGTATGGTAAACCGGCATGCCATCGCCATCACTGGTATTGAAATAAACCAGCTTATAGTTAAATAAACGGCACCATAATTCTGCTAACCTGCGGCTGGTACGGGGCGAAATTGCAACATAGGCCACACGATTCATCTTGTCGAGTACAAGGCTTCCTGTACCTTCCAGATACAGACCTTCAATTTCATAGACAGTAAGGTCGATTACGATTTGAAGGTTGTATTTTTCCTGAATCGATTGAATTATTTCCTGTCTTCTCTCCAGCCTCCTGTTTTCAGCAAGCATCGGATATAAAACCAACATGTTATCAATTACCGAAAACCAATTGTTAGGAAAGACAGAATCTGGTGTTATTATTTGAGTATGGTCATTAAAAACTTCAACATTCAGACCATGAAGTTTGAGAAGAGCAACCATACCATCAAATTCATAGCGGACCTTATTCAACATTTCCTTATCCGGCAAATACTGCTGAAAAGCATTAGTTGCTGCAGTTTGGATGTTAAATCCAAAATGCAAAGGACTTATCATAAGCAGTGTTGAAGATGAAGGCTGCAAATCCGTTAATTATAATTTAAATTGAACAAGATAAATTTAATTGTAATAACAGTATACGAAACGAATCAATAAGTTTGCACTCTAAAAATTTCGATTAAAATGAGAATTATTGCAGTTGCCGCTTTACTATTTATAACGATAGGTTGTAATCAGAAGAAAGACTCGAATTATGTATTAACACCTGAAGGGTTCCAGACAAAACTAAGCCAGTCAACCAACGGTCAGCTGATAGACGTAAGGTCGCCCGAAGAATTTAATGAGGGACATTTGAAGGGGGCCGTAAATATTAATATTAATGATGAGGGTTTTGAAAGTCGGGTCAACCAATTGGATAAATCAAAGCCTGTATTTGTTTATTGCCTTTCTGGCCCGCGCAGTACCAATGCCGCGGGTTACCTTCGAAAAAATGGATTCACTGAGGTTTTTGAATTGCAAGGGGGAATGCTTGCCTGGAGGGCTTTATCATTACCGGAGGAAAAACCCGGCCCAACAGCATCTTCATCAGGAATGACGCAGGATGATTTTAGCAGGATGGTGAATGATTCACTGTTGGTATTAATTGATTTTAACGCTACTTGGTGTGGTCCGTGTAAACAACTTGCACCTATACTGGATGAGTTAGCAGAAACTAACAAGGGAAAATTAAAACTTATTAAAATTGATATTGATGAAAACAGCGCACTTGCAGCTCAAATGAATATAACAGCAATACCGGTAGTTCAACTCTACAAAAACGGAAATAAAGTTTGGGAACAACTCGGCCTGAGCAGTAAAGAAACTATTGAAAATGCCATTAATACCAACCTTTAATCAAATACACTTTGCAGAGGTTCTAGTCGAAATTTGATATAAGCCGGGGGCGACATTTTACTTTTACCTATTTCAAGAAAAAAAAAACCTTAACCCATTTTATTATACCGGTATTATTCCCAAATAATATAAGGCGTAGCCTATTGATTACTAAAAATTATCAATTAGGTTTGTGTTCAATAAACACTTTGTATGCTTACCCGGTTAATAAACAACAATTATAAAAGTTTACACTTCTGTTCTACGGCTCGATTAATATTTGGTGCCATTACTTTGGCATACTTAATTTTTACTCCTGTATTACTGAAAGCTCAGGATGTTGATATTAAAAGAATAGATCCGCCCTTCTGGTTTACTATGATGAATGAACCTAAGGTGCAGCTTTGTGTTTATGGTACTAATATTTCAAAGTATTCCATAAGTATAAATTATCCGGGTGTAACACTGGAAAAAGTAAACAAGGTTGAAAATCCCAATTACCTTTTTCTCGATCTGAATATTGATGTATCAACAAAAGCAGGAGTGTTGCCTATTAAATTTACTTCGGCAAATACATCGTATAGCTATAGTTATGAATTACGCAGCAGGGTGCTTGCAAGAAACCGGGCAGCGGGTATTTCGCAAGCCGATTTAATTTATTTAATAATGCCCGATCGTTTTGCGAATGCCGAAACCTCTAATGATATAGATGCTGGCATGAATCAAAAAACGATGCACCGTGATTCATTACTTGAGCGACATGGTGGTGACATAAGAGGAATTATGAAAAATATGCCTTACCTTAAATTTCTTGGCGCTACGGCATTATGGCTAAACCCTGTATGGGAAAATAATCAACCTCATGAATCATATCATGGATATGCAGTAACTGATCATTACAAAATAGATTCACGATTGGGCACAAATGATATTTATAAAACATTTGTTGAATTTGCACACAATGCAAATATGAAAGTGATTTTTGATATTGTACTTAATCATACCGGCAATGAGCATTGGTTCATAAAAGACCTTCCTTCAAAAGACTGGATTCACCAGTGGCCTGAATTTACAAGAACAACCTATAAAGATGGCACACTGATGGACCCTTATGCATCAGATGCTGATAAAAAGCTAATGTCGGACGGTTGGTTTGATAAACACATGCCCGACTTAAATCAAAAAAATCAATTCCTGGCCAATTATCTTATAACTAATTCAATTTGGTGGATTGAAGTAACAGGTATTGATGCATACCGCGTAGATACTTATGCTTATTCCGATCTTGAGTTTGAAAACAAATGGGTTAAAGCAATTAAGTTTGAATATCCCAGGTTCAGCATTTTTGGTGAAACATGGGTACATGGCATTACCAATCAAAGCTTCTTTACTAAAAGCAAATACACGCAGCAGTTGTTTTATTCTGAATTACCGGGTGTTACCGATTTTCAATTGTATTATGCTATTAACGATGCCCTTAATCAGAAATTTGGCTGGACCGAAGGCGTTAATCGTTTATACCACACGTTATGCTCCGACTTTGTATATGATGACCCGACCCGTAATGTTACATTTATAGATAATCATGATTTAAGCAGGTATTATTCAGTATGTGGTGAGGATATGAAAAAATGGAAAATGGGTATTACATTTTTAATGACCACACGTGGCATACCAATGCTTTATTATGGAACAGAAATTTTAATGAAAAATTTTGCTGAAGGACCTGCAGCTAATGTACGCCAGGATTTTCCGGGAGGATGGGCTACCGATAGCATAAACAAATTCAAGCCTGAAGGACGAACTGCAATTGAAAATGAAGCTCATGCCTTTATAACAAAGTTAGCCAACTGGAGACCGCATCGTGAAGCCATTACCAAAGGCAAGCTTATGCAGTTTGTTCCGGTTGACGGCATTTATGTTTATTTCAGGTACACTACCCAGCAAACTATAATGGTTGTTATGAATAGTAACGAAAGTGATATGAAACTTAATACTGCACGATTTGTTGAAAGAATGAAATCTTTTAAAAGTGCTTATGAAGTTACCACAGATGCAACCCTAACTGATTTAAACACCATTTCTATTCCGGCAAAAACTGCATGGATACTGGAACTTAAAAACTGATAACGGGATTACTAAAATTGGATGGTAAATTATTAAAACAAAACCTCAAACGAATTTATTATGATAAAGGCTTGTATTTTTGATTTAGACGGAGTGATTATTGATACTGCCAAATACCACTACCTGGCCTGGAAAAGATTAGCCAATGAATTTAGTTTCGATTTTGATGAAAGCCAGAACGAACATCTGAAAGGAGTTAGCCGAATGGAATCGCTTGAACTTATTCTGCAATGGGCTAAAGTAACACTAACTGAAGAAGAGAAAATAGCGGCCGCCAAACGCAAGAATGATTGGTATGTTGAATATGTTAATACCATTACGCCTGATGAAATTTTACCCGGAGTGGTTGAATTTCTGAATGATCTGAAAGAAACAGGAATAAAAATTGCTTTGGGCAGCGCCAGCCGTAATAGCATTTTGTGCCTGGAACGAATTGGCTTAATTCCCTTTTTTGATGTTATAATTGACGGCAACAAGGTTACAACTGCAAAACCAAACCCAGAGGTTTTTTTAAGAGCAGCTGCCGACCTGAACTTAACCCCTAAAGACTGCGTTGTTTTTGAAGATGCCCTTGCGGGTATAGAAGCTGCCAAGCGTGGCGGCTTTATTTCGGTAGGTGTTGGCGATGAAACAATTCTTACCAATGCTGATATTGTCATTACTTCATTTAAGGATTTTAATCTGAATACCCTTCAGGAAGCACTTGTGAATATTTAATTCAATTGCAAAATCAATAAGCCCAAGTAAAATAGTTCAACTACATATTCTGCCATAGACTTATGAAACAATACGTACAACATGATGAATGGAATATAATAGAGAATGGATTCGATCCGCATCTTCAAAAAATATCTGAGAGCCTTTTCAGTATTGGAAATGGCCGTATGGGCCAGCGTGCTAATTTTGAAGAACAATATAGTGGCGAATCGCTGCAGGGAACTTACATTGCCGGCATTTACTATCCTGATAAAACACGTGTGGGCTGGTGGAAAAATGGTTACCCAGAGTATTTTGCTAAAGTACTTAACGCCCCTTATTTTACCGGTATTTCAATTGAAATTAACGGGCAGCAACTCGATTTGTTTCAATGCCGCGTTACATCATTTCAGCGTGTATTAAACATGAAAGAAGGCACGCTTAACCGATCATTCACAGCCACTATGAATAATGGCATAACAGTAACTGCTCAGGTTCAACGTTTGATGAGTCTGGTGGATGATGAATGTGCCGCTATTAAATATAAATTTCGAATTGATGCTGATGCAGATGTAAAAATAAGCAGCTACATTGATGCTGATGTAAGAAATTCTGATGCTAACTATGATGAAAAATTCTGGAATGAAATAAGCCGGAGTGCCATGTCAAATGAAGCTTACATTGTAACTGAAACAAAAAAAACAGCTTTTAGAATCTGTACAGGCTTCAATACAAGTGTTTACCTGGATGACACTTCAACAAACACTGAAGCTAAACCGGGAGAAAAAGAAAAATACGTTGAACAGCAGTTTCAATTTCATACAAAGCGTGATAGCTCAATTACTGTTTACAAATATTGTTCGGTAACCACCTCAGAAAATTATGAAAAAAGCGAATTAGCCGCTGCATGCCTCAGCAATGTAAGCAACCTATGCGCCAAAGGTTACGAAACGATTTTAAATGAACAGCGCAATGCATGGCAAAAAAAATGGGAATCGAGTGATATTATTATCGAGGGTGATGTTGCTGCACAGCAGGGAATAAGGTTTAATATTTTCCAGCTCAATCAAACTTATACCGGCCAGGATGAGCGGTTGAATATCGGTCCAAAAGGATTTACCGGTGAGAAGTATGGCGGAAGTACCTATTGGGATACAGAAGCCTATTGCATTCCATTTTACCTGAGTACCGCTGACGATCATGTAGCACGCAATCTTTTAATTTATCGCTTTAAGCATTTACCTAAAGCCATAGAAAATGCTGCTAAACTGGGATTTCGTAATGGGGCAGCACTCTATCCCATGGTAACTATGAATGGTGAAGAATGTCACAATGAATGGGAAATTACATTTGAAGAAATACATCGCAATGGTGCAATAGCTTTTGCGATTTACAACTATGTAAGGTACACTGGCGACAAGAACTATCTTGCTGAATATGGACTTGAGGTACTGATAGGTATTGCACGATTCTGGGCTCAGCGTGTTAACTGGAGCAATTGGCGAAAAAAATATGTAATGCTGGGTGTTACTGGTCCTAATGAATATGAAAACAATATAAATAACAACTGGTATACGAATTATCTTGCAGTGTGGTGTTTAAGCTATACTGCTGAACAATTGCAACTTTTAAAAACCGAAAACAAAAAAGAATATAAACGCATCATTACCAAAACCGGTTTAAATTCTGCAACTGAACTTAAGAATTGGAAAGCTATTTCGAAAAAAATGTACTTTCCATATGATAAGCAACTAAATATTTTCCTGCAGCAGGATGGATACCTGGATAAGGAACAAATATTGGTTAAGGATTTGCCGGCAAGTGAGCGTCCATTAAATCAAAAATGGAGCTGGGACAGGATTTTACGTTCATGCTTTATTAAGCAGGCAGATGTATTGCAGGGATTGTATTTGTTTGAAGAACACTTTGACAAAGCAACACTAAAAAGTAATTTCGAATTTTATGAGGCACGCACAGTGCATGAATCATCGCTGTCACCTTGCGTTCATGCTATATTAGCGTGCAGCATAGGCAATATTGAAAAGGCTTATGAAATGTACCTTCGCACTGCCCGTCTTGACTTAGATGATTATAATAACGACACTGAAGACGGCTGTCATACTACCAGCATGGCAGGAACATGGATGAGTGTTGTTCAAGGATTCGGTGGAATGCGGGTAATAAATGACGTATTGCATTTTAGTCCGCAATTACCAGAACAATGGAAATCGTTTCAATTTAAAATCATATTCAGAAAATCAATTCTGAATATTAAGGTAACTAAAGAGGGTGTGCAAATTGAGAATAACAGCAACCATGAAATTGAAGTAATAGTCAATGGTCAGGCTGTTCACTTATCAC
>JBGARN010000109.1:0-14143 GCA_044230205.1 Bacteroidia bacterium
TAAAAAAGGGAGCGCAAATGTAGTTAAATATTGCTTTTGAACAACAAAAACCTATCTAAGTAAAATAAAGCTTAATGAACAGGTATAACAATGCCTAAAAGCAGGCTGAGGTTGGATGTTATTTGTTTAATGTATATTAAAGATGCTTATAAATGAAATGAGGTTTTAAACCTTTATCGCTATAAGACATCAAAAACAAATTCATAGTAAAAAGTATAGCAATGCAGAATAATTGAAATTACATGACGGTAATTGAATTTTTCTACATTTAGAGCGTTAAAAAAAATATCAAAACAATTAAACAATGAAAAAAACTTATTCCATTATTTTAATGCTAACGCTATTGGCTGTTAGCACCTTACGGGTAGTTGCGGGCAATATACCGGTTGCCGCCAACGTACCAAATTATGAAAAAAGCCCTGCCATGGTTGTTGACTTTACAGTAAGTGACACCTTAACATGTTCAGGTATTGTTCAATTTACCGACTTATCAAATAATGGCGCCACAGCATGGATTTGGTATTTTGGTGATGGAAACGCTTCCACCGTTCAAAATCCGGCTCATACTTATACTGCTGCAGGATTTTATTCTGTTAAACTAATCACTGTTGGAATTTCAGGCATCGATTCTTTAGAAAAAGTAAATTATGTGCATGTTGATTTTTTAACAGCTCCTACCGTATCTCCTGATACGAGCCTTTGCCAGTTTAATTCTGCCACTCTAACTGCATCAGGCAGTGGTCAAATTGCCTGGTTCGATTCGTTAACCGGAGGTGTGCAACTGGACACTGGCGCTGTTTTCAATACAGGGCCGTTGGTTGCTACTACTACGTTTTATGCTGCTGCACAACAGGCAGCAGCCTCATCATTCGGAGGTCCGCCAGATACCAGTATAGGAACAGGAACCTATTATGCATTTAATAACGATCGCTATTTACGGTTCGATGTTACACAAAATTGCAGGCTTGTTTCTGTAAAGGTATTCGCTCAAGGTGCTGGTCCGCGTACCGTTTATCTTGAAGATGGCATGGGCAATCCTTTAAACTCATACACTGCTAATGTTCCTGATGGTGAAAGCAGGCTGTATCTTAATTTCGATTTGCAACCCGGCACCAATTTTCGATTAGGCAATAACGGTAGTTCAAATTTCTTCAGAAACGATGCCGGTGCCGCCTATCCATATGATATTAATGGAATGGTATCAATAACCGGTAACAATGCTGGTCCAGGTGCAGGCGGATTTTATTATTTCTTCTATGATTGGGAGGTATCTTTTCCTCCATGTTCAAGCCCACGTATCCCGGTTACTGTAACAGTAGTTCCGGGTCCGCAGGCTTCGTTCCTGTATAATCAAAATCTTAACATTGTTACCTGTGCCAACCTTTCACTTGGCGCCACCAGTATTTTATGGGATTTTGGTGATGGCGATACTTCATCAGTTCAAAATCCTACACATACCTATACTGCCCCTGGAACTTACATTATAACGCTTACTGTTTCAGATGGCAACTGCAGCAGTTCTATGCAGGTAACTATTGTGGTTACAACTGCAGCAGGCATAAATGAAAACAGCTTATTGAATGTTTCACTAAGTCCTAATCCCGTTACAGATTATCTTAAAGTGGAATTACCTTCCCTTAATGAGAAGGTAACTCTAACTTTATCTAATAGCGTTGGCCAGCAGGTTGCGCAGTTCTATTATGATCAGCCAAGTAATATTACGAATATTGATTTCAGTAAATTTCCAAAAGGAATGTACCTTTTAAAAATTGAAACAGCAGATAAATACTATATTTCAAGAATTGCCAAAAATTAAATTGAAATAAGATTGTTAATGAAAAAAGCTGCAGCTAACTGCAGCTTTTTTTTTGCGCGAATAGCTCACTACTTAGAAAAAAACTCAAGTTGAGATATGCATGATATGTTTGAATGTTTCAAAGTATTATTTATTACATTTACCCATCCCCTTTTAACGACTCAGGACCGAACTCCAGTATTATGAAACTAAAACAATTCATCGCATGAAAAAAATCTTACTTCTTGCAGTACTATGTTATTCACTGACAGGATTCAGCCAAAGCTGTGTTTATCATGAGAACATGGAAATTATTGACAGCATTTCAAGCAACAACCTTAATTCTAACGGGCAACCAGGTTGGAATCCTAATACCACATTTTACCATGATGGTGTACAATCCTATCATGGCACATTTGGCACGCAGGATACGGCAATAGCAACTTCCGATATTATTGACCTGACCGGTAATACCTATGTGATACTTAATTTCTGGCACATCTGTAAACTTGAGTTTTTTGATCAGGGCCTGGTACAGGTTTCCAATGACGGAGGTAATACATGGACCAGCCTTACAGGTGCGCAATACCTGGGCACCAGTAATTTTCCTTTACAGGGAAATAAATTTACCGAGGCGGCTTATGCAACCTGGATTCCCGGGGTGGATACAACACCGTTAGCATCATGGTGGCAGTATGAGCAGTTTGATATTTCAGGACTCGTTGCCAACTCGGCTACAGCTCGTATCAGATTTTTAGCAAGAGACCTGAATAATAACGGCATTAACCGCTATGGATGGCTAATTGATGAAATTTGTGTGTTGGCTGCCCCATGCGAATTAACACCTCCGGGTTTAGTTCTAACACCGCCAATCTATTCAGGAACAGTTTACAATAACGGCCCATATACGTATAATGTAAAAGTGGGTGATAATTCTGGTATAGCAAATGTATTTCTCAATATACAGGTAAATGGGGGCAGCTGGACAAGTACAATAATGAATAATCCTGCAGGTGATAGTTTGTGGACCATTACACCACCTGATACCTTTAATGTTGGTGATACCATCTGCTATTATTATGTCGCTTTTGATGCTTCTGCCTGCAGCAATGCCGATAGCACGATAGTAAATTGCTTTGTGGTTTCTGACGGGGCTCATTTACCCTATTGCGATAATTTTGACACTGGTAATTTATGGACTGATTCACTGGTTAGTGGTTCGTCATGGCAATTGGGTACGCCTAATTTTGGTTCAACATCAAGCGCACACTCACCTCCAAATGCATGGGATGTTGATTTGAATTCAGGTTACTTAAGCAATACGCAATCTTACCTAATCTCTCCTATTTTTGATTTCAGCATTGCCATCAACACCAAAATAAACATGTGGATTAATTATAACTCAGAAGGTTTCTGGGATGGCGCGCGACTTGATTATACGGAAGATGGGGGCACAAACTGGCAGATTGTAGGAAGCTTTGGCGACCCAAATGCAACCAACTGGTATAATTATTCAAGCATCAATTCAAGCAGCCAGGCCGCATGGGCTGATAATTCTGGCGGATGGATAAATGCTATTAAAAAATTAGTAGAGCCGGCATTTATCTACAATCCTAACCCTGTTCAGTTCAGGTTTGTATTTACTTCTGATGGTATTATTAATTACGATGGATTCTCAGTAGATGATTTTTGTATAACACTTCCGCAACCACAAGATGTTGGAGTAAGTAAGATTGTACTTCCTAACGCATTGTATCCGTCAGGCGCTACTGCAGATGTAAAGCTTGTTATTGAAAACTATGGCCTGAATACGGCTACTAATTTTGATGTGTATTATACCTATAACGGAAGCACCTCACCGGCCACCAATTATCCGGGGTCGCTTGCCGCAGGTGCAACTGATACTGTTAATTGTCCTCAGTTTACAGTACAGGGTGGAACCCTTCAGTTTTGCGCATATACAGATTTAACGGGTGATGGTAATCACTTTAATGATACGCTATGCATGAATGTAAGCGGCATTCAGCAGGTTTCACTTACATACTGTAATGATTTTGATATTAATGGTGGAGACTGGACGCCTATACCATCACCTACTGGAAATACCACATGGGAATTAGGAACGCCAAACTTTGGAGCTACAAGTTCGCCACACTCTGCGCCAAATGCATGGGATATTAACCTTAATTTCGGTTATGATTTTGATGCTGAAGCATACCTGCTTTCTCCAATATTTGATTTTGCTGCTGCATGTAATGCCCGAATGGAATTCTGGCAAAACCGCAACATAAGCGCCTTTAATGATGGTGCACGAATTGATTATTCAATCAATGGAGGACCATGGAGTATCCTGGGAACAGTTGGCGATACCCTTGCAACCAACTGGTACACCTACCCCAGCATTTTTGCTTCAGGTATTGCCGGCTGGGATGGCAATTCCAACGGTTGGGTTAAAAGTACCTATAACATGAACGGATATAACAGTGTCGGCTTATTGCAGATACGATTTACATTCAATTCTTCTCCGTTTACTACAGGTGATGGAATTTCAATTGATGATTTCTGCATGATCAATCCTCCTTTAGAAGATATAGGGGTTTCTGCAATTGTTAACCCCACACCAATTTGGGGTGCAGGACAATTATCAGATGTAAATGTTACCGTAAAGAATTATGGATGTAACCCGATTACTAATTTTGATGTTTATTATACCGTTAATGGTGGTGCTCCTGTTGGACCAACAGCATACACTGGTGCTCCGATAGGCCCAAGTCAATCTGTCCAGGTTAATTGCGGACAGTTTACTGTACCATCAGGCACTTATGATTTTTGCGCATACACCGTGTTAGGCACTGATGGTGATAACAGCAATGACACATCTTGTACACAGCCTGTCGGCATTCCAGTAGTTCCCATTACGTATTGCAATGCTTTTGATACTTCTGCTTCTGACTGGACAGTCATTCCATCGCCAGCAAGTACAACAATTTGGGAATTGGGAACACCCAATTACGGTACCACCAACTCACCTCATTCTCCGCCAAATGCCTGGGATATTAACCTTACTACCGGTTACGATTTTAATTCGGAAACTTATTTGCTATCTCCGATATTCGATTTCTCTAATGCTTGTAATGCTCGGATGGAGTTCTGGCAGAATCGCAATACACAAACATTTTACGATGGCGGCCGTGTTGATATAAATATTAACGGGCTGGGATGGAATGTACTTGGTCAGCCTAATGATACCAATGCCACTAATTGGTATAACAACACAGGATTATTCTCATCCAACTTGCCGGGTTGGGATGGCAATTCAAATGGCTGGATAAAGTGTACTTACAGTATGAATGGTTATAATGCTGTTGGATTGGTTCAGGTACGATTTGCATTTAATTCAACAGGATTTACGCTTGGTGATGGAATGTCAATAGATGATTTTTGTATGATAAATCCTCCTAATGATGATATTGGAGTTGATGCTATTCTCGAGCCATTCACTAACTGGGGCGCGGGTCAATCATCAAACGTAACAATTCGTGTACGCAATTTCGGCTGCAACCCAATAACCAATTTTGATGTTTATTATTCTTACACCGGAGGACCAGGCCCTATAGGACCGGTATCGTATAGCGGTGCACCAATTCCATCCAATGGAATTATTGATATCATTTGTGCGCCATTTATAGTTCCGTCAGGTAATTATGATTTTTGTGGGTTTACCGTTTTAGCCACAGATGGTGATAATACTAATGATACACTTTGTGTTCCGCGTAAAGGTATTCCTGTAGACACACTTAACTATTGTGATAATTTTGATGGGGCATCTGCAAACGACTGGACATCAGTTACCATTAATCCGGGTAGTGTTTGGGAATTAGGAACCCCTTCTTTTGGAACTACCACAGGTGCCCATTCAGCTCCAAATGCATGGGATATTAATCTTACTACACAATATCAGCCTAACGCTTATGCTGAATTACTTTCTCCATTCTTTGACATGTCAACAGCAGTGAATGCACAATTAACTTTCTGGCAGAACCGTAATTGCGAAGGTAACTGGGACGGAACACGTATAGACTATAGCTTAAACGGAAGTCCCTGGACAAACCTTGGATACTTTGGTGATCCACTCGGCACTAACTGGTATACCATTAATTCAATTATTTCATCAGGCCAGCCTGCTTGGGATGGAAATTCAAACGGCTGGATAAAATCAGAATATATTATGACTGATTTTGATTCAAGCGGTTTGATACAACTTAAATATGTATTTACTGCTGACGCATCTGTACAATATGATGGATTTTCAATTGATGATTTCTGTTTACGCATTCCCCCTCCGCAGGATGCCGGCTGCAATGGCTTATTGTCACCATTGGGCGGATTAGCAGTTGGAAACACTTACTATCCGAGCTTTGAAATCAAAAACTTTGGTTCTGCTGTAATGGATTCTATTCCGGTAACCTATACTATAAACGGAGGCACACCGATAACAGAGTATTACTATCCCCCTATTGTTCCAAATTCAACCGGAATCATAACATTTACACAGGGATTTGCTGCTTTGTCCGGAGCATTTAATTTATGCATGTACACCGGTTTACCGAATGATGGCGATAACTTTAATGATTCATGCTGCACTTCCTTAGTCGGAATTCCAACATTGATTCCAACATACATTGATAATTTCGACAGTGTTAATAATGGCTGGACAACCAACAATTTTACAGCAGGAACGATTTGGGAATTAGGTACACCTAACTTTGGAGTAACTACAGGATCACATTCTGCTCCCAATTGCTGGGATGTAAACCTGAATTCCGGTTACCAGGGCCAGGCTAATTGCGAGTTAATTTCACCTTACTTTGATTTTACCAATGTTGTTAATGCTGAGGTTTCCTTCTGGATAAATTATAATGTAGAAAGTAACTGGGATGGAACAAGGCTTGATTATTCTGCTGATGGCGGATTTACCTATAATCCGTTAGGAAGTGTAGGTTGTGCAAGTTGTACCAATTGGTTTACCAATGCATCATTAATTTCAAGTGGCAAACCCGGCTGGGATGGTAATTCCAGCGGCTGGAAGCTTGCATCAAATACTGATTTGATTTTCCTTAACGGGAATCCAAATCCGGTAGTTTTCAAATTTGTTTTCACTGCTGATTTTTCCGTGAATTTTGACGGTGCTTCCATTGATGACTTTACACTTTATAAACCAATTACGCTTACGGCAGGTACTAATGAAGTATATCCGTTAAATAATATTTTAACTCCGGGTCCGCAGTATATAGTAGGTAAGTACATCAATAACGGAACAACACCGTTAAATAATGTTGTGTTGACTTTAGTAATTGATAATTCATTTACTGTAACGGATACTATAAACCCGATACCGAATGCTCCATTAAATTTTGGCAAGTCTGCAATTCACACTTTTTCTCAACCCTGGAATGCTTCTCCGGGTCAACACCTCATGTGCATTTATACATCATATCCAAACAGCTCAGCCGATCTTGATAATGGTGATGATACTACTTGTGCCTACCTTGTTGTATTCGATTCAACTTCAATTTACCCTTATTGTAACGATTTTGAAACCGGTCCGCAATGGGTTGCACTTAACTCAGTTAACTATACTCCCAACAGCAGCTGGCAATTAGGCACACCTGCAAAAGTTAACCTGGTTGGAAGTCATAGTGGTGCTAAATGCTGGGTAACCAATTTGGTTAATGATTATCCGAATGACGATGAATCATCATTATTCTCACCGGTATTTAATGTTAAAGCAAACACTTGTTATGAACTAAGATTCTGGCATAATTTCGATATGGACTTGTTTAACGATGGTGGCACAATTGAGTACAGTACAGACAGTGCACAAAACTGGCAACAATTTGGACAGGGAGGTGATATGACCAACTGGATGAATGCAACTTACATAGCCGCATTTGGCGGTCCTCCTGTTATGGCAGGCTGGACAGGATTTGTAGGTGGCTGGGTTGAATCCAAACATAATTTTGAAAGCCTGCAAAATGGTACATTAATATTCAGGTGGCGATTTGGTTCTGATCAAACCAACACGGCTGATGGTTGGGCTATTGATGATGTTTGTTTCACTGAAATTCCTTCACCTTGTGTAACCCTTGTTGGTGAAAATGAAGCTAACGGATTTTATCTCTACCAGAATATGCCGAACCCTGCAAGTGACATCACTGGCATAAGCTTTACTTTACCATCAAGAGGGACAGCAGAATTAAAAATTACTGATGTGTTAGGACAGGTGATAGCAATTCCAATTAACAACGTTGTTACTGATGCAGGCACTCATACTGTACAATTTAATTCTAAAAACTTGTTACCCGGTATTTATTATTACACACTAAGGTATGATGATAAGACCATTACAAGGAGAATGGTTGTTACGCGATAAATTATTCAATTCTTCAGAAAGTTTATAAACAAAAATGCCCGGTATGTTACCGGGCATTTTTTATGTCAATAAATCCAGCTTAGTTAACTGACTCAACATTTTGTTGGGCAATTTTGTATTTGCCTTCCTCTTTTACTACCATGTATTCCTGTGTTGACGTGACTTTAGCATGCTTGATTTTATAAACGAGATACAAAGCTGGATTGTTATTATAAACAGTGTCGGTTGATGATTCTAAAACCACTTGATTTGTTTCGCCTAACAATTGACGTAAGGCCTGTAATTTTTCAATGCGTGCATTTTCAGGCTCACCGTTTTTCATTGCTTCTGAATAAAAATTAGAAATATTCTTAAAATCTTTTTTATCCGTTGCAGCTAGAAATGATTCTATAAGACTTGTTGCTTCCTTACTGTTCAGCTTTTCACGATTACAAGACATTGCTGTAATTACCAGCATTGCAAAAATTATTTTTTTCATATTGAACCAATTGATTTTAAAAATTAATAACAACAAAATGAGGGATAAAATTAATGCATTTGATAAACCATGAAAATAAATTTATGAGGAACAGCATGTAAATTATCATAGCCACTCATTTGCAATTAGCAAAAAGAGCTACTAAACGAATTTTACAAATAATTATTACCTGGTAAATGATTATAGATTTTTGTGTTGCCTTATTTTTCAAGGCTATTAAATGCCGAATGTTCTTTTTATTTCGAAAGGCATTAATGATTAGGATTTGATTTTTACTTTTGAAGAAATATACTCTTCATGATAAAATATTCTTTGTTGTTGTTAATATGCCTGTTTTGCAGTTCAGCTGCATTACCTCAAACATCGATTGATCAATATCAACTTGGATTAAAATACAAAGCTGCATCAAAATTTCCCGAAGCATTTGAAATATTCCGTCAATTACTTAAAACCGATTCTGGAAATGTTGATTACCTGACCAATAGCAGTTTTTTATATGCAAAAATTGGCTGGAGACAAAAGGATGAAAAATCGAAGCAAGCATATTATAATCAGGCTGAATACCTGGCTAAAAAGGCAATTAGAGTAAATGATACTAATGCTGATGTTCACTATGTCTATGCGCTTTCGCTGGCTCGTATTAATGAATTTGCAGGCAGCAAGCAAAAGATAAGCAATGCAAAACTCATAAAAACGGAATGCGATAAAGCCCTTTCATTAAATCCTGACATCGGTGGTGTATATCACATACTTGGCCGATGGAACAGGACTATTGCCGGTTTCGGAAGCTTCGAAAAATTTATGATCAATTCATTTTATGGTGGCGTACCACCTGGTGGCACTTACACCGATGCCATTAAGTGTTTTTCAAAAGCTATACAGCTGGAGCCACTGTATATTTTACACCAATATGAACTGGCGGTTACATTTCATGAACGCGGTGAGAAGGATGACTATTTACAAGCTAAGTTATGGGTTGAACGTGCGATGAAATGCCCGATAAATAATGTTGATGATGATGCAACTAAAAAAAGATGCCTGGAATTATTGTCAAAATTAAAATGAGTATTAGCTTATCATCATAATTTATTCGCCATTATTATTTTCATCTTTTTCGAACGCTGATAGAATAAAGAACTAATCAGACAGCCAGTTTTCAGGGAGGTTTTTTAAAACTTCAATGGCTTCAAATTTTTTACTGCTTCTCACACCCGCTTTCTTCGCCCAATCTGCCATTCGTGCCAAACCTTCATCCAGCCCTACAAAATTATTAATATTGAATACACTCCGGGCGCGTTGATGATCAGAGAATGCATGCATAACTTCATTTCGCGAATCCAGGTATACTTTTTCACCGACAATGTTCATAGCCTTCATAACTGCATCAGCAAGGTGGTTAATGGTATAGTGCTGATCGGCACCTATATTGAATGTGTTATTTAGGGCACCCGGATTATGGATGCTATTGGCAATGTGCGGAGCAACATCATCAATGTAACTGAATGCACGTGTTTGTTCTCCATCTCCATAAATAGTAACCGGTAAACCCTGCATCAGCTGGTTCATAAATATTCCTATAACATTGCGGTAACGATCCCCAAGATTTTGATTTTCGCCATAAACATTATGTGGCCGGAAAACAACATAATTCAAACCAAACATTTCATGTGAAATACGAAGTTCCTGTTCAACGGCAAGCTTTGCTATACCATACGAATCCTCAGGTACCGGAATCATGTTTTCAGTCATTGGCAATTGTGCTGCCCCATAAACTGCAATAGAAGAGGTATAAACAAAACACTTTACATTATTATTAACTGAAGCATTGATCAGGTTAATACTGCCGATAAGGTTATTATTATAATTATATCGTTTTATAAAATGGCTTAAACCTTCGGCAGCATAAGCAGCAAGATGAAATACATAATCAAACTTGTTTTGTTCGAACAGGCTATCAATCAACTGGTAATCATTAATTGAACCATTAATAAAGGTAGCCTGTGGATTAATGTATTCCATAAAACCACCACTTAAATCATCTAATACCCAAACCTTATGCCCGGTTTTAATAAGATGATTTACAACATGCGAACCAATAAAACCTGCTCCGCCTGTAACTAGTGTTTTCATAGGATAAGCCATTTATTAAAGGGCGAAAAATAAGGAATCGTCTTAAACAGTCAAGAGTTTAATAAAATTGACCCTAAAAATCACTTTTTCCTCATTTTGACGTTTAAGCCATCCTGTGTTTTATGGTACATTTAAACTAAATTCGCAGGCATTCTAAAATCGCTGAATTGAATTTCCTGTTAGAAAGAAATATCCCGCGCTGGATCATTTTTGCTATTGATATCCTGATCTGTTTATGTTCACTTATGGTGGCATACTTGCTGCGCTTTAACTTCGCAATACCACAAGTGGAAATAGACACTTTCTATTTTGTATTTCCGGCTGTAATTACTGTTCGAATTATCTCATTCCTTATTTTTAAAACTTATGCCGGTATAATAAGGTACACCAGCACACGCGATTCATTCCGCATTCTGATTACCTTAGCTGCGGGTACGGTATTGCTGGCATTTTCCAATCTTATTTCATTCCAGTTTACTGAAAAATATGTTGTTCCTTTTTCAATACTGATCATCGATTATTTGGTTGCAGTATTTACCATGGTTGCCGGAAGACTGGCTGTTAAAGTAGCCTATAACGAAATAAGCAATCCAAGCAGCGAAAAAAGCAACGTAATAATCTATGGTGCCGGTGAGTCTGGCGTTATAACAAAGCGAACCCTCGATCGTGATGCCGGAACAAAATTTAAAGTGCTGGCCTTTGTTGATGATGACGAAAAAAAAATTGGCCGTAAACTGGAAGGCATAAAAATTTATGATGCTAAAGAAGGACTGGAAAAATTGCTTACCGAGAATGTGGTTAAGCACTTAATAATTTCTATTCAGCGCGTAAATGCAAAACGCAAAGCCGAGATTATTGATGCCTGTTTGAAATATAACACAAAAGTGTTGAATGTTCCTCCTGTAGGCAACTGGATTAATGGCGAACTGAGCTTTAAGCAAATTAAAACTGTAAAGATTAATGAATTGCTTGAGCGTGAACAAATACAACTTGATCTTGATAAGATTAACGAATCATTTTCAGGAAAAACAATATTGGTTACCGGTGGTGCCGGATCAATAGGAAGCGAAATAGTTCGGCAGGTACTTCAATTCCGGCCCGGAAAGTTATTGATGCTTGATATTGCTGAATCGCCTTTGTATGAACTTGAGCTTGAACTTAAATCAGGTAATGCCGCAAGTATTATTGAACCTATCATTGGTGATATACGTAGCAGGGAAAGAATGCAGCAGGTATTCAATACTTACAAGCCTGAGGTGGTGTTTCATGCAGCTGCATACAAGCACGTTCCTCTTATGGAAGAAAATCCGTCTGAAGCTATACGCAACAATGTTGCAGGCACGGTGCTTATTGCAAATCTTGCTCATGAGCACAACGTTAAAAAATTTGTAATGCTTTCAACCGATAAAGCTGTTAATCCTACCAGCATAATGGGAGCCAGCAAACGCATTGCAGAAATCTATACACAATCGCTTAATAAAATTTCATCAACAAAATTTATTACCACACGATTTGGAAATGTTTTAGGAAGCAATGGTTCTGTAATTCCTGTTTTTAAAAAACAAATTGAAGAAGGAAAAGTGGTTACGGTAACACATCCTGAAATTACCAGGTACTTTATGACGATTCCAGAAGCCTGCCAGCTGGTACTTGAAGCAGGGGCAATGGGCAATGGTGGCGAAATTTTCATCTTTGATATGGGCGTACCGGTAAAAATAGCCGATCTTGCACGTAAGATGATTAAATTAAGCGGACTTCAATTAGGCAAAGACATTAAGATTGAGTACACAGGTTTACGACCTGGCGAAAAATTATTTGAAGAATTATTAAACGATAAGGAAAACAATTTACCCACGCATCATCATAAAATTCTAATTGCCAGGGTACATGAATATGAGTTTAATCAGATTAGCATTCAGATAAATGAGCTTTTATCAATGATGAACTCGGGCGACAATTTTGCCATCGTAAAAAAAATGAAAGAAATAGTGCCGGAGTTCATTAGCAATAACTCAGTTTTTGAAAGCCTTGATGCGGCAAAGTAAGTTTTATAAAAAACCATTCATAACCCATTTAATATACGCACTGAAATGAAAACCAGGCTTATTTTAATTGTATTTATTTTTTGTGCTTCGCATGCATTGTCACAACAATTTGTTTTTCAGAAAAATTTCGGAACTATCGGCAATGACTACGGCTTTTCATTTATTCCTGTTATTGATGGCGGATTCGTAATGGCAGGTCACAGCAACTATTTTGGACCTGGTGATCTTGATGTAGTTTTATTAAAACTGGACAGCAGTTACAACCTGCAATGGTTTAAGCGTTATGGCGGAACAGGGAATGAACAGGCTATTAAAGTTATCAGCTGCTCTGATGGCGGATTTGCCATAAGCGGCATGACACAGTCATTTGGTGCTGGCGGATATGATGCGATGATTATCAAGACTGACTCAACAGGCAATGTTGAGTTTATGAAAACATTTGGCGGGCTAACTGACGACCGTTTCCTTAACGTTCGACAAACTGTTGATAGCGGTTATATTCTTGCAGGCTCTACAACTAGTTTTGGTTCAGGAAACTGGGATATGTTGTATGTTAAACTTAATGCACAAGGTGATACCTTATGGACAAGAATTATCGGAGGAACTGACTACGACCAGGGAACTGATGCAATAGAAACTTATGACAGCGGACTTATTTTTACAGGACGAGCTGCCAGCTGGGGAGCAGGATATGCTGATATTTTTGTTTGTAAAACAACTGCCGGTGGTGATACCTTATGGACGAAGACAGTAGGAAGTTTTGGTTTTGACGAAGGCATGAAAATAAAACCTACAATGGATAATGGATTTATTATTACCGGGGCGTCCAACGGGGTAAGTAACGGAGGCTACCAGGCGTTTACTAATAAATTTGACAGTACAGGCAATTTAAGCTGGTCAAAAGTATATGGCGGTACTTACACTGAAGCCACTTATGACATCCTTCAACTGGAAGATAGCGGGTATGCAATTGTTGGTATCACCGAAAGTTTTGGGAGCAATCACCTTCGCCCTTCCAATTTACCGGTTAAAGAAAACTATTACGGCAGTGATAAGAATCTCATGGGTGATGAAAATACAAATGTGTTTTTAATAAGAACAAATGCTGAAGGCGATACTTTATGGAGTTATGCCTATGGAGGCTCTTCACAGGATGTGGGATTTGCAATTGAAAAAGCTGATAATGGAGGATTTTTATTGTCAGGTTATACCATGAGTTTCAATTCAGACAGTGTTGATTTTTATGTAATAAAAACCGACTC
>JBGARN010000110.1:0-14452 GCA_044230205.1 Bacteroidia bacterium
ATCTATTTTGTTGATTATAATAATGACCAGTACCAGCGGTTTAGTACTGCATATAAGTACCGTGCTGATGGTGACCCGACAACCGTTGATGAATTTGCCAATACGGCCTTACAAGAAGCGGATCTTAAAACCCAGAAAGACTACTGGCACCGTAATCGCGATTTGTGTATAATAGGAATTGCAGCGGTATATATACTAAATGTTATTGATGCTTATGTTGATGCTCACCTGTTTTATTTTAAGATGAGCGACTACCTAACCCTGCAATGGAGGCCAACACCGCTTCAAATCAACTCATCATTTGGAAATAAGCCTGTAACCGGGATTAACCTTCAATTAACCTTTTAAGTGTAACATCAGCTTTGGCTTAAACTCTAATTTTAAGAAGTATGAAAATAGCACTGATTGGTTATGGTAAGATGGGGAAAGCAGTTGAAGCCTGTGCTTTAGATCGCGGTCACCAGGTGGTACTGAAAATTGATGCAGGCAATAAAAATGATTTTACTGATGCTAATATGAAGCAATGTGATGTTGCAATAGAATTTACATCACCGGATTCGGCATTGGATAATATTGAAAAATGCTTTAATGCAGGTCTGCCTCTTGTTTGCGGAACTACAGGCTGGTATGATCATTTGGAAGAAGTTAAAAACTCGTGCAGGATTAAGAATGCTGCATTTATTTATGCATCAAACTTCAGTATTGGTGTAAATATATTTTTTGCAGTAAACCAATATGTGGCAAAGCTCATGAATGCCTATCCTGATTATAATGTTTCAATTGAAGAAACACATCATCTGCAGAAGTTAGATAAACCCAGCGGAACTGCCATTACTCTTGCCAATGATATTTTAAAACAAATCCAGAGCAAGAAGAATTGGAAACTCGCTAATGGTGAAATTAATCCAGGCGAGCTGTCTATTGTTTCAAAACGTGAGCCTGAGGTAGTTGGCACTCATGTGGTAGCGTATACCAGTGCTATTGATGAAATAACAATAAAGCATAAAGCAAATAATCGCCATGGCTTTGCGCAAGGTGCAGTGCATGCTGCTGAATGGTTAATTGGCAAGCGAGGCTTTTATGAAATGCGTGATATGCTGGGTTTATCCTGATAAAAGAATTGTAATAACAAATAATACTTTTGGTAACATATGTTTGGTAAAAAGAAAAACACCTCTGAACCGGTTAAGAAAAAAAGCAAAGGGCGCGAATGGCTTGATGCAATAATTTTTGCTGTTGTGGCTGCTACCATTATCCGCACTTTTTTGCTGGAAGCATTCACCATTCCAACTCCTTCAATGGAAGAAACACTTATGGTGGGAGATTTCTTATTTGTAAGCAAATTGAATTACGGTCCGCGAACTCCACAAACGCCATTATCAATTCCATTTGTACATAATGAATTGCTTGGCATGAAGTCATATTCTGAAGCTATTAGCCTCGATTACCACCGCCTGCCGGGATTTTCGAAAGTAAAAAACAATGACATCGTAGTGTTTAATTATCCCGGCATGCCCGGTGAAGATGATGACAAACGGCCTGTTGACAAGAAAACGCACTACATCAAACGTTGTATCGGAATACCTGGCGATAGCCTTAAAATAATTGATGGTGTGGTTTATATCAACAATAAAGAAGTTCCGTTTCCAAAACGCGGACAAAAAATTTACAGGGTATTTTCACGTGGATTTATGTTTGATGATGAAACATTGCGCGAATTAGGAATTACCAATATGGATATGGGCCAGTTCGACAATGGTATAATAATGATGACACCCCAGGCAGCTGCCGACCTGGCTCAACGCACCAATATTGATTCGGTTAAACTTATATATCAGACAAAAGAATTTCCCGAAAGCCGTATTTTCTGTTACGATTCATTGCATCAATGGAACATGGATAATTTCGGACCAATTTATCTTCCAAAAAAAGGAGATGAAATTGAAATCTCGTATAAAAACATCAGCATTTACCGCAGGGCAATTACAGCCTATGAGCATAATCAACTGGAGGAGCGTGATGGAAAAATATTTATCAACGGCAAGGAAACCAGTAAATACAAGTTTAAAATGGACTATTACTTTATGATGGGCGACAACCGTTACAATTCACTCGATTGCCGGTACTGGGGTTTTGTTCCTGAAGATCATGTTACCGGTAAAGCCGTGTTTGTTTGGCTGAGTATTGATTACGATGCTCCATTGATTCACAAATTACGCTGGAACCGCATGATGCGCTTTATACACTGGGGTGATACTTTTTAGAAAATGAGTAAATAAAATATCCGGTTATTGTTTAATTCAATAGCAACTACAAACTCCATATCATTAACTGATCAAACAGGATTATTTTCAACAGCATTGTTGCCCACTGTTGAATATGTTTCACTAATGCAGCAATGCAAGAAAGTTGCTTTAGAGGCCCATGAAAATTTTCAGAAACAAACCAACCGCTCAAGGTTTCATATTTTATCGCCAAATGGAATTCAAACTCTTCAAATTCCGTTAGTGCATGCTAAAAAGCAGCATCAGCCGGTTACTGAAACAGAGATAAGCTATCAATCATCATGGCAAATGCAGCATTGGCGCAGTATTGAAACCGCATATAACCGATCGCCATTTTTCGAATTTTATAAGGATGAACTGAAGGATGTTTACTTCAAAAAAGAAAAACTTTTGTTCAGTTATAATCTGAATTTGCTCCGATGGATTTTAAAAATTCTGAATATCAATATTGAAATTTCGTATACTGATATTTATGAAAGAGAATTGTTAAGCGCCTGCGACTTTCGAAAACTAAGTAATTCAAAAAATAATTCTGTAGTCTATATTGAGTTTTTTAATCCAGTAAGGTACCAGCAGGTGTTTGATTATAAGTTTGAATTTACTAAAAATCTTAGCACACTCGATTTGATCTTTAATTGTGGTAAGCGTGCAATAGATTACCTTTAATAATCAGGCCAGCCGAAACCTGACCAGTTTATCTACTTTTTCAAAAAGCTGTTGAGGTGAAAACATGCGCCAGTTCAGATCGTTTAACTCACCACCAAACATCATGAAGTAATCAATATTGTTTTTAATAAACTCATTTAATACATGTTGCCTGAAATTTAAAGCCACAATCCAGCCATCATCTACATCGTCTGACCATTCTTCGTAATAACAATCATCACTTGCATGAAAGTTGAGAATATTTTCACCAATAAGGATGTATTTATTAATGCCGCTTAGGATAAGTTCGTCAATAATATCACGCTTAAGCAACATGACATCATTATTGATAGCATCATTCCATTCGCCAATAAACTCGATAATTGCAAACTGCTGATCGTAATCAGCAAAAATAATTTTAATGTACAGCGTGTTACTTCCGAATTCATCCCATTGGGGATGGATGTAATAATTATAAATACGGTTACTGTATTCAAACTCGCTGTACTCACGTCCGTAAAATGGCGATTGCTCATCTTCAGCAGCTATGTACAAATGACGCCAGCGATAATATGGTTCCAAATCCTGCATCTGTAATCGAAAAGTTTATTGAACCGATTTATAATTTCTGTCAGTTACTATTTGCTGTATAGGAATCAACTGCTGCACGCACACTTCCATATTTTTTCAGAAGATCATCAGCTTGCTCGGCAGTAATTCCTAATTCATCCATCACCATACGCGTACCGCGGTCGACCAGCTTATTATTGGTAAGCTGCATATCTACCATTTTATTTCCTTTAACTCTGCCAAGGCTTATCATCACAGCAGTAGAAATCATGTTTAATATCAGCTTTTGAGCAGTGCCTGCCTTCATGCGTGTACTGCCTGTAATAAATTCAGGCCCTACAATACACTCAACAGGATAATCAGCCTGTGCAGCAACTGCTGAATTCTTATTGCAAACTACGCAACCCGTTACGATTTTATTTTCGCGGCATGTCTTCAAAGTACTCACCACATATGGTGTTGTACCTGAAGCTGCAATTCCAATAACAAGGTCGTTGGTGGTAATACTATATTTCTGCAAATCTTTCCAGCCTTGTGTTGTGCTGTCTTCGGCAAATTCAACAGCCTGGCGTATGGCACTATCACCACCTGCAATTAAACCTATTACCCTGCCTTGCTCCACTCCAAATGTTGGAGGGCATTCACTTGCATCAACTATTCCCAATCGTCCGCTTGTTCCGGCTCCTATATAAAACAACCGGCCACCTGCTTTCATTTTTGGAATAATCTGTTCAATAAGCTTTTCAATTTGTTGCATGCATTTTTCAACTGCAAGGGGAACTGTTTTGTCTTCGCTATTAATATTCAGTAATAAATCGTGCACACTCATCTGTTCAAGATCAGAGTAATGCGAGTCGCTTTCTGTTATTCGTTCTGTCATTCTATAAAATTGTAACGCAAATTTAGCTAATGTAAATCTACCTTTTGAGTAAAAAAGTTTTGAACTTTTAATGCTGCTATGTATGAAAAAACCGAGAAAATAAGTATATTAAAAAAAACAATCTTAATTCAATCGATTAACACTCCGGTTAAATAATTGAAGGAAAACTTCCGGGATTAACTTCGTTCATTAAATTGTAAACTGCATTGAAAATATCTTCAGCATTTGATTTGCTGTAGTAGTCGCCATCGCTTCCATAAGCAGGACGGTGATCTTTTGAAGAAACAGTTACAGGTGCACTGTCAAGATAGTTGTATCCGCCTTGTTCTACCAGCACTTTCTGCATCATGTATGCAGTGGCGCCTCCGGTAACATCTTCATCAATAAAAACTATCCGGTTAGTTTTTGAAAGTGATTGCACAATACTGCTGTTAATATCAAACGGCACCAAGGTTTGAACATCTATCAACTCGCAACTTATTCCGGCCTGCTGTAATTGTTGCACTGCATCCTGCGCTATGCGCACGCATGAACCATAGGTTACAAGTGTTACATCATCGCCTTCATTTAGTATTTCAGGAACTCCAAGTGGTACAGTAAACTCTGCAAGATTAGCTGGCAGTTTCTCCTTCAGGCGATAACCGTTAAGGCATTCAATAACCAAAGCAGCATCATCGCTTTTAATCAGGGTGTTATAAAAACCTGCAGCCTGTGTCATATTGCGGGGAACACAAATATACATGCCTCGTAAGCTACCCAACAGCATGCTCATAGGCGAACCTGCATGCCACACACCTTCCAATCGATGACCGCGTGTGCTCACAATTAACGGTGCTTTTTGTCCGCCTTTTGTCCGGTATTGTAAACAAGCCAGATCATCGCTTAATGTTGTTAAAGCATAAATGAGGTAATCAAGATATTGAATTTCTGCAATTGGCCTGAGACCGCGCAAGGCAAGGCCTATACCCTGTCCTATTATTGTTGTTTCGCGAATGCCGGTATCAATTACTCTTTCCTCGCCATACTTTTGCTGCAAGCCTGCGTAAGTTTGATTTACACCTCCTATCTTACCAACATCTTCGCCAAATGCAATTACCTGGGGATAGGCATCCATCAGCGCATCAAAATTGGCAAGCAGCACTTCCCTTCCATCAACTACTGGTGCATCATCAGTATATTGTACAGCAACCTGAGGCACCTTTAAAGCACTCCATTTCGACTGGCTGTACAAATGCGAACTGTACCGGCTATAATTCAATTGATTGAAGTTATTGTTCCAGTTAACCAATTGTTGCCTGGCTTCATTTCTTTCGCTTAAAGTAAGTTGCAGTATTTTATTTATAGCTATTGAAGTGAGTTTGCGCTCAGGCTCAGCCGCATCATTCAGATTGCTGATGATTTTATCAATAAAAACTTTGTTTGAACTGGCATTACTAACATTAACCATATAGGTAACAGCCTCGCTACGTTCGCGGTTAATTGATTCGGTAAAACTATCCCATGCTTTTTTCTTTTCAACCGCCACTGTTTTCTTTGCTGCTGCTTCAATGGCATCCAGCTCTTCATCGCTTGCAATGGCCGATTTACTGATGAACTCGCGCATCTTTTTTATGCAGTCAAACTCTTCTTCCCACTTCAAACGCTCCGGTGATTTATATCGCTCATGCGAACCGCTGGTGGAGTGCCCCTGTGGTTGTGTACATTCCTGTATGTGGAATAAAACCGGAATATGATTTTCGCGGCACAGGGCAATTCCTTTTTCATAGGTTTCACATAAATCGGCATAATCCCATGCCTTTGCCGTATAAATTAAATAACCATTGCGATCGTCAACTTTTTCGAACCCCCGCAACACATCACTAATACTTTGTTTGGTGGTTTGAAATTTTTGCGAAACAGAAATTCCATAACCATCATCCCACACGCTTATGGCCATAGGCACCTGCAGCACACCGGCTGCATTTATGGTTTCCCAAAACATTCCTTCACTGGTACTTGCATCGCCAATGGTTCCAAAAGCAACTTCATTACCATTAACCGAAAAATTGCTGAATTCATCGCCCTGCAGCTGCTTGTTATTCCGGTAAAATTTTGAAGCATAGGCTAAACCCAGTAACCGCGGCATTTGTCCGGCTGTGGGTGAAATATCGGCTGATGAATTTTTTTGTTTTGTAAGATTTTTCCAACTTCCATCGTCATTTAATAATGGTGTAGAAAAGTGTCCGTTCATTAAACGACCCTGCGATGAGCGGTCGGCATCTTTATCGGTATTAGCATAAAGCTGAGCAAAATATTCCTGAATGGATAACGCACCAATGGCAAACATAAAAGTCTGATCACGATAATAGCCTGAGCGAAAATCGCCATCTTTAAATGCTTTAGCCATAGCCAGCTGCGCCACTTCCTTACCATCACCAAAAATGCCGAATTTAGCTTTGCCTGTTAATACTTCCTTACGGCCCACCAGGCTTGCCTGACGGCTTTCGCATGCAATGCGATAGTCCTTTAAAACTGATTGCTTAAAATCTTCAAAAGTTAATTCTTTCACTTGTTTTGCTTTATCTTGATTTGCCATTGAGGTATAGTGTAAAAAAATTTAATGGCAGGAAATAGTTGCCAGCTATAGGATGCAGGCAAAAATAAAAAATTTAATCTGTCATAATGCCAATTAAAGTTAATCCCTACATTTCTCAACCCAACAACTTAACAAACAAAAAAAACAATAAAAAAACTTACCCTTGCTTCGTTCCTGCTGTTATTCCAAATAAGAGGAAATGTATTGTACAATGGTAAGTTTGTGGTGGAGTGAAGTATAATAACACTACGTCACTGCGGGCTCGCCAAAGTCAAGTGTGGCAATCCTTTTTCATGGAGTGATTACATATCAGTATAAAAGATTGCTTCCCGCTTCGTTCCTCGCGGTTCGCAATGACGATAAGGTGGATGAGATTGCTTTACTGCTCTCGCAATGACGAATTGGAATGGAGAGATTGTGGTTGATGAAATTAACCCTTGGCAAGAAGTTTTTGCCTCTAAAAAAACAAAGCTCTGAACTTATCAGAGCTTTGTTTTTATTATTAATTATTTCAACTGCTTAATATACTCATTGGCTTCCTTGTCATTGGGGTCGCGTGCTAATATCTTTTCAAGATAAATTTTGGCTTTTGCATTATCTTCTTTCTTGATATTGTATACAGCAAGGAATTTATAAATCTCAATTGCCTCGCTGTTGGGAACCTTTGTCCCTACTGAGTCAACTATATCTCCTGCCTTCTGGTAAAAAGGAAATGGTTTTTCAAGATCATCAACATAAATTTTCGAGTTGGATTTACCGCGCCATTGATAGCCTAGGTGTGAGTTTGGCCTCAATTCTATTACCTTTTGTGCAGCACTGTCGGCATTGGCATAATCCTTACAAAAATAATATGCTTTGGTAAGGAAGAAATAATCGAGTGCAGATGGCGCTTTAAGATTATTTACTTTTTGCTGAAATACTGTAGCAGCCTGGCAATAGTCCTTTACGCGGTTAAGCGCTTCACCTAAATCCTGCAATACATCAGCATCGGTTGAATCAAATGCAAGTGCTTTGCGTAATTGCAAAATACCTAATGAATCCTGTCCGGTACGTGAAAGCATTCTACCGTAATATTTATAATCCAGCGGAATTACTTTAGCACTGTCCACTTTACTTAAAAACAGGTTCATGTAAATAAGCCCGATTGAATCTTTCTTTTGTTCAGAGTAAGAATAAGCCAGTAACCGGTTTAGCAGATTGTTGGATGCATCCAATTGTTTAAGGGCATTTATTTCTTCTGTTGCTTTCTGATAATCTTTCACCATAAAAAGAATATACACATACCGGGTAAGCGATAGTTCGGTGGTATCTGCAATTGATAAATATTTTTCACACAATTCTCGTGCTTTCTGATAGCGCTTAAAATTATAGTTGAGCATTGCATAATCACGGTAAGCGGGTGCATAGTTGGCATCGGCAGCCAGTGACTTTTCAAAGGCATCGGATGAACTTTGAAAATTACGCGCCTGCATATAAATAACGCCAATGCGCTGATTAGCTTTTGCAGGCATCTGATTCATATCAAGCACTTTTTCATAGTTGGTAACAGCCTGTCCTCCGGCTGTCTGGTCTAATTTATAAGCATCGCCCATTAGAATATAGAGATCAGGATTTTTTGGATCAAGCTTAATAGCTGGTGTCAATACCTGAATTGCTGCAGGGCCATCAGGGTTCTCCTGTGTAAGGTAAGCTTCAGCAATATACTTCATCACTTTGGCATCTTTATTAGCTGAAATTTTAAGTGCTTCTTCAAAACTTGCTTTAGCTGTACCTGTGTTTTTATTTGCAAGAGCCAAACGACCTAATGCAACTTTAGATAATGCATTTGCCGGATAACTTGCCATTAATTTATCTACCACCAATCCTGCTGAATCTTTTTTCCCGGTTTCAAAATAACAGCCGGCAAGGTTATACCATGCCTCAACACTTATTTCAGGCTTGGAAGCTACCAGCGATTGAAAAACTGATTTCGCTTTAGCAAACTGATCATTATCAAGCGCCTTTAATCCATCCTGCAGCGTTTGCGAATTTGCTGATGAAAAAAATCCAATTGAAAATAAAATGATTAAGTACTTCTTCATATCAATGTAAAGTTTATAGATGCAAAGTCAGATTACAATTATGTTACCAATAACGGATATACACAATTTTAAGGGCGCAAGGATAAAATAATTTAACGGAAATTCATCAGCCGAATCCTTTAAGGTCATCAACAATTGAATTTTACCGAATGGTTAATTATTATTTTCAAAACCAACTATTCGCACAGGTTGGGTAGCCGGCATAATTCCTGATTTTAATATAATGCGTTGGCCTTTATCACCTGCTACAAATGCAGCGAAACCGGTCCCAAGTCCTGCGCGGGCTTCGCGGCTTATTATATAAACATCGCGTGTGTACGGATAATAATTAGTGGCAATAAATGCCTGGTAAGGTTTGTAGCTTTTACCAAAG
The DNA here is from genome assembly GCA_044230205.1 of Bacteroidia bacterium. Classification (GTDB taxonomy): domain Bacteria; phylum Bacteroidota; class Bacteroidia; order AKYH767-A; family OLB10; genus JAEUTH01. The sequence goes on from JBGARN010000110.1 coordinate 9,410, forward strand.
CCTGCTGAGGTATCAGGAGCAACTATTGCCAGTGTTTTTACTTTATCTAGAAAACTCATTACAGAAGGATCATCACCATCACTGATCCAGTTAACACCTATTACACCAATTGCATTTTTATGCTCGCTTACGTAATCAATAACCTGTTCATTCTTATCTACTGCAAAACAATTGGCCGGAAAATCTTTCCCACCGGTAATTTGCTGTTTTACATACCTGGCCGTGCTGGACCCCTGGTTATCAAAAACAATTGAAATTTCACCAAGTTTATTGGTTGCAGAAATCTCACTCCAGCTTTTTATCGAACCAGTAAAAATCTGGCTGATATGATCCATATTTAAAATGGTGTCGGGATTTTGGTTATTTACAATAAATGCAATTGCATCACGGGCAATTTTAGTTATACGCGGTGTAAGTTTTCGGCCTTCAAAATATTTCTTCTCTTCGTCATTTAATAAACGGGTAGCCACAATTACCCTGGCTGAATCATTAATCAAATCCTGGAATGCCTTTGACTCAGATGTGTAATTAGGTTTTATTTTAGCATACTTATATAGTGCATGAAAAGTATCCAGTTCGCCCTGTATGATTCGTTCAAAAGTCTGATCAACCGAAATACTTATCTCTCCCCTGGTTGGAGTATCATTATATTCTTTGGTTGAATTACTGTTGCAGGCCGATAGAATTAATAATGCTAAAACAAGAACAACAGCTTGTTTATTTATTTGCTTCATTCTTGTGAATGTTATAAATTTTAATGGCCCGGTATCCCCTGAACAAGCCATAAGCTATTACAAGTACTGAAAATGAAATACGTATTACCGGGCTATATTCTAACGCAAACGGAGGCGGAAAAATTAAAATCCAAAGAGCAAATAAAATATAGCATACGGTTATAGACAGGCTAAAAATGATGAAAAACCGTGTATTCATATCGAATGGTTTACTGAAAGAAATCCTATTTGAAATAACAGCTTAACGCAAAGTACACCGAACAGGTACACGATAGTAAACTGCAACCTCTTTACCATTTTGCTTACCGGGTTTCCATTTAGGAGAAGATGAAACTACCCTTACTGCTTCTTTATCCAGGCCTTGTCCGCCTGCAACACCTTTTAAAACTTTAACATCTGTAACTGATCCGTCAGGGCGCACCACAAATTCAATAAATACGGTACCCTGAATATTATTTTCCCTTTCCATAGCCGGATACCTGAAATTAGTAGCTATGTATTTGATAAATCCTTCTTCGCCACCGGAAGGGAATGCAGGCATCTGTTCAACTATTGAAAAAATCTGCGGTGTTTCGTCAATTACTTTTGGACCTTCATCAACCAGGCTGTTATCTACTCCATTCGGATCCCCTTCTTCGGTTTTTTTACCTACATCCACATCTTTAAGTTCTTCAACTGTGGGAGGCGGCTCATCATTCACATCTTTATCTTCAACAATTTCTGGCGCCACAAACTTAACAGTAGACTTTAAAGGTGGAGGAGGCGGAGCCTCTGGTGGAGGTGGTGGTGGCTCTGTTTTATCCAATGGAGGCGGAGCCATAAGTTCGGTTACTTCTGTAACTTTTACTTTATTAAATGCACCAATGTTTCCTGCAATCCAGTCGTATATCTTCGGACCACTAATACCAACAGTAAAAACAACCATACTTATTATTGCTCCTTTGGTAACATGGTCATTGTATATTTTGCGCAAAAAGTACGCGCCATAGTTTTTATTCTTATCGGTAAAAACAATGTCAATCCAGTTGCTTTCAAATATGTTAATTTTTGATGCCATTGTGAATTAATTTTCAGTTACTGGTAATGTTCCTGCTAATAGTTGCTTGTCCTGTTCAGTTATGTCAACAATTGCATACCTGCCTATGTTGCAAATAGCCATTTCATCTAATATATCTACAAGGTTCTTATACTTTGATTTTTCTTCGGCCTTAATAACCACAATCAGTGCATTTTTATCCGCCTTTATCCTGGCAACATTCTTTTTGTATTCATCCCTTGTAATCTTCCTGTTATCAAGCATTCTTTTATAGATAGGAATAGAATCAGAGACAGGGCTACGTTTACGATTTTCATCAAGCAATACTTTACGTATACCATCCTGCCCAAAGTTTGTAGAATCAACCACTGGGTTGGTAATTCCGAAGTAGTAATAAACTTTATTTTGCTCGCCAAGTATTATCGTCATGGTTTGCGACTCTTTAAATTTAGTACGTTCCTCAGGTGGAACATCTTCTTTTAAAGGCATATTAATCTCCATTACCTGGGGTTTATTCATGGTAGTGGTAAGCATAAAAAAGGTTATGAGCAAAAAACCCAAGTCCACCATGGGTGTAAAATCAATATGCACGGCCATTTTCTTCGCACGGACCTTGCCTTCGCCTTTTTTACCTTCACCGGACCCGGTGTCTATTTCAGCCATTTGTTATTCGGTTTTATTGACCTTAATTCTTGTTATTTATTCATATGATTCTAAAATTCTATTTTTCCATAAATAGAAAAATAAATTTTCAGAATTTTCTTTATGGTGCAGTTTTAAGATTGGTAACCAGGTTAAACCTGTTTACTTTCCTGTCCTGCAGTGTCGCAATAATATCTTTAACCACAGGGTAATCAGCATCACCATCGCCTTTAATGGCAACTATTGCTTTGGGATTTGTTTGACGGGCAAACAAAATCCAGTCACGCAATTCATTATTGGTAGAATCTGAAGGAATACCAGTTTGCTGAATTTTAGCACGTTCATCAGGTTTCAAGGCAAGCAACTGCTTTAACTGGTTAACCGGCACGCCAAAGTTTTCAAGCAATGAAAACTGACGGTATTCAGCTTCTGTAAATGTTATGTTATGCTGCTTGGCCATTTTCTCAAGCATACTACGTCTGTCTCCCTGTCCTACGGAAAAAAACACTTTACCCGATTCGTCAACAGCTATCTGAATTACATTGGATTCGGGCAATTTATAATCCGAAACCGATGCAGGCGTATCAATCTGAAAAGGTTCATCGGGCTTAAACTTGGTAGTAAGCATGAAAAAGGTAAGCAACAAAAACGCCACATCAGTCATGGCTGTCATGTCGATGCGTGGCGGTTTCCGTTTAACTTGTACTTTAGGCATTGAGCTTCCTTTTTAGTAATGGATTATTTATGTGTAGCAGCAAACGTATTGATGATGCTAAATCCTGCCTCGTCAATAGCGTATGTTAATGAGTCAATCATGGTGGTAAAGTAATTGTAGGAAATTACCGCCAAGGCTGACGTTCCGATACCAAATGCTGTATTAATCAACGCTTCCGAAATACCTGTTGCCAAACCGATTGAGTCCGGTGAACCTGCTTGTGCAAGAGATGCAAAAGCCCTGATCATACCGAGAACGGTACCCAAAAGTGCAATAAGTGTTGCAACTGTGGCAATGGTTGAAAGGAATACCAGGTTTTTCTGAAGCATAGGCATTTCAAGTTCAGTAGCCTCTTCAATCTGCTTTTGGATAGCAACAATTTTTTGATCCTTATCCATTTGTTGCTCGTTCTCCACTTCACGGTATTTAACCATGGCTGCTTTTACAACATTGCCCAGTGAACCTTGCTGACGATCACACTCCTGCTCCACTGCTGCAACATTATTTGATGACAGCATGGTGCGGATTTTAGTAAGGAAACTATATGCTGATGTTTTACCAGATGCTTTTTTAATTGTTAAAAAGCGCTCAATTGAAAACGTAAATACAAGGATAAGCAGCGTCATCAGCAGAGGTACAATTACCCCTCCTTTGTAGATGATACCTAGGTAATTACCGGGGAGCGGGTGGTTAGCCGGATTATTGTCTTCAAAATTGCTAGGACTTCCCATTATCAGAAAGTAAATTAAACAAGCAACTACTAAAGCTACCACAATAACGATTGAAGCAAAAGCATTTTTAGCGGTGCCACTCTTCTGCTGTGCTACTGGTTTGTTCATAAGATTTTTGTTTTTTGATAATTAATATTTAAGGAGAATAATATTTTGAAACAATGTATTGATAACGATATTATCAGATTTACTATAGATTATAATTTTACACTTATTTGATTTAATGGGTTTTAACCGAGCGCTTATGTTGAATTCAATTAATGCACTTTGAGGGCGGGCAAAAATAGAAATATATTTAACAAAACAATGGGGCTGAATTTTTAACCCTATAATCAAATTGTAATAAAATAAAACAACATATTTCTCTGCCTATTTAAATTAATGTAATCCTTGATTATAGATATTCTGTTTTATCGTCCTTTATAATGAATAGTCAATAGGTTTGTGAACTGAATTTTATTGGAGGCGATTGGCCATTTTTCAGAGTGCATGCTAAATTTTTTATTTTATTAATTTAATAGCCGTAATTTGAGGACATTACTTACCCTGAATTTTAAAATCCTATGCTTGTTACTTTAAATCAAAACAATTCTTTAATCAATCATTTTGTTGCTGAATTACGAAATGTGGAAATCCAAAGACCGCATGAGGTTTCGTAAAAACCTTGAACGCATTGGCGAAATTGCTGCCTATGAAATCAGTAAGACTTTTAATTTTTTCACCTGTAGATATAACTACACCGCTAGTGGTGTGGCTACTGTGCCATTAATGACTGAAATACTCGTTTTGGTTACCATACTTCGTGCAGGATTACCTTTGCACCAGATTACTTAATTACTTCGATATGGCTGACAATGGTTTTATTTCAGCATACCGCAGGCATCATAAAGATGGTAGTTTTGATATCCATCTTGAATATGTTGCTTCACACCCGATATAAACAACCGTATCCTTGTCTTATCAGATCCGATGCTGGCAACTGGTCAATCATTAGTACTTTACTTATGCTCTTGCAAAAAAGGCAAACCAAAGCACACGCATATTGTTACTGCTATAGCCAGTACACAGGGTATTGCTCATGTCACAGGCTAACCCGGAGCGAAAACGTAACCATTTGGTGTGCTGCAGTGGATGAAGAATTGACTTCAAAATCATACATAGTTCATTGGGCGATGCCGGTGATCT
>JBGARN010000111.1:0-14114 GCA_044230205.1 Bacteroidia bacterium
GCTGGTAATAAAGTAACGGAACTAAATAGTTAAATAATTGCCAACAATTATATTTTTGCGCCCCTTTAAACTTCCACCTGTTACTTTGTGGCTGAAAATTATTCGTAACATCTAAAGAATAGCGGTAAAATTATATTTGTGAAAACAGCAGTAGTTATTTTGAATTACAATACCGAGCATTTGCTCAGGAAATTGCTACCTGATGTTATCCAAAAATCAGAGCATATTGCTAGAGTAATAGTTGCCGATAATGCTTCTACTGATAATTCAGTAAATGTAATCAGGGAAATACTTGGCAATGATGGCCTGCTTGTAAATGCCGTAAACGGAGGTTTTGCTAAAGGTTATAACGATTGCCTTAAGTTGGTAAATGCAGAATATCTTTTGCTTTTAAACAGTGATGTAGAAGTTACTGACCGTTGGATTGAACCACTTATTGCGATATTAGATGCAGATGAAACGGTTGCAGCAGTTCAGCCAAAAATTAAATCGTACAATAGCCGTAATCAATTTGAATTTGCAGGTGCATGCGGTGGCTATATTGATAAATATGGCTTTCCTTTTTGCAGGGGAAGGATTTTTGACAGCATAGAAGATGATAACGGGCAATACAATACTGCCCGGGAAGTTTTCTGGACAACAGGAGCCTGCATGCTGATAAGAAAAAAAATATTTGATGAGTTGGGTGGTTTTGATGAAGACTACTTCGCACATATGGAAGAAGTGGATTTATGCTGGAGGATTCAGAATGCAGGATTCAGACTTATAGCTGAACCCGCATCGGTAGTTTACCATATTGGTGGTGGCACTCTTGATGCTTCAAGCCCCCGTAAAACTTACCTCAACTTTCGAAATAACCTTTTAATGCTGCATAAAAATCTTGCTTCCTCCAAATTGTTTTACATCCTGTTTATAAAAATGATTTTAGATGGTATTGCTGCATTACGATTTTTAATTTTAAACGGACCTCCACACTTTATGGCTGTATTTAATGCACATATATTCGGGATTATAAAAAGAATATCCTCTGCAAAAGCCTTGTTTTACAGTACTATCTGATGGGCAGAAAATTATTTTCACAGTTAGAAAATAAATTCTGAGTAATCTTTTTTCAAGCCAACAAGAAATTGTTTTTCCTTAACAATGCTACGGCAACTAGCAGCGAATGAATAATTCAGTTTTTAAATTTTAAATGAGATAAATTCTTATCCCTTTAAAAAAGTTAGCGGGCAACTGCAATGTTCAGATGCCACGTAGGGCCATTCTCACTCCTTACAATTAGTTTGTAAATACCGTTACTGAAAGTGCTTAGATCAAAAGGATATTCAGATTGTCCTTTAGCTGCATTTAGATTTATTGATTTTACTTCTCTGCCCATATAATCGAACATGCTTATCTGCAACTTCGAATCATTAATCATATTAAGATTTAATGTGCCTGACTGTTGAACAGGATTGGGCTCAAAACTTACAAATTGTAATGAAGCATCAGGATCAGTAATATCCCTGCAATTAACTGTAATGTTTGCTTTTGAACTTAAACGTGTACAGCTATTCAGGTCTGTTATCAATACATTATATCCGCCTGCAGTTTTAGCATAATAAAAGTTTTGCGTAGCACCGCTTATATTACTGTTGTTCTTTTTCCATTGGTAGATATTGCCAGTTAAAAAGGGAACAGAAATTAATGAACTGTCGTTACAAATAGTATAAGTGCTTACGCTGAGTGTTGCATCAGGACTAACGGTTGCTGTGTAGAGAGATGTATTAGCTGCACAACCCGGCTTAGCAATTTTAACCGTAATAGTATTGTTAGTCTTCATTGCAAACTTATAGGAGGGTCCGGTGGCTGTAGAAACTTTAACACCATTTTTCTTCCAGGTATAAGTAGCACCAGCAACAGGTGTAACGCTAAAGGTAACAGAATCATTATAACAAACAGGATTTGGTTTGTTGACAAATAAATCAGCCGGTATAGATGATGTTACCAGAATAGCCTTGGCTTCACTGGTATCCACACAGGTATTGGCAAAAGAAACTACAGCTTTGTATGATCCGGTTTTTAGAACATTATAAACTGAGTCAATTGCTCCACCTATTAGAATATTGTTTTTATACCATTTATAATTTACAGCATTATCGGCTACTACTTTAAGCAATGTTCCTGTATTAGGACAAATGGTATCCTTGCCGGTATTTAATACAGACGCAACAGGACTTATAGTATCTATATGCACTATATTGCTATTTATTTTACAGCCATTGGAGTTAATGACTTGAACAAAATAATCAGCTTCCTGTGTCGCAGCTAATGACGAACCAGCGGCACCGGTAATAAGAGTATTATTTTGGTACCAGGCGTATGTTGAATTGGCAATAACAGTTGAATTAATAGTAGTTGAGGTGCCATAACAAATTGCTGATGCCCCGCTGTTAGTTGCTGTAACAACGGGCAAGGTATCTATAGTTATATAGGCAGTTTTCAAAAGAGAATCACACCCGAGTTTATTACATCCCCGCAATGAAGCACTATAAGACCCCGGGCTATTGTAAACTACTTTTGCCTCACTTTCATTCCATGAAACAACCGTACCTCCGTTAAAAGTCCAGGTAAAATTTAATCCATTAAATGAGGTATTGGTATAAGTAACGGTATCACCAATACAAGGTGTTTGATCACTGGCTGTAAAATCAAGATCAGGCAGCTGACATTTGGGATAAACCCTGACAGTATCACTACTTGAAAGGCCTTCAGGATCAGTTACTGTAAGATTAATTTCCCACAGAAATACATCATCGCAACCATCAGGGTTAATTATTGTACTGGTTACATGCTCAGTATCCTTTGGCTCGGGATGAAGGTGATTATTATGGTGCAACACACTTTGCCATTCATAATACAGCTGTGCATCTGTATGTTCTGCATCTGTAACATTGGCAATCAGATCGTAGTACGTAGGTGTGGTAATATGATATAGTGAACTATCAATAATACTTGTAATGTTTACCACAGGTGGTGTATTGTTTATTGATACAATAATTGAATCCGAACTCTGTTGACTAACATTATCAGTAACCGTAAGTTTAACCTTATACATATGCGGAACACCTGCTGCATACTGAAATATATGAGTAGGATTTGTATCAGTTGATGTAGTTCCATCATCAAATTCCCATAAGTAGGAAGTTATTTGATTTTCAGGGTCGGTTGATGCTGCTCCGTTAAATTGTAGTGTTAGCGGTGAAGGACCATAGTTAGCAGGGCTTACAAGATTGATTCTTGCTGTAGGAAAATTATTAATGTTTGCCGTATAACATATTTTATGCAGCGAATTAGGTAACGTAATATAGGTGAGGCAACCATCCTGTGGCCGAACCGTAAGGAAAACTATACTACCAACACTATCTGCAAATGTATTTACAGCGGTAACTTTATTATCGTTATTAAAGCTGATGCTTTTTATCCACAATGCACCATAATCGGCCTGGAACAATGTACCCTGGTAAGCGGGCGGAAAACGATTGTCATTATAAAATGTGCCGGTAACAGAACAATTGCCCGGGAAAGATGACCCTGCAACTGAATTCCCGGGTGAACCTAAGGTATCTGCAAGTAATGTATCAATTCCAAACACAGGTACCCTGGCATAATTTGCTTCATGCTTCCAGTCAATTGCAGGAGGCTGATGAAAAAAGACAGGGATATTTGCAGGAATTAACTGCTGAGGATCACAAGGATTTTTGAATGCATTAGTATTTGCATTATAACTGTTTTGCTTAAGCAAATTCTGAAAATAGAAATATTGCTGGGTGCAACCATTTACTCCATAAAGCGGATTGGGTGCATCGTAGTTATATTTAAAATAAAGCGGAAAAGTTGCAGCCGGTGTTATACCTTCATAAAAAGGCCACCCATAATTACCTCCACGGGTAATGATGTTGGTTTCTTCCCATGAGTTCCACCCGACCTCCCCGGCAGCGAATAAACCAGGATCTCCTGCAGTAATATCGGTAACTCCAGTATTGGGCATTAATGTCATTCGAAACGGGTTACGGAAACCAATGGCCCAAATCCTAGACTGTGGTGATCGAGGGTTGGCACCATCATAAAATGGATTAGATGGCAAACCATTACCATTTGCAGGATTCAATCTTAAAATTTTTCCACTTAAACTGCTTAAGTATTGCGCCCTGTATGATCCAATATTTTCTTCAGGAGTAATTATGCTATCCAGCAATGCCTGCTGATAGTAGGTATCAAATTCCGAACCGGTATCACCTTTGCCATAGTCAGCACCATCACCAAACGAAGCAAGCAAAGATCCGTCTTTTCCAAAAACCAGTGATCCTGCACCATGTGATTCATGAAGTATCGGGAAACCTGTGCTTTTTGTTTCGCCAACTAATACTAATCGGCTTCCGGGCACAATAGATGTAAACGTTGCCGTGTTAACCTGGTAGCGGGTAATTCGTCCGATTGTTGCGGAATTATACTGGTTAGTAGTTGTGCTGTAGCCTGGTGTACCCATATTTAACAGGGCATAACGATCAACAACATACAAGCAATAAATGTATCCGTTAGTGGTAAAATTTGGATCTAATGCAAAACCCAACATTCCATGAGCTCGCCAATTACCTACTTCGTCAGCAATATCAAGTAAAACAGGTGTTTGTTTAATACCATTAGCATTAACCCTCCACACTTTGCCTCGTTTCTCCCACAAATATCCAACACCATTGGCATCATAGGTTATTCCAACCGGGTCAATCCACCCTGAACTTAAAAGAGTGTGGGTAAAATTCGGAGGCATGTTAATCTGAGCTTTCAGGCCAGTTAATTGACCTAAAAAAGCTACGCATAACAGCGCAATCGAAATTTGGTTCAGCTTACGTGGTAAGATTTTATTGATAAACATCTCGTTAGAAATAGATATTAAATATTTACTTAACTCTTAAACCCGATATAAAGTTTTACTTGTAAAACAATAAATCCGGATATCAATTATAAGTATAATCCGCTTAATTTAATCCCGCTTTAATTGGAGGGGAATTAACGACCGCCAGAATAATCAGCAAATCTTTATTAATTCAATTGCCCAATGATAAGATCAGTTGAGCAAAAGTAGCAATAATCCTGCGTATAAAAAAGTGATGTTCGTCAGTTACCTGTGCCGATCAACTATTTAATAAATGGGATTTTAACAACAGTAGCCTTAATGCTTTTATCTCTGATTGCAATAAATATCTCAGAACCCTCTTTGGCATAGTTAGTTGTTACATAGCCCATACCTATTGCCTTTTGCAATGTGGGCGATTGTGTTCCGGAAGTTACAAAGCCAATCTTTTTGCCTTCAGCATCAACAATTAAGTAATGATGGCGTGGAATACCCTTATCAATCATTTCAAAACCAACCAGTTTTCGGGTAATTCCGTCTTCTTTTTGTTTTTTAAGTGCAGCAGAATTTGTAAAGTCCTTTGTGAATTTGGTTATCCATCCTAAACCAGCCTCAATGGGCGAAGTTGTATCATCAATATCATTACCATAAAGGCAAAAACCCATTTCCAGGCGAAGGGTATCACGGCAACCTAAACCTGCAGGTTTGATATTAAATTCTTTGCCTGCTTCCATAATAGCATCCCACATGGTTAAAGCATGTTCGTTTTCAAAATAAATTTCAAACCCACCTGCGCCAGTATATCCGGTGTTGGAAACTACTACATTGCTTACTCCGTTGAATATTCCCTTTTTAAATGAATAATAGGGTATTTCAGATAAATTAATGTCGGTTAATTTTTGTAAAACTTTAATCGCGTTGGGTCCCTGCACGGCAAGCAGCGAGGTTTTATTGGAAATATTATGCATTTCAACATTTTTGGTGTTGTACTTTTTAAGCCAGTTCCAGTCTTTATCAATATTGGAAGCATTAACTACCAGCATATAGGTATTTTCATCAATCCGGTAAACTAATAAGTCATCAACAATACCGCCAGTTTCATTGGGAAAGCATGAATATTGCACCTTGCCATCAGTAAGTTTTGATGCATCGTTGGAAGTTGTTCTTTGAATAAGATCCAAGGCATCAGGGCCTTTCAGAATAAACTCACCCATGTGCGAAACATCAAACATACCCACACTGTTGCGCACAGCATGATGCTCAATATTTATTCCTTCATACTGTACCGGCATATTATATCCTGCAAAAGGAACCATTTTAGCTCCTATGTCAATGTGTTTTTGATTTAGCGCTACCAGTTTTATTTCAGACAAAGCAGTTGTTTCCATAATTGAAATGAGATTTGAAATTTTATTTTAAGAGTTGTTTTAACTGTTCAAGATAATTTAATTGCTGCGAATGTATTGAATACTTTTCTACTACAGTCTGACGAGCTGCTTTTCCAATTTTTCGTCTTAGCTCCTTATCATCTATCAGCATTGAAATTTTATTCACCCACTGCGCTTCATCACTTGCAAGAAATCCATTTACCCCTTCTTCAATAATTTCGGTATTTACGCCCACTGGCGACATAACGGTAGCTATTTCAAGTGACATGTACTGTAAACCCTTCAGTCCGCACTTTCCTTTGCTCCATTCATCGTCTGGCAAAGGCATAATTCCAATATCAATTTCACTAAGGTCTTCTACTTCTGTATCATGATTCCAGGCAACACCTTTTAGGTGAAGCTTTTGGTTTACATAATTACTATCGCCAATAACCTTAAAATAAATTTTATCGCCATACTTTTCAGCTAGCTTTTCCAGCGCTGGCACTGCAATGCTAAAATGCTTTATAGTAGTAACACTGCCACTCCATCCAATGCAGATGCGTTCCTTATCATGACTGAAAGGCTTAGCAGTATAGCCAACGGTATCGATGGTTGTAGGAATTATTGTAACATTCTTATTAAACTGCAATGCATAATCTTTCAGGTATTGGTTACCGGCAATAACCAGGTCGCTCATAGCAATTATTTCTCCTGTTTTTTCAGGTCTTTTAAAACGTGCAAATTTTCGATTGGCTTCTGAAACATCATGATGCCATATAGCATCGTCAAAATCATAAACCATGCGCGCACCTGACCGCTTGAATTGTTTTTCGAAAAAAAGTGTTCCAATAAAAAATGCTTCGCGCTGGATAAAAATAATATCGTAAGCTGATGAGCGTATGACGTGCTGCAAGCGCATCATTACATAGCCCCAAATGATAATAATCTTGCGAAGAATACTTTTCGGATGGTAAAATATCTTATCTGTTTTCTTGCTTATTAAAGGTGCCATTACACATTCAAAGCCATTAGCCTGCAGAAAACTGAAATACTGCTCGAATCGGAAACGCTGACTTGGTGCACGATCGGGACGATGCGGGGCTACAAATAAAATCCTGGCCATACTTTGAATAACAGTTGCGGGATTAAGATTTGGGGGTTTAAGATATCAGTATTAAAAACGATTAAACTTAAACCTTCTCCTTCTCTTTCACCTATAAATGTATTACCTCTCCATATGCAGCAGCTGTAGCTTCCATTATTGCTTCGCTCATGGTAGGATGCGGATGAACCGATTTTAAAATTTCATGGCCGGTAGTTTCAAGATTGCGTGCAACTACAATTTCAGCAATCATTTCGGTTACGTTTGCGCCTATCATGTGCGCGCCCAATAACTCACCATATTTTGCATCGAAAATAACTTTTATAAAGCCATCAGCTGCACCGGCTGCCTTAGCTTTGCCGGAGGCACTGAAAGGAAACTTTCCAATCTTCAATTCATACCCGGCTTCCTTTGCTGCTTTTTCAGTATAACCCACCGAAGCAATTTCTGGTGAACAATAAGTGCAACCGGGTATATTGTTGTAGTTAAGCGGATGTGGATTTTGACCGGCAATTTTTTCAACACAAATTATTCCTTCGGCTGATGCCACGTGTGCCAAAGCCTGTCCTTTTACAACATCTCCAATTGCAAAAATGCCGGGAAGATTGGTTTGATAATAATCATTAACCAGAATTTTATTCTTATCGACTATTATTCCCAAATCTTCCAAACCAATATTTTCAATATTGCTTGCAATACCAACGGCACTTAAAACCGCTTCTGCTTCTATAGTTTCCTCTCCTTTTTTGGTTTTCACTTTTATTTTGCAAAGTGCACCCGATGTATCCACCGATTCCACTGATGAATCAGTCATTACAGTTATACCTGCTTTCTTGAATGAACGCTCCAGTTGTTTGGAAACCTCTTCGTCTTCAACAGGAACAATAGTTGGCAGAAATTCAATAAGGGTAACTTTGGTTCCCATGGCATTATAAAAATAAGCAAACTCACTGCCAATTGCACCGCTGCCAACCACAACCAGTGATTTAGGTTGTGTAGCCAGGTTCATTGCTTCACGATAGCCAAAAATCTTCTTACCATCCTGCTTCAGGTTAGGCAACTCACGCGAACGGGCTCCAGTAGCAATAATTATATTCTTAGCCTCATAAACAGTTTGTTTTCCATCATCGGCTGTAACCTGTAATTTTTTACCGGCAACCAGTTTTCCAGTGCCCATTATAACATCTATCTTGTTTTTCTTCATCAGGAACTGAACACCCTTGCTCATACCATCAGCTACACCGCGGCTTCGTGCAATTACTTTTGTAAAATCAGCTTTACCGCCATCTACAGTAATTCCATAATCGGCAGCATGATTAAGATATTCGAATACCTGTGCACTTTTTAGTAAGGCCTTGGTTGGGATACATCCCCAGTTCAAACAAATTCCTCCCAGTTTCTCGCGCTCTACAATTGCAGTTTTCATTCCTAATTGCGAAGCGCGAATGGCAGCAACGTAACCTCCGGGACCGCTGCCAAGTACTATTAAGTCGTATTGCATAAATCTTGTTTTTAGTTGTGAGGGTGCGAAAGTAGGGAAATCGTTTAAAGTATAAAGTTTCGGGCTTGATGATTCTTATTTTTGACTTAATTTTTTGGATAACTGTACTCTAGATATTTACTTGCTTTTTTTCGAAAACACGTTCAATTAACATACCGTTTACCAACAAAAATGTTTTGATTTGCCTACTTATGAAAATACAACATGGAAAATTACATTGAAATAAACCGTAAGCTGTGGAACGATAAAACCAAATTCCATATTGATTCAGATTTCTATAATAATTCAGCATTTAAGCGCTCAAAAAATTCGCTTAATAAAATTGAACTGGATGCATTAGGCGATGTAAACGGAAAATCGCTTTTACATTTACAATGTCATTTCGGGCAGGATACATTATCGTGGCAGAACTTAGGCGCGCAATGCACAGGTGTTGATTTCAGTGATGAAGCCATTAACTATGCAAAGCAGCTTGGCGCAGAATTAAATCTGAATGCTGATTTTATTTGTTGTGATGTGTATGATCTGAAAAATCATCTTGATAAAAGGTTTGATATAGTTTTTACTTCTTACGGAACCATTGGCTGGCTGCCTGATTTGAATAAGTGGGCTGATATTATTTCCTATTTTTTAAAACCAGGCGGTACTTTTTTTATGGTTGATTTTCATCCTGTGGTTTGGATTTATGACAACGATTTTAAGGACATTAAATATTCCTATTTCAACATTGAGCCGATTGTTGAAGAAAACGAAGGTACTTATGCCAATAAAAATGCCCCGATAAAAAATAAAGAGGTTGGCTGGAATCATCCCATCAGTGAAATACTTAATTCACTCATAAAAAATGATCTTTTAATTGAACAGTTTAATGAATACGATTACAGCAGCTACAATTGTTTTAATAATATGATTGAAATTGAAACCGGGAAATACTATTTTAAAGGATTAGAATATAAAATGCCGGTGATGTATGCTGTAAAAGCAAAAAAGAAATAATTAATTACCCGGTCAATTATTCCACAGGTTATCAACTATGTTTAAAACCCAAAAACTAAACTGGCTTTTCAACCTGCGCTTTATAGCAGCACTTTATTTTGCTGTAACAGTTACAATATCACTATTACAATATTACCAGGGTAATAAAACTTTCGACAACAGAACCTATACCCGCTATAACAACTATGTCATATTCACACATTCCTATCAGCATCTTGCACAGTATCAAAATCCTTATCAACAGTGGCCCGATGAACATTGGGATTTATATAAATACAGTCCTACATTTTGCCTTTTGATTTATCCGTTTACACTTTTACCAAATCTGCCGGGGCTTGCTATCTGGAATCTGTTAAATGCATTTGTGCTTTTTACAGCTATATATTTTATGAAAGGCATTAGTGAAAAATTAAAAGCAACAGCACTGCTTTTCATTTTGCCGGAACTAATTGTGTCTCTCCAAAACTCGCAAAGCAATGGATTGGTAGCAGGATTAATGGTAGCAGGATTTAACATGCTGCAATCTCGCAGATTTGTGTTAGCTACATTATTAATTTGTATTAGCGCTTACATTAAGGTTTTTGGCGGATTAGCATTTATTCTATGCCTGCTTTATAGTGAACGATGGAAAGCTACGCTGGCAGCAACATGTTGGATGATAGCTTTTGCTGCTTTACCCTTACTGGTCATCAATGTGGATCAGTTGATTCAGGTTTACCGGTTCTGGGGTGATATGCTGGCCAATGATCAGAGTATGTCAGTTGGCTTATCGGTATTAGGCTGGCTTAAAACCTGGTTCAATTATGATGCTCCAAAAAATGTGGTAACGGCATTGGGTTTACTATTACTGGTGCTGCCATTGCTTCGTTTCAAATTATATAATGACAATACGTTCAGGGTATTTATGCTTTCCGGCATATTAATCTGGGTGGTGATTTTTAATCATAAAGCCGAGTCGCCAACTTTTGTAATTGCAATTACCGGAGCTATACTGTGGTACCTGTTTTCTGAAAGAAGCAAATTGAATCTTACCTTACTTTTACTTGCATTTGTTTTTGCTTCACTCTCCCCCACTGATCTTTTTCCCCGCTACCTGCGTGTTAATTTTGTTGCACCTTATGTATTAAAAGCAGTGCCAATGATTGTTTTATGGTTAAAAATTCAATACGATTTGTTGAGCATGAAAACAGTTAACACTTTCTCTCAAAAGTCATTCAACTAAATATTGGGCTTTGTTTTTGCAAGCACTTTATCAATTTCATTCTTCAATTCAGTTTCGATGATAGGCTTTACCAAAAAGGCCTCACATCCTGAATCCTGCGCGCGCTTTAAGGTTGATGGATCGCTGTTGCCCGAAGTATAAATAACAGGAATTTCTGCTATCTTTTTTATTTCAATTACAGTTTCAATTCCATCTATTGGACCTTCAATTTTAATATCCATCAAAATAATATCGGGCAAACCCAATCTTACCGCCTGCAATGCTGCTTCGCCACTATCAACCATTGCCAGCACCTCATGCCCCATACGCTTAAGCAGGGTTTTTAACAGCAGGCAGAGAATGCGGTCGTCTTCAACAACTAAAATGCGGCTTTTCATATTAAGCAATCTGATGCATAAGGGTTTGTAATGTCGTGCAATTATAACTCATTAATTGAACGTTACAAGCAGCAACGGTTTTAAAAAACTTTCACAAAATTATCACATTTGCTTATTGCAGCCTTTATTACTTTGCGCAGCGCAAAAAAACAGCATAATGAAGAAATTGGTTTTCGTAATATTAGTTGCCGCAGCTGCATTAAATGCTTCGGCACAGCAAATAAAATATCCTGATAGTAAGAAGGTTGATCAATCAGATACCTACTTTAATACAAAAGTGGCCGATCCTTACAGATGGCTGGAGGATGATAATTCTGCAGAAACAAAAGCATGGGTTGATGCTCAGAATAAAGTTACAGAAGATTACCTAAAAACGATTCCGCTTCGCGATAGTGTTAAATCAAGAATGGACTCTTTGTGGAATTTTCCCCGATACAAACCTACTTTCAAAGCGGGTAAATCATACTACTATTTCCGCAACAGCGGATTGCAAAACCAGGATGTTCTTTTTTATAAACGCGGATTAGATTATGTAGGCATGCAGTTTCTCGATCCCAATTCTGTTGACCGTAACGGTACTGTTTCAGTAAGTACAGTAAAGGGTTCAATGGACGGACAGTTTATTGCATTTTTAGTTTCACGTGCTGGCAGCGACTGGCAACAGATTCGTGTTAAGGAAGTAAAAAAAGCACGCACACTTACGGATTCGTGCGACTGGGTTAAATTCAGCAATATTGCATTTAAAGGAATGGGCTTCTATTACTCACGATATGATGAGCCAAAACCAGGAGCAGCTTTAAGCGGCAAAAACGAAAACCATAAAATTTACTATCACCGCATTGCCACAACTCAGCAAACGGATGAGCTTATTTTTGAAGACAAAAACAATCCGCAAAAAATATTGCGTGCCGAAACAACTTCTGATGAAAAATACCTTTTAATTTCAGGCTCAACCGGCACAAGTGGTAACGATCTTATTATAAAAAATCTTAACGACCCTAATGCAGAATTTGTTCAGCTTATAAAAGGTTTCAACTTTGACTACGAGGTTCTGGATAACTTTAACGATAGCCTGCTGATAAAAACCAATGATGGTGCTCCCCGTGGAAAGGTTATTTTAATGAGCATAAAAAACAGCGACAAAAAATTCTGGAAAACCATAATACCTGAAAGTGCTGATGTACTGCAAAGTATTACCATTACCGGCAACCGTATAACTGCTCATTATATGCACGATGCCTGCAGCCAGCTGAAACTGTTCGAGCTTAACGGCAAGTATTTGCGCGATATAAAATTACCAGGGTATTGCACAATAGATGCAGTAACAGGCGATCGCAATGACAGCATTGCATTTTTCTCGCTTAGCAGTTTTACACAACCGCCAACCATTTATATGATGTTTACTAAAACAGGGCATATACAGATAGACGGATATGACCCTTCCACTAAAATTAAATTTAACAAAGCTGATTACCAGACCAAACAGGTTTGGTATACCAGTAAAGACGGAACAAAAATTCCGATGTTTATTGTACACAAAAAAAACATTGTGCTTGATGGCGAACATCCAACCTTGCTGTTTGGCTATGGCGGATTTAACATCAGCAAAACTCCAGAATTTAAACCCGAGCGACTGGCATTTTTAGAACAAGGAGGTGTTTTTGCAATGCCTAACCTGCGCGGTGGTGGCGAGTTTGGTGAAGAATGGCATAAAGCCGGCACTAAACTTAACAAACAAAATGTGTTTGACGATTTTATTGCTGCAGCTGAATTTTTAATTGCAAACAAATACACCAATCCGCAAAAACTAGCCATTGGCGGGCGCTCAAATGGCGGATTACTTGTTGGCGCATGTATGACACAACGCCCCGATTTGTTTAAAGTTGCATTGCCGGCTGTTGGTGTAATGGATATGCTGCGCTATCAAAAATTTACCATAGGCTGGGCATGGGCCAGTGATTACGGAACCAGTGATAATGAAAAAGAGTTTAATGCGCTCTACAAATATTCGCCACTGCATAATCTGAAAAAAGGTATTAAGTATCCGGCTACATTAATAACCACAGCCGATCATGACGACCGTGTTGTACCTGCCCATTCGTTTAAGTTTGCTGCCACCTTACAGGAAATGAATGACGGAACTAACCCTACCTTTATACGCATTGATACCGATGCCGGTCACGGTGCAGGTAAATCAACTTCGAAGCTGATAAATGAACAGGCTGATGTTTTTTCATTTATGATGTATAATTTAGGTATGACCTGGAAAAAATAAACCGGGCATAAATGAGTTATACTACTCAAATCTTTATTGCTTACCTTAGTAGTTTCTAATTTGATGATGTCATGAAGAAAATAGTTCTGACCCTGGTTTTTATCATCCTGGTTTTTTTTGCCAAAGCAGCCTACATACTCATTCCAATGGATGAATCGCAAACCAATCACCTGAAAGCTTATGGAATTGCCTATTGGGTTTTGAAGCAGGATGTTGACATCAACTGGCTGCTGAATTATCGTGGTGGCAGCTTTATGGTTAAAGATATTGCTGCTATTGAAAATGAATGCAAGATCCGTGGAGTGTCGTTTACAGTTATTGCCGATGGACAGGCCGATGCCATTATACAGGAAATTGCCAACCCAGAAGTAAATATG
>JBGARN010000112.1:0-13735 GCA_044230205.1 Bacteroidia bacterium
GGTAAGCTACACTTACTGTTCCTGATGCATCATCAACAGTAATCCATGGAAACCAATTCTGCCGACCTGTTGCAATACTTACTTCAGTAGCATTTGACCAGCTGGTACCATCATTGTCCGAATAGCGAACATAAATTACAGCTTTTGCTGAAGTAACACCACCCTGATGACCGGGATAGGCAATATAAATTCGTCCCCTGAAAGGACCGCAACTTTTATCTACTGCCATTGATGGAAAATCATTAACACGTGTATTGTTGAAAATAGGATTAGTTCCGCTAACACGAATACCATTGTAAGAAAAAATTGGAGTCAATTCGGTAAATGTTGCGCCTCCGTTAAAGCTTCGTGCAAAGCCAATTCCATTAGCCGGATAAGTGGCGGTTCCATAATTAGCCCAGCAAACATAAACTTCGCCTTCTGTACCTGTTTGAACATTGGTGCCCTGGCCCCATCCACTGTGCAAAGTAATGTTACTTGAATAACTTACCCCGTTGTTGGTTGAGCGGTTAAAACGCACACTATAACTTCCTATAAAATCAGTCCAGGCAGTATAAATATAGCCGAGATATGGACTATTGGGCATATTATCAATGGCCATCATTTCTTTATCAAACGATACCGGGCTATAGGTAGAAGAAACAGGTGCGCCCCAGGTTGTTCCTTTATTGGTGCTTTTAAAAACCTTATAACCTGTTGGTCCAAGATTGTTCATTGCCTCCATATACAGGTAACCATTATGATCAACGGCAGTTGTAGGGTCACCATAAGTTTGAACGTTATCGGGCATACCGTTAGAACCAAACCAAGTAGCTCCACCATCCTGGCTTACATAATACCCTTCATATTGAGTGGTGTTAGAACAAAGGATAATGTTCAACGGATTAACTTTACTAACTGTCATATGTTGTTCCGATTGTGCAACACTGGACGGATAAACCTGAACATCGGTATTATCAGTAACTACATTTACTCCGGGTATGTCACCACCTTTATTTTGTTGCTTTTGGCGCTGTTGCTCATCGGCTTTATAAAGTATGATGGGCTTATATTCCACTTTACTCCAATCCAGATCTTTTGTTTCATTATCAAAGGGAGGTACGGCATGCTTAATGTAGCCGTCTTCCTGGCTTTGGGCCTTTAAGGCAATTGTGCTTAGCACAATACCTATTAACAGAATTTTTCTTTTCATAACATGATAATTTTAAGGTTAAACATTTTAATTATTACTGTTATTGAAATTTATTTCTGTTCCAGTGCTTCGATACGTTTACGCAGGTCGTTATTTTCCTTTTTTAATTGAATAAGATATAAAGTAAGCTCTTCAACTTTCTCTATGGTCTTATGCTGCATTTGACCAAGTGAAATGCCGTTGCTTTTTATTTCTTCTGCTGAAGGAATTCCCGGTAAGTGACCAAAAGTATTTATGTTGGCTTCCAGTTCTTCCAATGTCATTAGTTTATAGTCGCTACTGAAAACATAATCAGGCCAAACACCTTGTAAGTCAACACGCACTTCTTCAGCGATTAATTTGCCGCCAATTGAAGCAATATAACCTGTGGCCGGTGTTGAAGTACCCACCAATAAAGTTGCAGATTGCACTTTACCATTGGTTCTTATGTTTCCATTTACATCTAATTTTTCTGTAGGAGCATTATTAGCTATTCCTACTTCACCTGTTTTTTTAATAAAAATCCTGCTTGTATTATTTGTAATAATACGCATAGCCTGGTTAGTTTTATTACCAAGCGTATCAGTTGCTGATGGTGAATTTCCGCCTAGTATCCAGTTGGTTTGTGCTGTTGATTGATTAGTAACAAACAGGGCCGCAACTATTGCAGCCGATGCTAACAAATGTTTTACTTTCATAGTGTTTTGAGTTTAAAATTGTAAATAGAAATTATTGAATAAGTTTTATGGCAATTATTGCCTTAACTAATGCATTAGTGGCAATGCTAAGTCAAAAGGTATTATATACTGTAATGGATATTGTAAATGGAAATTCAAATCTAAGATAAAATCCAAGAATTCCAAACAATGGCAGGTGAAAATAGTAAGGTTTGTTAATTTGCAAGGGTTACAATAATTGTATAATTTATTCCCTTGCTTTGCTGTCAATAAGTATAGTAACAGGACCGTCATTCACCAGGCTCACCTCCATATATGCTCCAAAAACACCCGTCTCTATTTTTTTGTTCAGCTCATTCTCAAATTGAGAAATACATTTTTCATACAGAGGAATTGCAATTTCAGGTCGTGCTGCTTTGATATAAGAAGGCCGGTTTCCTTTTTTGGTAAGAGCATGTAAAGTAAACTGGCTGATTAAAAGTACATTTCCGTTTACCTGCTTAACATCATTATTCATTATACCCTGTTCATCGGCAAATATGCGAAGGCGGCAAATTTTGCTCACCAGCCAGTTAATATCTTCATCATTATCGGCTTCTTCAATTCCAATTAATACCATAAGCCCATTCTGAATGGCGCCTTTGATATCGCCTTCAACCTTTACTGAAGCCTGTGTTACCCGTTGAATTACTGCTCTCATACTGATTTATCTGCAAGTAAATAAGCTCATTTTTCTTTAAGCTAATGCATGATGTTAATTGTGAAGTATCCCAACTCATGTTTAAACAAACGCATTACTTGTTGTAAGCACGGAATGAAAAAACATTTTCTCCAATTTAAAATACTGTATTACATGATTGCAAATTGGAAATAGCTACTACGTAAGTCATTCTTTGAAACCAATCAGTCATATTTTATTAAAACCTGCTTTTTAACTGAATATGAATGAAACAAATTGCATTCACAAAATAATCTCATCTTTCCTTCTACCCTACTTAAAAATGTCTTCGTTGTTTAATATGCTAAGGTAATTATGGTAACGCATAGGATGAATCTTGCCTTGCTCCAAAGCTTCCTTTACCGCACAGTTTTTTTCATTTACATGAAGGCAGTTATTGAATTTACAATCATGAATAAGATCACGCATCTCGACAAAATAATGTGAAACCTCCTGTGGCACAAACTCCACTGTACCCAACTCACGAATTCCCGGTGTATCAATGATAAATCCACCAAAATCAAGTGGAAACATTTCGGCAAAGGTGGTTGTGTGCTTTCCTTTTTCATGTGCATCGGATATGCTTCCTGTTTTTAAACCAAGATGAGGCTGAAGGGCATTAATGAGCTCAGTCTTCCCTACCCCTGAGTGACCTGAAAACAGGTTTACTTTATCCTGCATTACAGATTTAAGCAATTCTAAATTCTTTCTCTTCATTGCCGAAACCTCTATACATTCATAACCGAGCGGTTGGTAAATACCTATATATTCATCAACAATTCTTCGGTCAGACCATTCGAACAAATCCATTTTATTAAAAACAAGAATTGTTTTTATGTGATAAGCTTCTGCTGTGGCAATATACCTGTCAATAAAACCGGTAGACGTTTTTGGATAAAGCGGTGTTACTATTAGAATTGCATTATCAATATTTGCCGCTATTATGTGCGTTTGTTTCGAAAGGTTGGTTGATTTCCGGATAATATAATTATGCCTTTCCTCAATTGCGGTAATTAAGCCAGTTTTCTGGTTTTCATCATAATCAAATTCAACCCTGTCGCCAACAGCTACCGGGTTGGTGCTTTTTATATCCTTTAGTCGGAATGTTCCTTTTATCCTGCACTCGTATGTCTTAAGTGCACTATCCATTACCGTATAGGTACTGCCTACTGATTTGGTAACTGTGCCGTGCATTGATAATTCTAAAGAGAAACTTATTTACTAAGCAGTTAAAAACTATTTTTCAGATGATTATCCGGTTCAAGAAGTTGGTGGCATTGCAATTATTGCGCATTGATTCCGCTTGCAGGTATTCGCTATTGCTCGAACACATTAAACAAATTTCTCACCTTTGTTCAACTTTACATCATTCACAAACTGCCTGATTTGCTGCTCATCATCCTTACGGCAAACCAGCAAAACATTGTCAGATTCCACAACAATGTAATTATCCAATCCCTGCAACACCACTAATTTATTTTTGGGCATTTGAACGATACAGTTTTTAGTATCATAAAGCATTACGTTTTTTCCCACAACGGCATTTTTGTTTTCATCCTGCTTCATATGTTCGTAAAGTGAGCCATAAGTTCCCAAATCACTCCACCCAAATTCTGAACCCAAAACGTATACGTTTTTAGCTTTTTCCATTACACCAAAATCAATTGAAACATTTGGGCAAAGCGGGTAAATTTTCTTTATAAATTCCAATTCCTTTCCGGTGTTATATTCTCCTGCACCTTCATCAAATAAATTGCACATTTCAGGCAAGTATTCATGTAAGGCTTTTAAAATTGATTGTACATTCCATATAAAAATACCGGCATTCCATAAAAAATCGCCACTCTGCAAAAAGAATTTAGCCATTTCAAGGTTAGGCTTTTCAGTGAAGGTCTTCACCTTATAAATTTTATTTGGCAATGGTTTTTTATCATCTTTAAACTGGATGTAGCCATAACCTGTGTCAGGTCGTGAGGGCTGAATACCTAAAGTAAGCAAGCATTCATTTTTGGACGTAAACTCGAATGCGCTTTCAATACAACTGATAAATTTAGCTTCGTCTGCTATAACATGATCACTGGGTGCTACAATAATGTTGGCTTCCGAATTTAACTCTGCTATTTTATAGGTTGCATAAGCAATGCATGGGGCTGTATTCTTCCGCGCAGGCTCACATAAAACCTGGGCATCAGATAATGCTGGCAGTTGTTCCTTTACCTGGGCCGCATAAATTTCATTAGTTACTACATAAATATTTTCGGCCATTACCACTTTCGACAGCCGATCGAAAGTTTGTTGAATCAGGGTGCGCCCCGTACCTAAAATATCAAGAAACTGTTTTGGATTTGCGTTGCGGCTTAAAGGCCAGAAACGGCTGCCTATGCCGCCAGCCATAATAACACAGTAATTATTCGAATTCATTAAAGTCGTAAAAAATATTTGAAAAGTTAATTGGTAATAAAATAATAAAACCGCGCAAAAGTAGATTTATTTGCCAAATTCGTAACACCGGTTAATTTACTTTGAAAAGCTGTCATTTTGTAGGGTATTTTAGCATAGTAGGAATTAACAACACCCTAACAATTTTTTTGACAACATACAGTTATCTATGCATCATCGGTAACGCTTAATCAATATACAAATGCTTAAAAAAAGGAAATTAATTATTGGCATTGTCGCTCTTGCGGTTATTTGTGGCGGCTGGTATTTGATAGCACGTACTTCCGCCAATAAAAGCGATCTGGCTATTGAAATCAAAAAAAGCGATTTCGAAATTGCTGTTGTAACATCAGGCGAGCTGGAAGCCAAACAATCAAAGGATATTGAAGGGCCCACAGAAATGCGTTCACTCGGTATATGGCAGGTTAAAATTGAAAGTTTGGTGCCTGAGGGTTCAGTGGTAAATAAAGGTGATTTTATTGCCGAACTCGACAAAACAGAAATTGCCACCAAAATAAAAGATGCAGAAAGTGAACTGGATAAAATACAATCGCAATACGAACAAATAAGGCTTGATACCACACTTACTTTACGCCAGGCGCGCGATGATTTGAATAATCTTGAATTTCAGTTAAAAGAAAAGCAAATCATTGTTGAACAAAGTACGTATGAACCACCTGCCACCATAAGGCAAGTGAATCTTGATTTGGAAAAAACAAAAAAATCAATGGATCAGATGCAGGCTAATTACCAGATTAAACGCCAGCAGTCTGCTGCCAAAATGCAGGAAATTTCTGCTTCACTAAATCAAACCAAAAATAAGTTGCAGAACTTAATGAACCTTATGGCCAAGTTTACCATTACAGCTCCTGAATCGGGCATGGTTATTTATGAGCGCGACTGGAATGGAAAGAAAAAAGCTGTTGGGGCAACAATCAGTGCCTGGGAACCAACGGTAGCCACTTTACCTGATTTGAATACGATGATATCTAAAACGTATGTAAACGAAGTGGACATACGAAAGCTTAAAACAGGCCAGGTAGTTGATATCAGCCTTGATGCATTTCCTGAAAAAAAACTTACTGGCAAAGTAACCTCAGTAGCTAATGTTGGTGAACAAATGCCTAAATACGATTCGAAAGTATTTGAAGTTATAGTTCAGGTAAACGAGAAAGACACTACGCTGCGACCTGCTATGACCACAGGAAATAAAATTGTTGTCGGAAAAATTAAAAATTCCATTTCTGTTCCTCTTGATGCTGTGCATACAGCCGAAGGTAAAAGCTTTGTTTATATGAAAAGCGGAATGGGTATTTCAAAAGTGCAGGTTAAAACCGGAGCTGCCAATGAAAATAACATTATTATTACCGAAGGTATAAAGGAAGGCGACTTTGTATATCTCAATGAACCTAAGGGAGCATCAGAAAAGGAAATCACCAAACAGATTGCGAATAAATAAAAACAGCAACTGTTCTATTTTTAATTCCAACTAATCCACATTATATAAAGTGCTGCTATCTGAACGTAAACAATTAAATTTTCAACTGGCTTACGAAGCTATTTTTTATAACAGGTTTCGAAGTATGCTTACTGCATTGGGAATCATTTTTGGTGTAGCTGCAGTAATTGCAATGTTAGCTATAGGTAATGGCGCAAAACAGGAAATACTTGACCAGATTAAACTAGTTGGAGTAAATAACATCGTTATTAAACCGGTTACTGAAAAACAGGAAGGTAAAACGGGTGATGATGAACAAGGGAAAAAAGAGAAGAAGAAATATTCACCGGGACTTACACTTAAAGATGTTGAAAGCATCGAAGAGGTTTTACCCGGAATTTCAAATATCAGCCCCGAAATAGAAATGGAAACACAGTTTGTTCGCAATGGCATGAGTAAATCGGGCAAACTGGTTGGAGTGCTTCCTGCATATTTTGAAGTAACTGGCTTCGTTTTATCAGAAGGAGAAATGTTTAATAAACATAACCTTGATTATGGCGACCAGGTATGTATTATAGGCAACAGTGTGCGAATGAAATTTTTTAATGCTGAGAATGCAATCGGTAAATACATTAAATGCGGCAATAACTGGTTAAAAGTGATTGGAGTGATGCAGCAAAAAAGTATTTCTGAAAGTAATATTAAAAACCTGGGCATACGTGATTACAATGCTGATATATACACACCACTACAGACAGTCCTAATTCGTTATAAAAACAGGAGCAAGGTTACCGAGGCAGATATTAAAGGTGCCGGAGGTGCATTTGTAATGATTATTGAAGGAGACGAATCATCATCCGATAAAGATGATAACCTTAATCAGTTGGATCGGATTGTTGTTCAGGTTGATAATGCAGAACACATGTTGAGTTCATCAGAAGTTATTTCCAAAATGCTGCTTCGCAGGCATTACAATGTTACCGATTTTGAAATCAGTGTTCCTGAATTGCTTTTGAAACAACAACAGCGAACCAAAGATATATTCAACATTGTTCTTGGTGTTATTGCAGGTATTTCATTATTGGTTGGAGGCATTGGCATTATGAACATTATGCTGGCATCGGTACTTGAACGTATTAAAGAAATAGGCATTCGTTTATCAATGGGAGCAACCAAAACAGATATTGTGCAGCAATTTCTTTTTGAAGCAATTTTAATCAGTGTGTCAGGCGGAGTTATAGGAATAGTTCTTGGTATAACATTAAGTGTTATTATTTCGCAGGTGGCTGACATAAAAACTATTGTTTCATTATGGTCGGTGGTACTTTCATTTGGTGTGGCCGGTATTACGGGGCTTGTCTTTGGAATAACACCTGCTAAACGTGCCGCTCAATTAGATCCTATTCAATCACTACGGTATGAATAAGCCGGCTGGCAGGAAACAAATTGATTAAAAAAGTTTTATTAATAAATGCTGCTGCATTTTTCAATACACCACTTCCAATTATAATGTAAGTATAAACATCACCTCATGTTCAATCGAATCACATCAGCTGCAACCATTATTTTAATTTGCTTTACAATATGGGCTTCAGCACAGCCAGCCGATACTTTAACGTTTACACTTCAACAGGTTATTCAGCTTGCTAATCAACAGTCACCTTCAGCTAAAATTGCCAAAACCACGCTTGATAACAAATACTGGCAATATCGTACCTATAAATCAAATTATCTTCCTCAACTGGGCTTATCCGGAACAGTTCCAGATTTTTACAATTCGTATAATTCAGTAACACAACAGGATGGATCAATTGAATTCAGAAAACAATCATTTTCCACTTCTTCGCTCAATCTTAATCTTTCTCAAAATATCGGATTTACTGGTGGACAAATATTTCTTTCGTCCTATTTTCAGCGGCTTGATGCACTTTCTGATCCTGAAGATGTAAGTTACCTGGCCAACCCGGTGGTAATAGGTATATCTCAACCGTTATTCAGGTTTAACGCGCTAAAATGGGACAGCAAAATTCAGCCTTTGCTGTATGAAGAATCAATAAGACAATATAAAGAAGACCTGGAACAAGTATCAATCATAGCATCAGAGCGTTTTTTTAACCTCCTCATTTCAGAAATCAGGATAAGAATAGAAACAGAAAACCTGGCCAATAATGATACCTTATATCAGATTGCAAAGGGGCGATATAATCTTGGTAAAATTGCTGAGAATGAGCTGCTGCAAATGGAACTAAGTGTGATGAATGCACGAAGTAACCTTGCACAGGCCAGGTTGGATCGTGATGAGAATACACTTCTGCTTCGCAACTATCTTAACATCAAAGGAAATCAACCAATAACTCTAATTGAGCCTGAATTAATTCCCGACTTTATTGTTGATGAGCAAATAGCTCTTCAGCAAGCAAGACAAAACCGCCAACAGGTTATTGAGTTCAACCGTAAGCGTCTTGAAGCAGATAGAAATGTTGCACAGGCCCGCGGCAATAATGGACTTAATGCTGACCTGGTGGCAACCTACGGTCTCACTAATTCAACTACGAGTATTAACTCGGTGTATAATAACCCACTTGATCAGCAGCGCGTTAATCTTACGTTTCAGATTCCAATATTGGACTGGGGCCGCACGCGTTCGCAGGTTCGTACAGCTGAAGCTGAGCGCGAACTTACCCGTACAATAATTGATCAGGATGAACAAAATTTTGAACAGGAGGTTTTGTTGCTTTCGCGAAAATTCTCGCAACAGCGTGAAAAACTCATTATTGCTTCGCGTGCTGATACCATTGCACAAAAGCGATATGATATAACTATGAAACGTTACCTGATTGGAAAAATAGATATTACAGAATTGAATATCGCCTTGCAGGAAAAGGACAATGCAAAAGTTAATTTCATTGCTTCACTAAGCCAGTTTTGGAATGCCTACTTTGATGTGCGGAGAAAAACTCTTTATGATTTTGAAAATAATAGTCCTATAAAGTAGTAGTTATTTTACGTGCTGGTAATAATTGAGATAAGATCCAACAAGATTAATATTTGCCGTTTGGCCTTGCAATCACATCAGTATGTTTGAGCATGGAAGTATTTTCGGTTGTAATTTTATTTCCGTTTACATCATGTACTGAATAATCGAGTTGATGCAAAAGTTGAATAAGCTCAACCGCTGAACTACCGGTTCTTTTTAAATTTTCATCTGAGAATTCAAGAAACAGGATCGGTTTGAATTTTTCAATACTACTAATACCGCCTTTTATAACATTAGTTTCAAATCCTTCTACATCAACCTTTATCAAATCGATTTGTTGTATTCCCTTTTGCTGAACATACTGATCAAGCGTAATGGATTCGATAGTTATACCTCCACTGCTATTTCCGGCAATTTTTGTAACATATGTTCCGCCACTGTTGCTGTTATCAGGTTCATTTAACTGGAGTAACTCTGCTTTATCACCAAGTGCTTTATTTTCCAGGATTATATTTTCGAATTTATTAAGACTGATATTTTTTAAGCACTTGTTATAAATGTAGGGCATTGGTTCAAAACCATACACCCTTCCTGCAGAGCCTGTAATGGAAGCCATGTTTAGCAATGTTTCACCGAAATTGGCACCAACATCAAAAACAATCATACCGGGTTTTACTAGCTGATAAAGCGGTTCCTTATTTTCGGTTTTAATTCCAAAATACAGCACATATTCCATCCACTGCCTGAGATATAACTCATAATTAATGCCATTAACTGAAGTCAGACGCTTTGAAGTAGTGGTATATTGCAGGTTAGAGGGTAGTAGCTTTACAAAAAAACTATCAAAGTCTTTGTTATTTGAAAACTTTGACAACATCCTGTCAACTGCAGGTGAAGTGAATAATTTTTTAATGGATGACAATTGCGCGTTCATGTAAATTCAAATAAAATTGTCATGCCCCTACTGGAATAAAATACTCTACTTTTTCAGTCTTCTTTCTTTTCGCTTCGCTGTTATAGTAATCAATAATATAAACTGAGGCTACAAAAAATGGAATGATCGGAATTTTATAGCGCACCAAGCTTCCGAAATTGGAAGTTGAAAAACCAACAGAAAAGGCAAAGAAAAAACTGAATACCAAAGCAAATGTCAGCAATGAATTTTTTACAAAGTACTTTAAAACGCCAAAAATTCTGACTCTTACCAGCATACGCAATGTAATATAAAGAATAAATGTATTCTCAATGGCTGAAACCAACATTACAATATTATTCGCTTCAATTAATGCCGGCCTGAAGATGCAGGTGAAAATAGCTATCGGTGCTTTTTTCAAAATACCTGAAAGTGTTGGATCATACTCACCAATATCAAATGAATTGCCCTGGTAATAATCAGCTTTCAAATCCTTTTGCGTCTCTACAGCTTTATACACAAGGTTATCGGTGGTGTATTCACCAAGTGAAGCCTGCATCAAATTTATAATCAGGAATCCAAATCCAAAAACAAGTGCAAAAAATATTGGAACGATAAGAGCTTTCTTCATTGTTCCTGAAATTTTTTCAGAATATGCCATAACAAACCACAACAATAAACCAGGCATCATACCAAGCAATATATACGCTTTAATGGCAATAATTACATAACACGAAAGCATCAAAACAATAATATTCAGGAAAACCTTTTTTCTTTTTATAAAAACCATACCGTACGAACTAACCAGGTAGCCAATGGTAGAAAAAGTGATTGTATCTTTAAGAATCCCAGATCCCCAGAAAAAAACTGATGGTACAAAAAATACAGCTATTGCAAGTTCCTTTCTAATTTCCGGAAATGCATCGGTAAACATCCGGTACAATTTCCAAACGCCAAAAAATGAAATCCATGCTATTAAAAAAGTAGTGGCGATATAACTTCGCAAACCCAACATCACAAATATGGAAGTGAATTTAACCACAAAGAATGCACTGTTATCACGAATATAAATGGGGTAACCCGTTTCATTGTCATACAAAGAGAAATCAATACCGGAAGCCGGATGAGTCATTAAGTACAAATAACCTTCGGGCGTTCTGAAAAAAATCTTATTGAGCCTTACGGCATCTTCAAAAAAGTTGGTGGTGTCACCACCGTTATAGTAGAGGGTATAGACCAGGCAAACTCCCAATCCACCTAATAATTTCAATGACAAAGCTGGCAGATAATACTTGTAACTCGGATCCGTCTGCATCTTTGCTTTTTGCTGCATACGGCCAATAATTATTATGACCATAGCATAAAAAGGAGCCAGGATAATATCTGTTAATCCTAATAAATCAATTGCTCTCATTCATATTCCTGAAATTCTTCAAATGTATTTTAGAATATGAATATATGAAAATAAAAGTGCACGCCTTATGAGCATTGTATTTATTCATTTAATGATCCTTTTGAATATATCAGGATTGATCAATTCACTGATAATAATAATTAATGAATACTTTCGCACTATAATTTCAATTTTCAATTATTCATCCGTTAACAGGTAGCATTATTAAACAGAGCTGATTATTAACACAACCATGCTTAAAGATTTTTTACTAGGAAATAAACATTTGCAGCCGTTTTATGAATTTTTATTTAAAGTGGCTTATAAAGGAATGAACTACGACCGCGGCCATGTGCCCGATTTAAGCGGTGAGAAGTATGTTTTAAAATTGCTTGAAAAAAACTCAAGGGAACAAAGTTTAAACATATTTGATGTAGGCGCCAATGTAGGTCAGTATGCTCAGCTTGTACTAAGCACCATTAAAAAGCCCGTTCAGCTTTATTCCTTTGAGCCACAACCTGCGGCCTATGCGAAACTGATAAAGACATGTGATAAAGATTTTTTCCATCCGAATAATATGGCTTTGGGATCTAAAGCAGGAACTGAAAAGATGTTTTACAATAACCAGGGAAGCGTCTTCGCATCAATGTTTCCGGCCAAATATGAAACATATAGCATTGATCTAAACCAACAACAAGAGGTTAAAGTGAGTACACTGGATGAATATTGCACCGCCAACAATATTACGAGAATTGATTTTTTAAAAATGGATGTGGAAGGTTATGAAATGGAAGTATTGAAAGGTGCCAAACAACTTCTGGCTAAAAAAGCAATCAAAATGGTGCAATTTGAATTTGGCATTGCCTCTATTGAAGCACGAATTTATCTGAAAGACTTTTTTACCACCCTTGACGGATTTGATATTTATCGCATTCTGCAAAACGGGATACGCAAATTGCATTATAGTGAGTATATCGAAATTTTTTCACCAACCAATTATCTTGCAATATTAAGAGATTGAAATCACGAGGTTTTAATTTTTAAATATCCGGGATTCTCAATTATTAATTTACTGGATGTTTTCCATACTCTTACAGATGTAAAAAGATGAATACCAACCGGAAAATACTTATCGATAAATATTTCGGCAGGCCGGTAGTAATCTTATTCAATCTATTGGCACGGCTGTTAGGTTTTTTATTGAAACGTAATCATCAGCTCACCGAAAATACCAGCTGCATTTGTATCTGCAAATTTGTTGGTATGGGAAGTATTATTCAATCAACTCCACTTATATCCACTTTAAAAAATAATTATCCGTCATCTAAAATCGTATACCTTACCAGCAAAAACAATCGTGACTTGATTGAAAAAATAAAACCAATTGACCAGGCTATTTATATTGACGATTCAGGGTTATGGCCTACACTAAAATCAACAGTTATAGCATTTTTTCAACTGTATAAATTAAAACCAAGCTGCTTTATTGACCTCGAAATTTATTCCAATTTTTCAACCATAATATCTACAATTAGCTGTGCGAATAACCGCTTGGGCTTTTTCAGAAAAGACAATGCAATTCTTATGGGCATATACACGCACATGCTAAGCTTTAATATCAATGCACCCATTGCAAAAGTTTACCTTCAAATGGCAAGGCTGCTGGGATGTAAAGAAATTACAGAAACACTATACGCCTTCGAAACAGCGGATGTAAACAACAATGAAAAATTCTCGGGTATAGGTAATAGGCCCTATCTTGTAATAAATCCAAATGCATCTGACCTGCGAATAGAAAGAAGATGGGATAAGATTAATTTTATAAAATTAATTTCAGGTTTACTTAACAAGTTACCATCCTATAACATAGTACTTATTGGTTCAAAGAATGAAGCTGATTATGTTAATCAGATTAAAAACAAAATTGATGACGCATGCTTGTTGAACACTTGCGGACAACTAAACCTTGATGAGCTTTTTTCTCTAATCAAAAATGCAGCGTTGATGAT
>JBGARN010000005.1:0-75032 GCA_044230205.1 Bacteroidia bacterium
GCAGGCACTTATACCGTAACCGTAACAGATGCCAACGGATGTACAGCCACCTGCACATCAGTGGTTACAGAACCTGCACAGCTGGTTGCAACCTGCAGTGCAACACCGGTAAGCTGCAATGGCGGTGCTAACGGAACTGCAAGTGTTACAGCTACTGGCGGAACAGGTGGTTATTCTTATTTGTGGAGCACTTCTGCAGTAACTACTTCTATAAGCGGATTAACAGCCGGTACCTATACGGTAACAGTAACTGACGCTAACGGTTGTACAACAACATGTGAGTCAATAGTAACACAGCCATCTGCAGTAACAGCAAGCTGCGATGCAACTCCTGTTTCATGCTTTGGAGGAACTAACGGAACAGCAAGCGTAACAGCTGCTGGCGGAACAGGTCCTTACACTTATTCCTGGAATACATCAGCAGTAACTTCATCCATCACCGGATTGGCAGCAGGTACCTATACGGTAACCGTAACTGACGCTAACGGATGTACAGCATCCTGCCAGTCGGTAGTAACACAGCCAGCATCAGCTTTAACTGCAACATGCAATGCGACACCTGTGAGCTGTTTTGGAGGAAATGACGGAACAGCCAGTGTAACAGCAGGCGGTGGCACCCCGGGTTATACTTACTTATGGAGTACATCAGCAGTTACTTCTTCAATCAGCGGATTAACAGCAGGAACCTATACAGTAACCGTTACAGATAATAACGGCTGTACGGCAACCTGTCAGTCCATAGTAACACAACCGGCATCGGCATTGAGTATTGCAAGTGTGGTGGTAAATCCATCATGTCCTACCAATGCCAACGGAAGCATTAACATTACAGCTTCAGGCGGAACACCGGGCTATACGTATTCCTGGAGTAACAGCAGCACAGCCGAAGATCAAACCGGCCTGAGTGCAGGAACCTATACAGTAACTGTTACCGATGCCAATAGCTGCACAGCTACAGCATCATTTACGTTAACCAATGTGGCAGGACCGGTTATCAACCTCAATACCGGGCTTACTTATTGTACCATCCAGGCAGGTGTTAATGCTGCATCAGCCAATGATACCGTATATGCAACAGCCGGTACCTACCCTGAGAATGTGGTAATTGACCGTCCGCTTACTTTACGCGGAGCAGGCCAGGGCCTTACCAATGTTATACCTGCTATATCAAATCCTAACTGCGGTGGAGCAGGAGGTGGTTCACTCTGTGCCGGTTCAAGCAACGTAATTCTTGTTCAGGCCAATAACGTAACCATTGAGCATCTTACTGTTAATGGCGATAATACTGGCCTTACCAGCGGACAGGTATTTGGCGGAGCTGATATTGATGCACGTAACGGTATTATCACCAATCATAATTTAGGAACCTATACTAACCTGGTGGTTCGTAATACTACCGTTAAAAATATCTGGCTGCGTGGTGTTTACCAGTCATCAGGCGGAACATTCAATTTCCATCATGATACAGTAATGAATGTACAGGCTTCTACAGGTTCTATAGCCATGTTTAACTTCCTTGGATCCGGAACTTATGCCAACAACTATGTAACGGATGTTAATGACGGAATTGCAGCTAATCACTCACAGGGTGTAATGATTTCAGGCAATACAGTAACCAATGCATCAAGCGGTATTCATACCGATAACAGCGGAGACAGCGGAGGAACACAGGATACCATTACCGGTAACCTGGTAACAAACAGCCAGCCATTCGGATACGGTATCTGGGTATTTGTACCTTATAAAGATGTTTATGTTCAGGGTAACACCGTATTGAATGTAGAAGTTGGTATGGCATCTGCGGGTAAAGGTGCACCAAGCACAGTAACTTTTAAAGATAACGTAATTAATGGCCAGAACCGATTGAACAGCACCGGTATGTATGCAACCACCAACCAGTTTGGATTTGGTTCAGCCAATAATGTTACCCAGTTTATCAATAACTATATCATCAATAACGATGAAGGATTTTACCTGGAAACTGATCCGGGCTTTACACTGACCTTTACAGCTAATGACAATTCAATTACCGGTAACACCATATTAAGTGTTGATACAGCAGGAACAGGTCCTCATATTCTTGACTTCCAGTGTAACTGGTGGGGCGTAGCACAGGATGTATTAGTAGCAACAGCCAAAGGCGAAGCCACTAATTATATTAAATGGCGCACAGGTGGAACAGACGGTTCGGCAGCCATTGGCTTCCAGCCTTCAGATCCTTGCCTTGGCGAGCCTGTTGCAGTTAACGTAATAGTTGCCAATGTAAGTTGCTTTGGCGGCTCCAATGGTACAGCCACAGCCAATGTAACTGCTGGTGTTGCACCATTCTCCTACCTGTGGAGCACAGCAGCTGTAACTTCTTCAATCAGTGGCCTTACACCTGGCACCTATACTGTAACTGTTACTGATGCATTGGGTTCAACTGCTTCAGCAAGCGGTACTGTAACTGAGCCTGCTTCGGCAGTTACTGCAAGCTGCAGCGCAACTCCGGTTAGCTGCTTTGGCGGTGCTGACGGAACAGCAAGTGTGGCAGCATCTGGTGGCACACCGGGTTATACCTACTTATGGAGTACATCAGCAGTAACATCATCTGTAAGCGGCCTGGCAGCAGGAACTTATACAGTAACAGTAACTGACGCAAATGGCTGTACAGCAACCTGCGAATCAATTGTTGGCTCGCCAACACAGGTAACAGCAAGCTGCAGTGCAACTCCTGTTTCATGCTTTGGCGGTTCTAACGGAACAGCCAGTGTAACAGCAGGCGGAGGCACACCGGGTTATACTTACGTATGGAGCACATCAGCAGTAACATCATCAATCACCGGATTAGCTGCAGGAACATATACGGTTACAGTTACAGACAATAATGGCTGTACAGCAACCTGCGAATCAATAGTTACACAGCCTGCATCAGCTGTTACAGCAACATGCAGTGCTACCCCGGTTACCTGCTTTGGTGGTAATAACGGAACAGCCAGTGTAACAGCAGGCGGGGGCATACCGGGTTATACTTACTTTTGGAGCACATCAGCAGTTACTTCTTCTATCAGCGGATTAACAGCAGGAACCTATACAGTAACTGTTACAGATAATAACGGCTGTACGGCAACCTGCGAATCAATAGTATCGCAACCTGCATCAGCAGTAGTTGCAACATGCAATACGGTTCAGGATGTAAGCTGTACCGGTAATGATGGAATAGCAAGCGTATCAGGTAGCGGTGGCACACCGGGTTATACCTATGTATGGAGTAACGGACAAACTACCTCAACAGCTACCGGCCTTGTTCCGGGAACCTATACGGCTACAGTTACTGATAATAACGGTTGTACAGCAACCTGCCAGACTACCATTTCAACATTATCGTCACTGGCTGCAACCTGCTCGGCAACACCGGCAAGCTGCTTTGGAGGTAACAATGGCACAGCAAGCGTTACAGCAACCGGTGGAACAGGTCCTTATACCTATTTATGGAACACATCAGCAGTTACTTCTTCAATAAGTGGCCTTGCTGCCGGAACATATACTGTAACAGTTACAGATGCTGTAGGTTGCACAGCAACCTGCACATCAGTGGTTACACAACCTTCGCAGTTAGTTCTAACCTGCAGTGCAACACCTGTAAGCTGCTTTGGCGGCTCTGACGGAACAGCCAGCGTAACAGCAACTGGTGGCACACCGGGTTATACTTATTTATGGAGCACATCAGCGGTAACTACTTCTATCAGCGGATTAGCTGCAGGTACCTATACAGTAACTATAACAGATGCTAACGGATGTACAGCTACCTGCGAATCAATTGTAGGAACACCAACTGCTGTAAATGCACTTTGCGGTTCAACCGATGTAAGCTGCTTTGGCGGATCTAATGGCGCAGCCAGTGTAACAGCAAGCGGAGGCACACCGGGTTATTCGTACCTGTGGAGCACAGCGGCTGTAACCTCATCCATCAGCGGCCTTTCAGCCGGAACTTATACAGTAACCGTAACTGATCTGAATGGTTGTACTGCAACCTGCGGATTGGTTATTTCTCAACCTGCATCAGGACTTACCGTAGAGTGTTTTGCAACACCGGTAAGCTGCTTTGGCGGTGCTAACGGAACAGCCAGCGTAACAGCAAATGGTGGAACACCGGGTTATACTTATTTATGGAATACTTCAGCAGTAACTTCTTCAATAAGTGGAGTAGCTGCAGGAACATATACAGTTACAGTTACTGATGCCAACGGTTGTACAGCAACCTGCGAATCAATAATAGGTTCGCCATCGGCAGTAACAGCATCTTGCAGTGCAACACCTGTAAGCTGCTTTGGCGGTGCTGACGGATCGGCCAGCGTAACAGCTGGCGGAGGAACACCGGGTTATACATACCTGTGGAGCACTTCAGCAGTAACCTCTTCAATAACTGGATTAGGTGCAGGAACTTATACGGTTACTGTAACCGATGCCAACGGTTGTACAGCAACCTGC
This sequence comes from Bacteroidia bacterium, assembly GCA_044230205.1. Classification (GTDB taxonomy): domain Bacteria; phylum Bacteroidota; class Bacteroidia; order AKYH767-A; family OLB10; genus JAEUTH01. The sequence goes on from JBGARN010000005.1 coordinate 4,471, forward strand.
GAATCAATTGTTGGATCACCATCACAGGTAACTGCAAGCTGCAGTGCAACACCGGTAAGCTGCTTTGGTGGTGCGAACGGAACAGCCAGTGTAACAGCAGGCGGAGGCACACCGGGTTATAGCTACTTATGGAGCACAGCAGCAGTAACATCGTCTGTCAGCGGTCTTGCAGCAGGAACTTATACAGTTACTGTAACAGACCTTAACGGATGTACTGCAACCTGTGAATCGATAGTTGGAACACCTACAGCTGTTAATGCTTTATGCTCATCAACTGATGTAAGCTGCTTTGGCGGTAATAACGGAACAGCAAGCGTTGTACCTAGTGGTGGTACTCCAGGCTATACCTATTTGTGGAGCAATTCAGAAACAACTGTAAGTCTCAGCGGATTAACTGCAGGAACCTATACAGTAACAGTTACTGATGCGAATGGTTGTACTACCACCTGCGGATTGGTAATTTCTCAGCCTGCTTCAGCAATTACTGTAGAGTGTTTTGCAACACCGGTAAGCTGCTTTGGCGGCAATAACGGAGCTGCAAGTGTAACAGCAAATGGTGGCACTCCGGGCTATACTTACCTGTGGAGCACTTCAGCAGTTACATCATCTATCAGTGGATTGGCTGTAGGAACTTATACAGTAACTGTAACTGATAACAATGGATGTACATTAACATGTTCCTCAGTAGTTACTGAGCCTGCAGCAATTAATATCACCGGTTCAGTTACTAATGTTACTGTATTCGGTGGTAATGACGGAGCGGTAGACATTACAGTTACAGGCGGAACACCGGGCTTTACTTACCTGTGGTCGAATGCTGCAGTTACCGAAGATATCGGAACATTGATAGCAGGAACTTATACCGTTACTGTTACCGATCTTAATGGATGTACAGCAACTGCTTCGTTTACAGTTACTCAGCCTAGCGCTTTATCTGTAACAGGAGTGGTGACTAATATAGCTTGTAACGGAGGAACAACAGGAGCAATAGATGTTTCAGTAAGTGGTGGCGTTGGTCCTTATACATATGCATGGTCGAACAGTGCCACTACCGAGGATTTAGGTGGATTGGCAGCCGGCACCTATACGGTTACGGTTACTGATGCCAACAGTGCAACAGGAACAGCTTCCTTCTCGGTTACAGAACCTTCGGCAATCAGCATTACTGAAAACCATTCTGATACACTTTGCGCTTCCAGCACAGCAGGATTTATTGATATAACTGTTGGCGGTGGAACACCGGGATACAGTTACCTGTGGAATGATGCAGTGACCACACAAGACCGCACAGGATTAACAGCCGGTACCTATACTGTAACAGTTACGGATGCCAACAGCTGTACTTCAAGCTTAACCATCAATATTTATACAGGTTCATGCGGACAGATATTTGATCCATGTATATGTTTAAATAATGCTTCCGGCTTAATACCGGGCGATGGCCAGTTCTCTGAAACAGTTACTGTATTTGGTGGCGTTGGTCCTTACACGGTTATAGCATCAACAAATGCTTACGACTTTGCATTGAGTCCTGCACCACCTGCACCACCAGTGCCATTGGCAAACGGAACTTTATTAACTCCAACTATTAATCCTGATAGCGCATTCATCACCTTCAAAATTGTTGATGGTATGCCATGGACAATAACTATCCAGGATGCATTAGGCCAAATATTTACAATAGGAAATGTATGTTCTTACCCTGCACCTCCTGCTGTTAGCAGTAATGTAGTGGTATGTCAGAACAGTGCACCAGCACCTGACTTAACTTCTTATGTTACCGGTACTAACTTAACCTGGTATGCCGCTCAAACAGGCGGAACAGGCTCACCTTCGGCACCGGTTATTAATACAGCAGTAACAGGTGTTACTACTTATTATGTAAGCCAGGATCCGGGACCGGGATGTGAAAGCCCTCGCAGTTTGATTACTGTAACGGTTAATGAAGCACCTTCAGTTAGCTTATCTCAGGACAGTGTTAACTGTAATGGTGGAAGCGATGGTGTTATAACAGCGTCAGGTTCATTAGGTACTGCACCTTACCAGTATTCTTTAGGAATAACTACTAACGGTACCGGAATATTCACTGGCTTAGCTGCCGGAAATTATACGGTAACAATTACCGATGCAAACGGATGTACTGCAACAGCATCTATTGATGTATTGCAGCCTGATGCAATTGCAGCAACTGCTTCAGTGGTTGACAGTGTAAGTTGTTTCAACGTTGCTGATGGTTCAGTTACGGTAGTTTCATCTGGTGGTAATGGTGTTAACAGTTATTCATGGACAAATAGTTTATCTGTGAATGTTGGAAATACACAAACAGTTACCGGTTTACCTGGTGATATTTATACTGTAACAGTTACTGATCAGTATGGCTGTACAGGAACTGCAACGGTAGATTTAATTAATCCTGCACAAATTGATGTTACAGCAGCTGTTACTGATGTTCAGTGTTACGGTTATGCAACCGGAGCAATTGACATTACTGTAACCGGTGGTACAGCTCCTTATACTTATTTCTGGAGTAATGCCGAAACAACGCAAGATCTTAGCGGTTTAGTTGCTGATAATTACACAGTGCTGGTTACTGATTTCCATGGCTGTACTTTTGAGTTTACAGTTGTAGTTAATCAGAATCCTCAATTGATAGTAGGACAAGTACAGACTAATGTAAGTTGTCATGGCGGTGCCGATGGTACAGCAACAGTTTATGTATCTGGTGGTGTTGGTCCTTACAGCTATCTGTGGGATAATGGAAATACCACACTAACAGGATTTAATCTTGCACCGGGAGTGCACACTGTTATCATAACAGATGCATCAGGAATTCCTGGCTGCGATACAATAATGAGTTTCTTGATATCTGAGCCTCCATTATTGGATGCAACCCATTCAGTAATCAATGTTACTTGTTATGGGCAGTCAACAGGAACTATCAGCGTGTTCCCATTTGGTGGAAATCCGCCTTATACTTATCAGTGGAGTAACAGTGCAACTGTTACTACTTCATCGCAAGGTAATTTACCTGCCGGTACTTATACAATAACCATAACGGATTCTACGGGCTGCGTTAAGAATGTGGTAACACAAATATTGCAACCTGATAGCTTCTACGTTACACAGTCGGTTACCAATGCAAGTTGCTATACAGCGGCCGATGGAGAAGCTACAATTGTTGCTACAGGCGGAACAGCCGGATACACTTATCTATGGAGCAATGGTCAGACAACAGCTACTGCAACAGGGTTATCACAAGGAACCTATGCGGTAACTGTTACCGATGCGAATGGTTGTGTAATAAACGTAACAGTGATTGTAGGTTCACCAACAGAAATCGTAATTACTTCATCACAGGTTGATGTAACATGTAATGGATTGTCGGATGGTTCAGCTTTAGTTACCGTAAGCGGTGGAGCAGGCGGGTATACTTATTTATGGAATACAGTTCCTGCACAAACTACGAATACAGCAACAGGACTTGCAGCAGGTACTTACACAGTGATAGTTGGTGATTCAACTGGTTGCTTCAGTACCCTGGATGTTACAATTCTGCAGCCTGATCCAATTGCTACAAATGAATCGGTTGTTAACGTAACTTGTAATGGAGGTAATGATGGTTCTATTTCAACCTTTATTACCGGTGGAACAGCACCGTATAGCGTTCTGTGGAGTAACGGCAGCACCAATGAATTGGGTATTACAGGATTGACAGCTGGCAGTTACACTGTTACCATAACCGATGCCAACGGATGTGTATTAACACAAACATTTGTTATTACAGAGTCACCTGCAATTGTGGCCACATCAACTGTAACCAATGTTAGTTGTAATGGAGGAGCCAATGGTTCAATTACAGTTAATGTAACTGGTGGAGTTCCGGGATATACTTATTTCTGGAGCAATGGTGAAACTACCGAAACTATCAGTAACCTGATGGCCGGCAATTATACACTTACAGTAACTGATGCTGCTGGTTGTTCGGCAACTATAGTGGTTACAGTAAATCAGCCTGCTGAGCTTACCTGTATCTGTAATGCCAATGTGAATAACGTTAGCTGTTTCGGAGGAAGTAACGGAAGTATTACAGCACAGCCTATTGGCGGAACACCTCCATACAGCTACAGCTGGATCAGGATTCTTCCTTCAGTATCAGGTGTACTGGCAACAACGCAAACCATCAGCGGATTAACTGCTGGTACTTATGAGGTTACTATTACTGATGCAAATGGTTGTGTTAAAGTAGGAACAGCAGTTGTATCTGAGCCAGCACAATTAGTGGTTAATATTAATCCGGGTAACGTAAGTTGTAACGGAAATAACGATGGAACTGCAACCGCAGTGGTTACCGGTGGTGTACCACCTTATTCATATGCCTGGAATACTATTCCTGGACAGACAACTGCAATTGCAACAGGTTTAGGTGTTGGTAGTTATACAGTGGTAGTTACAGATGCTAACGGATGTTCAGCATCTAATACAGTAACTATAACTCAGCCACCAGTATTAACTATTCCGACTACAAAAACAAATGTAAGTTGTAACGGAGGTGTAGACGGTACTATTAATGCAACAGCTAATGGCGGCACAGCACCATACAGTTACTTATGGAGTAATGGTATGACAACAGGTTATATTACCGCTCTTGCAGCAGGACAATATACAGTAACCGTTACCGATGCCAATGGTTGTACAAGATCGAAAACTGTAACAATTACACAGCCACCAAAGATCAACGCCCTATATGTTGTAACCAAGCCTACATGCTTCGGTGCATCAAATGGAGCTGTTGATATAACTGTTACTGGCGGTACGCCACCTTACAGCTACCTGTGGTCGAATGGTGCAACCACTGAGGATATCTCAGGCGTTACAGCCGGTGCATATTCAGTGTTAATCACCGACTCTAAAGGTTGTGTAAAACTGGCCAACATCATTATTACTCAGCCAAAACAGATTATTGTAAGTATTACCCCTACCAATGCCAATTGTAATGGTGCTGCAACCGGTAAAGCGGTAGCCAATGTTACCGGTGGAGTAGGAGGATATACTTACCTGTGGAGTAATGGTAAAACTACTAAGACTATAAATAAGCTAGCTGCAGGAACCTATACTGTTGTAGTAACAGATTCGCGCGGTTGTACTGCTTCCGCATCTGTAACTATTACACAGGCAGGTTCACTGGTATGCTCGGCTAATGCGGCATGCACTAATAATGCAACATGTTTTGGAGCCAGCAATGGTAACCTTTGTGTTAGCGTTAGCGGTGGTACTGCTCCATATAGTTACCTGTGGAATACCAATCCGGTTGCTACTACAGCAAACGTAAGTAATGTTCCAGCTGGCACTTATACAGTGGTGATAACAGATGCATTGGGTTGTACAACTTCATGCACCTTTACCATTACACAGCCTGCTGCTTTATCAGCACTGGCTACAAATACAAATGTTACCTGCAACGGAGGTAATGACGGAACTGCAGATGTAACTGCATCTGGTGGAACCGCTCCATATACCTACTTATGGAATACCGGTGCCGGTGCTACTACCTCATCTGTTAGTGGCCTTGCTGCCGGAGCCTATACGGTAACTGTTACCGATGCTAATGGTTGCACTGCAACTGCAAGTGTAACGGTAACCGAACCATCAGCTGTAACACTTACTGCAAGCAATACAAATCTTACCTGTAACGGTGCAAGCACAGCAACAATAACCGCAATAGCTGTAGGTGGAACAGGTGGTTATACTTACACGCTTAATCCAGGCGCTGTTAGCAATGGAACAGGCATATTTACCGGGTTAACCTCCGGCACCTATGATGTAACAGTTGCTGATGCTTCAGGATGTACTGCTGCTGTTACCGGCATAGTGATCAGCGAGCCTTCTTCACTGGTAATGGATCCTGCTACAGGAACCGATATCAGCTGCTTTGGTGGCAATAACGGAACCGCTACAGCAGGTAATGTAAGCGGAGGAACTCCTCCATATACATTTGCCTGGAGCACTACACCTGTACAAGGTACCCAAACTGCTACCGGACTTACTGCCGGAACCTATACAGTTACAGTGTCTGATATTAATGGTTGCACAGCAACTTCATCAGTAACACTGGGTGAGCCTCAGGCACCAATTGCAATTAGCACTACACAAGCTAATATTTCATGTAATGGAGGTTCAACCGGTTCGGCAACCGTAATTGCAACAGGCGGAACACCTCCATATTCTTACTTATGGAGTGACGGACAAACTACTGATATTGCAATTAACCTGGCAGCAGGATCTTATGTTGTAACTGTAACAGATGCTAACGGATGCCAGGCACTTACATCAGTAACCATACTTGAACCTATAGCCTTCAGTGTTGATGCAGTATCAACTGATGTAAGCTGTAATGGTGGTGCTGATGGAACAGTTACTGCAACAGCTAACGGTGGTAATGGTCCGTATACTTATATATTGGATCTTTCAGTGAACAACACTGGCTTATTTACAGGATTAACAGCAGGAACCTATGTAGTAACGGTAACTGATAATAACGGATGTACAGCAAGTACTACTGTTCAGATAAATGAGCCTGCTGCTCTTATTGCCAATACCATTTCAACAAATGTAAGCTGCAATGGTGGTGCAAATGGAACAGCCCAGGTAGTAGTAGCAGGAGGAACAATGCCATATAGTTATTCATGGGATTCAGCACCTGTGCAAACTAACCAGGTTGCTACAGGACTTGCTGCCGGTACTTATACGGTAACCATTACTGATGCTAATGGATGTACAATAACCCGTACAGCCATAGTAAGTGAGCCTGCTGTATTGGTAATTACGGCATCACAGGTGAATGCAGCATGTAATGGAACAGCTACTGGATCAGCTACTGCTACTGTTACTGGCGGCACTGCTCCTTACTTCTACCAGTGGAGCGATTTGCAGATAACTGCTACGGCCACTGGCCTGAGTGCCGGTACCTATACAGTAACGGTTACTGATTACAAAGGATGCACTGCTACACAATCGTATACAATTCTTCAAGCCGGCAGCATTAGTGTAAATCCTTCATTTGCACCAATTACTTGTAATGGTGGAACAACCACAATTACTGTGGCACCTTCAGGCGGAACTGCTCCTTATACTTATGGATGGAGCCAGGATGCTCTTAATACAACTGCTTCAGCTGTTGTAGGCGCAGGTACCTATTATGTTACAGTTACAGATGCCAACGGATGTTCTGTATCACAACCCGTAACAGTAACTCAGCCAAATGCACTAATTGGTGCAACCAATTCAACCGGAGCGTTATGCTTTGGTGGCAATGGTTCAGCAACTGTAATTGCGTCAGGCGGAACAGCACCTTATACTTACTTATGGAGTAATGGTGGTGTGCTTAATAGCATCAGCGATGTTGCAGGCACATATACTGTAACAGTTACAGATGATAACGGATGTACTTCTACTTCGACAGTAGTAATTACTGAGCCGGATGTGTTCAGCATGAGTTTCAGTACAAGCAATACTTCATGTGGTAACAGCAATGGCAGTGCAACGGCAGTTGTTTCAGGTGGTACTCAGCCATACACTTACTTATGGAGTGATGGTGAGACTACTGCAAGCGTTTCAGGTCTTGCACCGGGAACCTATACCGTTACTGTTAATGATGCCAATGGTTGCGGTCCTCTATCATCAACGATTGTAATTAATGCAAATGACCCGATTATTTGTGCAATAACAGCTGTTAACCCTACATGTACAGGATATAATAACGGTAGTGCATCTGTAACAGCTACAGGCGGAACCGGTTCTTATACCTACTCATGGAATACTGCACCATTGCAAACCACAGCCCTGGCCACAGGCCTGTCGGCAGGAACCTATGAAGTAACGGTAACAGATATATCAGGTTGTACCAGTGTATGTACAATTGATATTATTGAGCCTGATCCATTGGCTTATACGGTTGAGCAGTTAAATATTAATTGTTCTGGTGCTGGAACAGGTTCAGCAATCTTGTCCGCATTCGGAGGTACGCCTTACACTGTTGGCGAGCCTTATATCTACCTGTGGGATAATGGTCAAACCACAGCTACCGCTACCGGATTAAGTACCGGCACGTATAACTTTACAATTACTGATTCTGCAGGTTGTTCTACTTCAGGCTCAATCAGTATTTATCAGCCGAATCCGCTAAGTTGCAATACAAGCACTACCTATGCTACTTGCGGACAAACCAACGGAAGTGCTGTTGTAAATGTATTTGGCGGCACAGCACCATTTACTTATAACTGGAGCACTGTACCTGCACAATCCAATGCAATTGCAACTAATCTTGCCGCAGGAACCTATACAGTAGTGGTTACGGATGCTAACGGATGTTCAACCCAGTGTGATGCAACAGTATATGAAGCCGGATTAATGGCCTATACATTGGTGGGTACACCTGCCAGCTGTAATGGTGGAAATGGAACAATCAGCATATTTGGTTTAAGTGGCGGAACACCTCCTTATTCATATGCCTGGAGCAATGGCGCTACCACTTCATCAATTTCTGATGTGGCAGGAGTATATACTGTTCTTATTACTGATGCTGCCGGTTGTACATCAACTGATTCTGCTGCTATCAGCGAGCCTGCTGAACTACTTGCTTCAATTACATCATTGGATGTAACCTGCAGCGGCAATGGAGATGGATCTGCCTGTGTTGCTGTATCAGGAGGAGTTCAGCCTTATAGTTACCAGTGGAGTAATGGTGGCAATGTAAATTGCATCAATAATCTCTCTGGTGGCACTTATACTATTACAGTAACTGATGCCAATGGTTGTATTTCTGTAACGCCAGTAGTAATCAATGAGCCACTGCCACTTGATACAATTTCAACCAGTGCTTCTGATGCTATTTGCGGTCAAAGCAATGGAACAGGAACTGTAGATGTAACCGGTGGTACACCTCCATATAGTTATGCATGGAACACAGTGCCGGTTCAAACTACCCAAACGGCAACCGGATTACCAGCCGGTAATAACTTTGTAACTATCACCGATGCTAACGGTTGTTCAATAACTGTATGCGTAAAAGTTGGATCAGGCAGCAGCTTTACTATGAATCTTAACAGCCCTGTTTATGCAGGAGGTGTCAATATCCGTTGTAACGGTGGTAGCGATGGATCAGTAAATCTTACTGTTGCCGGTACAGGACCATTCACTTACCTGTGGAGTAATGCTGCAACTACTGAGGATATCATCGGTGTTACAGCAGGAACCTATACAGTAACAGTTAGCAACGGAATCTGCACAAGCAGTGCATCAATTACATTGACTGAAGCTACTGCCCTGGCAGTGGTTACTGCTCAAACTGATGTAAGCTGCTATGCCGGCACCAACGGAACTGCAACAGCTATAGCCAGCGGAGGCGTAGCGCCATACGGTTATAGCTGGAACACAATACCTGTGCAGACTAATGCTACAGCGACAGGACTTGCTGCAGGAAACTACGTGGTTACTGTAAGCGATGCTAATGGCTGTACTCAAACAGCAGCAGTAACTATTACTCAGCCTGCAACAGGACTTGCAATAACAGCTACCCAGGTTAATCCGAATTGTTATGGCAGCAGCAATGGTTCAATTGATGTTACCATTACCGGAGGCACTGCACCATTTACGTATCAATGGTCAGGTGGTCAGACAACTGAAGATCTTTCAGGAATCGGAGCAGGTGCAAATACAATTACAGTTACTGATGCTAATGGCTGCAGTATAACATTGTGTGTAATTCTTGCCAACCCGAATCCGATTCAGGTTACCATGAGCAGCACTAATCCTACCTGCAACGGTGGAGGTAACGGTAGTGCTTGTGCAGGTGCTACCGGTGGAGCACAGCCTTACACTTATCTTTGGAATACAGGTGCAATAACAAGTTGCATCAGTAACCTTGCAGCAGGTAATTACAGCGTAACAGTAACAGATGCAAATGGTTGTTCAGGAAACAGCTCAGTTACTATTGTTGCTCCGGCAGGAATGACATTAACAATGAGTAAGACCGATGTTACTACACCTGGAGGATCTGATGGTACTGCAAGTGTTTCAGTAAGCGGTGGAACAGCTCCATTCTTGTATTCCTGGAATACTGTACCTGCCCAGACTACTTCAAGTATTACTGGTTTATCAGCAGGTAATTACCAGGTAACTGTAACAGATGCAAGCGGTTGTGTTGCTACAGGTGTTATATCAGTAGTTGATCCGAATTACCTTTGTAATCCTGTTACACGTCCATGGAGAACAGAAAGTATTGTAACCTGGGCTGCAACAGCTAATGGTAATCCTAATCAGTCAGGTCAATACCTCACCAATCATTTTGTTGGAACATTCCCGGCTGGATTAGTTGTAGGTGGTGGTCCATGTGTTGGTTCAAAAACACTTACACTGACCAATGCTACAGCAGTGAGAAACTTCCTGATAGGTCAGCCGAATACTACAAGTTCTGCATTACCTGCAAACCTGAATAATCCTTCAGGAGGTACTTACCAGAACAAACTGGCTGCACAGTTGGTAGCATTGAAATTGAATGTTTCATTCGATGCACAGGATCCGAATTTTGCACCATTAACTACGGTTTCATTAGGTAACGCTATTATTACCGGAATGACAGGTGCAACAAGCATATTTAACGGAATGACTGTAACAGCATTTATGAATGAAGCTAATAAGCGTTTAGGCGGATGTACTGCATCACCAAGTGCAACGCATGCAGTTTGGGCTGATGCTGCGGAAGTAATTAACCTCGCATACCTCGGAGGTACTGCTGTTAATTCCGGCTTGTTAAGTTGTCCGTTTGGTAATACAAGAGTTATTGCTAGCTCTGCAGAGGTTTGGAATATAAACGCATATCCAAATCCAACAGATGGAATTCTTAACCTTGCGTTCAGTTCAGATAAGGAAGAATTAATGAAACTTCAGCTGACTGATCTTTCAGGCCGTAAGGTTTGGAGTACTGAAATTGGAATTACTATTGGCAACAATGAGGTAAATAATAACTTTGGTCATCTTCCAAAAGGTGTTTACATGCTGAATGTTCGCACCTCTGAACATGCAAAAGTTATCCGGGTAGTTATTCAATAAATAATTTCAAAATACTGACAGGTATGGAATCCTGTCCTAACAAGAATCCCGGCTTTATCAGCCGGGATTTTTTTTAGACCCTAGACGTTTTCTTAGGATAAAGAGTTAAAAAACATGGTTAAATATTTTGATACATGTGTATTATGGCTTATTTTTGAGGTAAATTTCTACACCTTACTCATTACAATCGATACCTAACCAGATTTAAATCTATTTCACCTTGTCATTATTATAGGGAGTAGTACTAGTTGAATCTGATCGGTTGTATTTAAGTCGTTCTTTCTAAACAACTATAATACAATGCAAAATCCCATTCAAACCCAAATTAAAGGAGATGCACATATCCAGGCATTATCCAATTTTAATTATCAACTAAAAAATTTAGCTGCTAAAAATCCAATCAGGAAGTCATTGATTCTTTTAATGAGCTTCTTATTAGTATGTGCATTTAATTATGAATTAAATGCGCAATGTGTTTCTCAGGGACTAATAAATTTCCCTATGAACGGAAATGCCGCTGCAACCATTACTTCTGGTTCAGGGCTTGCTGCATCAACAACTGCAACATTTAACAGTGGTAATGGCGTTGCAACTGCTGCGGGCGCTATTTTTAACAATGCAACTGCTGGAGGCAGTGTACAGGCTACAGTTGGCAGTTTTGGCGGTAGCGCTTCAATGGACTTTGTAATTAACGGATCCAATATGCCTTTGTATAAAACATTTGGTATATATTTTCAAACACAAAGAACCAATCCTACTTTTTCAGCTAACCTTACATTAACTTTTAGTTATAGTAAAAATGGAGGAGCATTCCAAAGTTTTACCGGATCAACATCAACTGTAACTACAACTTATACTGGTGTAACAGCAACACTTCCTGTTGGAGCTGATAATCCATCAACATCGCTGACAATTCGTATTACTGCAACTAATGGAGCTTTAAATTTGGCCAGCCCAACATGGCGGGTAGATAATTTCCAGGTACAGGCATTACCAAGCCCTGTTGCACCAACAACTACAGGAGCATCAATTTGTAATGGTGGAACAGCTACCCTCAATGCAACCGTAACCGGCAATCCGCTTTTTAACTGGTATCCTGTTTCTACTGGCGGGTCTAGTTTATCAACATCTTTAAGTTATTCGCCTGCTAATGGTGCTCCTACAGTTCCGGTAGCATACAGTAATACGACACCGGGCAATTACACCTTTTATGCTCAGGCATCATTACTGGGTTGTAATTCAACACGAACTCCGGCAGTGATCAATGTAAGCACTCCTGTTTCCGTTAATCCGGTTGCTTCACCGGCAGCAGTGTGCTCGGGCGTTAATTCCAGTCTTAATGCTTCCATAACGAATGGTACAGCACCATTCAATATTTCTTGGTCTCCCGCAACCTACCTGAGTTCAACTACAGTGGCCAATCCGGTTATTACTAACCCAACTGCAACAACTACATATACAGTAAGTGTTAGTGATGCCTGCGGTAACACTGCATCAGCCACAGTTAGCCTGCAGGTAAATAATATTCCTGCGGTATCAGTCACCACACTTCCGGTTAATGGGGTAATTTGCAATTCAGGTAGTGTGGTTGCTTCTGCTAATGGCGCCAATATTTATGCATGGACACCATCAATCGGCCTTAATGCCACCAATACTGCTTCAGTTACTGCATCCCCAACATCAACTACAACTTATACCGTAACCGGAACATCGGTTGATGGCTGTACTTCTACTTCATCAGTAACCATAAATGTATCACCAGTAATTGGATTTTCACAAATTAGTTCACCAGTAAGTGTATGTACCAATGGTAGTGTAAATTTATCGGTGACAGCAGCAAACACCAATTCATATGCAGTATCGCAAATACCTTTCGGATTTATTGCGCAGGGTACATTCACAAATGTTTCACTTGCTAACGATGCAATGTCTGGTGCGGTAAGCTTGCCTTTCAGCTTTAGTTATTATGGAAAAAATGTTTCGCAATTATTCATATGCTCTAATGGGTTTATTCAGTTTGAAGCTAGTTCAGTTTCAACCGGTGTTAATGGCCAGACTTTACCCAATGCAGCAAATCCAAATAATATAATTGCAGGTGTTTGGGCTGATCTTGATCCTGGTGCAGGTGGAACCATAAGATACTGGACTAGCGGTACTGCACCTAACAGGGTGTTCGTTATTCAATTTAATGCAGTTCCTTTTGATGATGTTATATTAACAAGTAACGGTAATGCTACTTTTCAAATACAGCTTTATGAAAGTAGTAATTTGATTGATGTACACGTGCAAACTGTTACCAATGCACTTATTCCTATTGCAAGTGTGACCACATTAGCTTTAAAAAATAGTACTGGCAGTTCATTTATTGCACCGCCAGGAAGGTATAACAATGGTAACTGGACTATTGCAACACCTGAAGCATGGAGATTTCAACCAACAGGAGGATTGTTCAGTTATACCTGGACTCCTTCAACTTACCTTAGTTCGACTGTTATAAGCAATCCGGTTGCACAGAATGTTGCATCCAACATTATTTATACAGTACAAGCAAGTGATGCAAATGGATGCACCCATACAGCAACCATAAATTTATCGACTTTTCAAGCTTCAGTTGCAAGTATTAATCCCGCAAATGCATCCATTTGCAACGGCACTTCCATAAATTTAACTGCATCAGATACTACTTCTTCAGAGTATTTGAATAACAACATAGTTACAATTAATGATAATGGTATTGCATCGCCATACCCATCAAATTTATCGGTATCTGGGATACCGGCTAATGCTGTTGTAAGGTCAGTTCAACTAAAGTCCATATCACATACTTTTCCTGATGATATTGATATTGTATTAGTATCACCAACGGGGCAGGCAGTTACCTTAATGTCTGATATGGGCGGAGGTACTGATATTGTAAATGTAAGTTATACGTTTAAGGATGGATTCCCTGCAATGAGTGATGGTAATCAGAATTTAACAGGTACTTACAGTGCATCAAACGATGCAACAGCTGATAATTACCCTGCTCCGGGTCCAGGCTCGGTTAGTGGTAATTCAACTTTAGCGGCATTTTCAGGTAATCCGAATGGAACGTGGAAATTGTTCGTTTTTGATGATGCTTCAGGCGATGCAGGCAACATTGCTGGCGGTTGGAGTATTGAGTTTACCTATAATGGTGCTTTTTCCTATGCATGGTCACCTGCATCAGGGCTTAACTCAACAACAGCATCTACGGTCATTGCTAGTCCTGCAACAAATACAGTTTACTCAGTATTGGTTACCAATCTTTCTACGGGATGTAATCAATCGCTTACATCAAATCTGAGTATGTTGCCGCACGCTCAACCTTATTTATTGGAAGGTGATTCATCACTGTGTTCCAATCATTCCGGAATTTTTATGCATGTTAAAGACGCTGGAATTTTTTCCTGGGGATTTCCGTCTGGAACAATATTTAATTTTTTCGGTGCAGGGGCAGTGTTATATCAAACCGGATTTGACAGTGTTTTCTTTAATGCAAGTAATACTGATGCATTTTATGTTCAGGTTGTATTGCCTGCAGCTTATAACAGTTGTAGTTCATTCTCTGACACTTCTTATATCAGTTTTAATTCTGAACAAGCTCCGCAATTAGTCATGCACTCGGATAGTGTTGATTGCTTCAGCAATAGTTCAGGCAGGGCAATTGCAGAAATTATTTTTGGTGGCACACCTCGCTACAGATGGCAGTGGTATAATCAGTTTAATGTTTTGCTGCGTGATGTAACTAATACATACACTGCAGATACACTTTCTAATGTTCCTGCAGGGATTTATACAATCGTTATTACAGATCACCAGGACAGTCTTACTAATCCTTATTGCCAGGTAATAGACAGTGTTATTGTAGGACAGCCTGCCGGGCCGTTAAGCAGTTTCGAAAATACCATAAACCATACAGATGTGTTGTGTCATGGAAATTCAACCGGTGCACTTGATATTGAAGTTACAGGAGGTACAGCACCTTACACCTATTTATGGAGTAATGGAGCTTCCTTACAGGATATCAGCAACTTACCTGCGGGAACCTATACCTGTGCAATATCAGATGCCAGGAATTGTTCTTCCACAATAAATTTATCAATTACAGAACCTTCAGCTATATCCTTAAATGCCACACTCTCTCATGTGCTTTGTAACGGTGGAATAACAGGTGCAATTGATGTTACTGTTATCGGAGGTACAGGTCCTTATACCTACAATTGGTCAAATGGAAGTACGGTTCAATTAAACAATGGCATTGTTGCAGGAGTTTATACATTAACTGTTACCGATGCTAATGGCTGCACCATTTCGGATACGTATTCAATTACAGAACCGCCTTTGTTGCAGGTTAATTGCTCCTCAACACCAAACACTTGCTTTAACTCTGATAATGGGACATTAAATGTTTCAGTAACAGGTGGATCACCTGCTTATAGTTATTTGTGGTCGAATAGTGAAAGTACATCAACACTTTCAGGTTTAAGTGATGGTACATATACGGTAACTGTTACAGATAGCCATGGCTGTTCATTAAGTTGTTCAGCAATTATTACCGAACCAGCATTACTGTACGCAACATATAGCAAGACCGATGTGCTTTGCAATGGATTTAATACCGGCTCTATTGACCTTGCAATTAACGGTGGTACCCAGCCATATAATTATAACTGGAGTAGCGGTCATTCAACCGAAGATTTAGCGTCATTACCAGCAGGATTATATACCTGTACAATTACTGATAACAATGGTTGCTCGGCTTTAGTAGATGTAACAATTCTTGAACCGGCAGCGTTGCAATTAAATGAAACTATAACTCATGTTCTTTGTTTTGGTGGCACCGGTGCTATTGATGTTATAGTCAATGGAGGTGTGGCTCCTTATGCGTATAACTGGTCAGGAGGTTCAAGTACAAATCCTGTTTCGGGATTGCTTGCTGGTAATTATACACTTATTGTTACAGATGGTAACAATTGTATGGCAACAGAAACTTATACGATTAACCAGCCACCACAGTTATTACTATCATGCCTAACGACTGACAATAGTTGCTACAAGTCTGATAATGGATCAATAAGTGCTTTGTCAACCGGTGGTGTACCACCTTATAACTACTTATGGTCAACTGGTTCAACTGATGCAACGATTAATTCGTTGCCTGTCGGCAATTACGAAGTAACAATGACAGATGACAATGGGTGTACTGTTTCACAATCCGTAACAATTAATGAGCCCTCAAACCTCACTTTAGCATTATTATCCACTGTTAATCCTACATCAGCTGCACCTAACGGTGGCAGTATTGATATTGCTGCCGTGGGCGGTACGGCACCATATACCTACAATTGGAGTAATGGCAGCACTACTCAGAATATTAGTGCTTTAAGCGTGGGTACCTATACCGTTGTTGTTACTGATGCACATGGATGCACAACAACCCTGGTTCATACAATCAATCTTATTTGTACATTAGGCTATACAAACCAGGTAGTACAGTTACCAAGTTGCGGCTTTAATAATGGTATAGCAACAGTAGTGGCGACCGGAGGTACTTCATATAGTTATGCATGGCAGACTATCCCGGTGCAGACAACTGCAACGGCTACCGGCTTATCACATAATTATTCCAGCATAGTTATAATTTCAGATATTAGTGGCTGTAGCATAATAGATACACTTGTTTTACCTACCAGCACCGGGTTAATTCTTACACTTTCAAGTCCGGTTTATGCTGGCGGGTATAATATAAGGTGCAGGGGTGGAAATGATGGAAGCATCAATTTATCGGTAGGAGGAAGTACAGGGCCATTTACCTATAACTGGAGCAATGGAGCTACAACACAGAACCTTACGGGTTTAAGTTCTGGAACCTATATTGTAACAGTTAGTAATGGTGGATGTACCAATTCCAATCTAATTACGTTAACACAACCACCATTGTTAAACGCAACTGTTACAAAAACCAATCTTAATTGTTTTGGAAATAATAGTGGTACTGCTTCAGTTGTCGCTTCAGGTGGTGTTCCTCCATATGCATATAGCTGGAATACCGTTCCTGTGTCAACAACTGCAAATGTTACCGGATTGGCGGCAGGGGTTTATACAGTAACTGTTAGTGATGCCAATGGCTGTACAAAAACAGGCTCTGTGAGCCTTACTCAACCTGCTGCACTGGTAGTTACGGGAGTTATAACAAATGTTAATTGTTTTGGTGGAACAAATGGTTCAATTAATATCTCACTCTCAGGAGGTAGCCCGCCATTCAATTACTTATGGACAGGGGGGGCTACTACCAAGGATCGGATAAACGTGCTTGCAGCCGGAAACTATATGGTTACCGTTACTGACAGTAAAGGATGTACAAGCCAGTTCTCAGGAACCGTTACTCAGCCTACAGCTATTGTAGCAACTTATACTTCAACCAATGTGTCATGCTTTGGTGGTACCAATGGTACAGCAAGTGTTAGCGTTTCAGGCGGAACTCCTGGATATAGCTATTCATGGAATACAGCACCTCCTAAATCTACTGCTTCTGTTATAGGTTTAAAGAAGGGAAATTATACAGTAACTATTACGGATAGCAAGGGATGCTTAAAAGGGGTTAATATTAGTATTACTGAACCTGTAGCAATTGCGATTGCAATTGCAAAAACTAATGTTACTGTTCCCGGAGGTAATAACGGTACAGCTACAGCCAATGTTAGTGGAGGCGTTTCTCCATTTAGTTATTTATGGAATACTGTTCCACCTAAAACAACAAAAACAATTACTGGATTAACAGCTGGTATTTATACAGTTACTGTAACAGATATTAACGGATGCACTAAATCTGCTTCTGTAACTATTACTCAACCTGGACCAAAGCAGGTATTGACCACCTATACTAATGATCTGGATGTGTTAATAAATCCTAATCCTACTATAGGAAGAGTGAAGTTAACTTTAAATTGTATTGACTGTCCTGTTGCTAATATCATTTTATATAATTCAATTGGCTTGAAGCTTATGGAATTTAAGAGTTCTGAACCCGAAAATTATTTTGAACTTGATCGTTATGGCAAGGGATTGTATTATTTTGATATTACTGCAGGCGAAAAGCGTAAAACAATAAGGGTGGTTGTTCAATAAATTTCGGTAAAGTTGAAATCCCACAATTGATTTCCATATAAATAACTATTCAAAACGGTCACTATTTTGGTGGCCGTTTTTTAATTATGATAAAGCAGATTCAAATTACCTATTTCCTAATTGTAATACCTTTTCTCGCACCGTTATGGTTGCCATAGGTCATTTGGCTTTTTTACGGGATAAATGGTTGGATAAACATTATCGATATCTGTTTAAAGCTGAATTAATAGCATGTTAATACGGCAGGAGAAATTATTATTCAATAATTTACAGTCTTAAAATTCTAGATTTGCCATCCGAATTTTTTTGCAACAATGAAAATAAAAACCGATTTGTCTGCTATAGATAGTAAGCAAAACATAATAATAAAGAATGCCGCAGTAAACAACCTGAAGCATATTGATGTAGTGTTGCCGCGGAACAGGTTTATTGTTGTAACCGGAGTTAGTGGTAGTGGCAAATCATCGCTTGCATTTGACACGCTGTATGCTGAGGGCCAGAGACGTTATGTAGAAAGTCTTTCAGCTTATGCCCGACAGTTTATGGGCAAAATGGATAAACCGGAGGTTGAGTATATCAAAGGAATTTCACCGGCTATTGCTATTGAACAAAAAGTTAATACCCGCAATCCGCGAAGCACGGTCGGAACTTCAACGGAGATTTATGATTACCTTAAATTACTTTATGCACGTATTGGTAAAACTTATTCACCGGTAAGCGGGCAATTGATAAAAAAGCATACAGTGTCCGATGTGGTTGATTATATAATGTCTTTGCCACGCCAGTCTAAAGTAATGCTCTTTACACCATTGCTGATACATCACCTGCGCTCAGTTAACGATGAGTTACAGGTTTTAATTCAAAAAGGTTTTACGCGGATTGAACTGAATGGTGAGATAAAAAAAATTGAAGATGTGCTTAGCCAAAGCGATAACAATGCTGTGCCTGAAAGCAATAAAAAATCAGCAAAGAAATCTGCCAAAACTCAGGCTTCACCATCTTTAAAAAGTAAAGTCAAAGAAAAGAAGAATGCAACTGAAGAGCTGAATGCCAACATACTTGTTGATCGTTTAATAGTGGATGAGCCAAGTGATGAAGCAATTGCCAGGATAGCCGATTCAGTGCAGATAGCATTCAGCGAGGGTAATGGCATCTGCCTGGTATCGGTGATTAATGATGAAAATAGTTCATCTGTAAAACAGTTTTCAAGCCGTTTCGAAGCAGATGGAATTTCGTTTGAGGAGCCATCAGTTAACCTGTTTTCATTTAATAATCCCTATGGAGCATGTAAACGCTGCGAAGGATTTGGTTCTGTAATTGGCATTGATCCTGACCTTGTAGTGCCTGATAAAAGTCTTTCAGTTTACGAAGGCGCAATTGCCTGCTGGCGTGGTGAAAAAATGAGTGAATGGAATAAGGAGCTGGTTAAAAATGCTTACCGGTTTGATTTCCCTATTCATAAACCGTTTTATGAATTAACTTCCTATCATAAACAACTTCTGTGGACAGGCAATGAATATTTCAGAGGTCTGAATGATTTTTTTGCTGATATTGAATCACAGAATTACAAAATTCAATATCGTGTAATGCTATCGCGTTATCGTGGTAAAACGGTTTGCCCCGATTGCAAAGGTTCGCGCCTGCGTCCAGATGCCAACTATGTAAAAGTAGGTGAACTATCTATTACAGATATTGTTCTGATGCCTGTTAAGCGAAGTCTTGAACATTTTAGAAATCTTCGGCTGGACAGCCAGGATGCAGCAATAGCAAAACGTCTGTTAACTGAAATAACCAACCGTTTACAATTCTTAGATGATGTTGGGTTAGGTTACCTTACTTTAAATCGTTTATCCAACACGTTATCCGGAGGCGAATCGCAGCGCATCAATCTTGCAACATCTTTAGGCAGTTCACTTGTTGGAAGCATGTATATTCTTGATGAACCTAGTATCGGTCTTCACCCGTGTGATACAGTGCGCCTGATAAAAGTTTTAAAATCGTTACAGAAACTTGGCAACACTTTAATAGTTGTTGAACATGACGAAGAAATAATGCGCAGTGCGGATATGCTTGTTGATATAGGGCCAATGGCCGGCAGCCAGGGCGGTAACCTTGTGTTCCAGGGTTCGTATAATGAAATGCTGCGCGATAAAGAAAGCCTTACAGCACGTTACCTTTCAGGAATAGAGAAAATTGAAACACCAGCTCTACGAAGGGTATGGAAAAAATATGTGGGGATAAGTGGTGCCCGCGAAAACAACCTGAAAAATCTTGATGTAAAAATTCCGCTTGAAATAATGACGGTGATAACAGGCGTTAGCGGATCAGGTAAAACTTCACTGATAAAAAAAGTGCTTTACCCTGCATTAAAAAAAATAGCAGGAGGTTTTGGTGAGCAAAGTGGAAGTTATGATAAGCTGCATGGCGATTATCAAAAAATTAAAGCTGTGGAGATGATTGATCAGAACCCGATTGGAAAAACTTCGCGAAGTAATCCGGTTACCTATGTTAAAGCATATGACGAAATACGTTTGCTCTATGCTGATCTGCCGTTATCTGTTACAAGAAAACTGAAACCATCACACTTTTCATTTAATGTGGAAGGCGGGCGATGTGAAAACTGCCAGGGTGAAGGTATTGTAACCATTGAAATGCAGTTTATGGCTGATTTACACCTTAAGTGTGATGTTTGTAATGGCAAGCGTTTTAAAGAGGAAGTGCTAGCCATCAGGTACCGCGAAAAAGGTATTGATGAAATTTTAGAAATGACGGTTGATGAAGCATTGGAATTTTTCAATGGAAAAAATTCTCTTGACAAATTCAAACCCTATGAGCGTAAAATCAGCAACAAGTTACAGCCCTTACAGGATGTTGGTTTGGGTTATATACGATTAGGTCAGTCTTCAAGCACTTTAAGCGGTGGTGAAGCACAACGCATCAAGCTTGCTTCATACCTTTCATTAGGTAATAGTGCAAGCGATACACTTTTTATTTTTGATGAACCCACTACCAGCCTGCATTTTCATGATATCAGTAAATTGATGGATGCATTTAATGCCTTAATAAAACAGGGCAACAGTATTATAGTTATCGAACACAATACCGATGTTATAAAATGTGCTGACTGGGTAATTGACCTTGGCCCTGAAGGTGGAGATGAAGGTGGTTACATTGTATTTGAAGGCAAGCCAGAGGACCTGGTTAAATGCAATGCATCGCACACCGGAATGTTTTTACGTGGCAAGATTTAATCTGCCATTCATGCGAAGACATAGTGTTTATCTATTTTCAAATTTTTCCTTTACCACTTTTAAAAAATCAGGGTAAACATTTTTATTGCTTGCAATAAAATCAGCACCGAAAAGAAAATTATCTCCGCCTTTAAAATCTGAAACTATTCCGCCTGCATTTTTCACTATGATAACACCGGCTGCTACATCCCATGGTTTAAGACCATATTCATAAAAAGCTTCAAAGCGGCCGCAGGCAACATAAGCAATATCAGCAGCTGCACTTCCTAACCTGCGCAGGCCATGTGTATTATGCATCATATATTCAAACACATCCATGTAAGCACTTTTGCGTTCAAATTTGGTATAGGGAAATCCTGTTGCTATTAATGATTTTGAAAGTACATCGGCATCTGAAACCTTTATTTCATTCCCGTTAAGATAAGATGCCCCGCCTTTGAAGGCATAAAAACATTCATCAAGGTTAATCTCATAAATTACTCCGATAACTATTTCATCATCTTCCATCAGTGCTATACTCACACAAAAGCAAGGTAAGCCATGAACAAAGTTGGTTGTTCCATCCAATGGATCAATTATCCATTGCAGTTTTTTTTCCTCTCGTTTTTCAGTTCCCTCTTCGGTAATGAATCCTGCACCGGGAAGAATTTTCTTTAATGATGATACAATAAGATCTTCAGCTGTCTTGTCAACATAACTTACAAGGTCATTTACACCTTTATATTCTACAGCCTGCATATTGAACCATGCGCGTTCATTTTTAATAAAAGCACCGGTTTTACGGGCTATTTCACAGGTTTGATCACAAAGTTCTTTATAGTTCATGAAATTAATATCAGGTAAAAAGATGACACTGGAAAACAGTTGTAAGATTGTTTTACTGTTGCAGGTTAACAGGTTTTTCTTTGCTATTCATCTTCAGGTAAATTATACCTCCTATTCCTGCAATGATAAGTGCTACAGAAATAAACTCCGCCTGTGTAGCTTTAAATAAAACAAAATCCAATACATTGTTTACACGTATATGTTCTATGATATAACGCTCAATACCATTTAGTATAAGATAGGTACAGAAAAAAACTCCGGGCACAGTAAATTTCTTTCTGACACTCCACAATAGAAAAAACAGGAGGATGCAAACAATGGCTTCATAAAATGGCGTTGGATATACTGGGGGAATTAATTCGAAACAATGTTTGCCCTCACAACCAGGAATTGGCACACCTTCGCCAACTACATTATGCGGATAACTATAACTCCAAAGCCAGTCAGGCGCCCAACTCAGCCATCCGGGCTTGGGGTTGTCATTTACAATGCCCCAGTCCCCATCACCACTCAGGTGACAGCCTAACCTGCCAGTACCATAAGCAAGCATAAGACCTGCAGCAGTAGCATCACACATAACCAGCGGAGGAATTCCTTTTTTATTGGTGAAGTATAATACAGCAAAAGCAGCACATATAAGCCCGCCATAAAAAGTTAATCCGCTAAATGAAAAAATTGCATCCCATGGGTCGCGTTCAAATTCATGCAGGTTTTCCAGGTTATGAAAAATCTTAGCACCAAGTATTCCGGCAATTGCAGCTATCATAGTGATATTGCCAATCAGCTGGTACGGATGTATTTGTTCCTGTTTTGTAACCGGCTCGGGTAATAGCTGTTTTTTACTTTCATAATACCGGTAACCTATCATAGCGGCAGCCAGTACAACTCCTGCAAACCAGTTGCCCTCTAGGCTAAGTATCAGTTGCTGAGGATTTTCAACAAAAGCTGAATAGTCAAGTGCTGCGTAAATTATTTTAAAGCCAATAATAAATCCAAACAACCCGGCACTTAAATAATCTGAAAAAGTTGCAGGCGCTCCAGTGATATAAGAAACAGTTAACGGCTTCAATAAACCTTGATTTTCTTTGCGCTGCAATTCTTTTGAGAGTGTGTAGGCTGCACAGATAAATGAAATAGCCAGCATCAGCCCGAAGGTTTGAATGGGAAGCGGGAGTGACAATCCGAAAATATCCTGTATAAGGTCTGATAACGTTGGGTACACTTTTGTTTTTTAAAATTTATAGTTTTTAAATTTGGTATTACAGCACATTTTCAGATTTCCGCATTAATGAATCTTCGTGTTTTCCAATTTCCGGATAAATAAGTTCAACTTCCATCTCGCCAAATTGATCAACAGATTTCATTATACAAGGCACAACCCGGTTTATTAAACCGGCATTATATGATGTTTTAACCTTGATGTAATTTTCTGTGAAGCCATGCATGAAACCATTTTTATTATCGGCTTCAAATAACACATTATAAGTTTTGCCAATGTGCTGATGATAGAAATGACGCAATTTTTTCTCAGATAAAATGCGTAGCATGTTATTGCGCTTTTTTCTTATGGCCACAGGAACCACATTATCCATGTCGGCCGCTAAAGTATTATCGCGCTCGCTATAAGTAAATACGTGCAGGTATGAAATATCCAGCTCATTCAGGTAATTATAGGTTGTAAGAAAATCTTCATCAGTTTCACCAGGGAATCCGACAATCACATCCACACCGATACAACAGTTAGGTATTTTATTTTTAATGTACTCCACACGCTTTGTATATAAAATGGTAAGGTAGCGCCTACGCATCAGTTTTAATAATTTATCACTACCACTCTGCAAGGGAATATGAAAGTGCGGCATGAATTTTTTTGATGCAGCAACAAGATCAATAATTTCTTCGCTTAATAAATTAGGTTCAATAGATGAGATACGGATACGCTGCAAGCCTTCAATCTGATCAAATGCTTTAGCTAAATCGTAAAATGTTGATTCATGCTTACCGCTTTCAACATCCATAATTCCAAAGTCGCCAAGATTAACTCCAGTAAGAATAATTTCTTTGGTTCCGCCTGCAACGGCAATTTTAGCTCGGTGTACGGCATTTTCAATGGTATCACTTCTGCTCTTGCCGCGTGCTAACGGAATCGTGCAAAATGAACAAGAGTAATCACAGCCATCCTGCACTTTCAAAAAAGTTCGGGTGCGTTCATGTTCGCTTTGCGAATCAACAAATGTTTTCACATCACCTATTTCACAAGCTTTGATAATTGCTTTTTTTTTCTTGCGTAAATCTTCAATGTAATTGGTAATGTTGAACTTTTCATTTGCGCCAAGCACTAAATCAACACCCGGAATCTCAGCAATTTCACCAGGCTTCAATTGTGCGTAACAACCAATAATGGCAACAAAAGCATCGGGTGATTTTTGCAATGCACTTTGCACAATCTTTCTGCATTCCTTGTCTGCATTTTCTGTAACCGAACAAGTATTGATGACATACACATCACTCTCATCTTCAAAATTTACTTTTACAAAACCACTATCGCGAAACTGGCGGCCAATGGCCGATGTTTCAGTAAAGTTGAGTTTACATCCTAATGTATGAAATGCTACCCGGTTTTTCATTGAGGTGGCGAAGGTAAGCCGATTAAGTAAATATGAAAACAACTGATTTGTGCATCTGAATCACACCTAAGTTAGAACAGGATTTGGTGAGAAAATCCTCTTCAAAAAGGTGCGCCAACAAATCACTAACAATCCTCAAAACCCCTGTAAATAGTGGCTTTTATAACACTCTTTCGCTTAACATTTCTTTAACAGGACTTAACCTTTTGTTGGGATTTTATTCATAGCTAATATGTTAAAATTGCGCTTTGTTTTTAATAATCTGATTCAAATTAGCTTTTATTAATTCTGTTCTGAGTATCGTTTTTTAGAAATATAAACAACATAAAAAATATGATTGACATTAAGGAGATTAATGAGAAAATCCAGCGCGAAAGTGCATTTGTAGATTTACTCAACCTTGAAATCGGAAAAAAAATTATCGGGCAAAAGTATATGGTGGAGCGATTGCTTATCGGTTTGCTAAGCAACGGTCACATCCTGTTGGAAGGTGTTCCGGGTCTTGCAAAAACTCTTGCTATTAAATCGCTTGCATCAGCCATTGATGCAAAATTCAGCCGGTTGCAATTTACACCTGACCTGCTGCCGGCCGATTTGGTTGGTACTATGATTTACAATCAGAAGAAGGAAGAGTTCATAGTGCGCAAAGGTCCCATTTTTGCCAACTTTATTCTGGCTGATGAGATTAACCGTGCTCCCGCCAAGGTACAAAGCGCACTGTTGGAAGCCATGCAGGAAAAGCAGATTACCATTGGCGATAATACCTTTAAGCTTGATGAGCCCTTCTTAGTTCTTGCTACCCAGAATCCTATTGAGCAGGAAGGAACGTATCCATTGCCTGAAGCTCAGCTGGATCGCTTTATGCTTAAGGTGGTAATCGGATATCCCGGTAAAGAAGAAGAGCGAATGATCATGCGTCAGAATTTATCAAATGATGACTTAAGAATTAATTCAGTTGTATCTCCTCAGCAAATTGTTGCTGCACGCTCAGCAGTACGCGAAGTGTATATGGATGAAAAAATTGAAAAGTACATTCTGGATATTGTTTTTGCTACACGTTTTCCCAAGGAGCATAAACTGGATAAACTAGCCATGCTGATAAGTTATGGTGGTTCGCCACGCGCAAGTATTAACCTTGCTATTGCCGCTAAAGCATTTGCCTTTATAAAGCGCAGGGGATATGTAATACCTGAGGATGTTCGTGCTGTATCGCATGACGTTTTACGCCACAGGATTGGTTTAACCTATGAAGCTGAAGCAGAAAACATAAGTACTGAGCAGGTGATAAATGAGGTGTTGAATGTTGTGGAGGTTCCTTAGAAATTAGTGGTAAGGTCACGCTGAGCGAAGTCGAAGCGTGCCTGCTTGGCCAACACATGGGTTCGAATTCGCTCACCATGACCCAATGAAGTATTACTAATAAGATCGTCATCAGCAAAATTGGAAACTACCGATTTAATAAAGAAAGTAAGGAAGATTGAGATTAAAACCCGTGGACTGAGTAATCAGATTTTTTCGGGTGAATATCATTCTGCTTTTAAAGGAAGAGGAATGGCATTTAGTGAGGTTAGAGAATATATACCGGGTGATGATATCCGTTCAATTGACTGGAATGTTACTGCACGTCTTAATCATCCTTACGTAAAAGTGTTTGAGGAAGAGCGTGAATTAACCGTTGTTTTATTGGTGGATGTAAGTGGCAGTGGAGAGTTTGGTACTAAAAAGCAATTCAAGAAAGATCTTATAACTGAACTGTGTGCAGTATTGTCGTTTAGTGCTATACAGAACAATGATAAAATCGGAATTATATTTTTCAGTGATCAAATTGAAAAATTTATTCCGCCTAAAAAAGGAAAATCGCATATTCTGCGTATCATCAGGGAGTTAATAGATTTCAAACCCCAGCATAAGGAAACAGATATTGCACAGGCATTGCGTTATTTTACTAACGTTATTAAGAAACGCAGTATTTCGTTTTTGATTTCTGATTTTCTCGAAAACGGAACTAACACCCGAAAGAAGGCATTTGAAGATGCATTGAAAATAGCTGGTAAGAAACACGACCTGGTTGCACTGCGCATTTATGATGAACGTGAAAATTATTTACCCGATATCGGCCTGGTTAGAATTGCAGATGCGGAGACCGGAAAGATAATGCTGATTGATTCTTCCAATCACATTGTTCGCAGGGAATATGAAATTGCATCACGCAATAACGACAGGGAGCTTAATGAAATTTTTGCACGCAGCGGAGTGGATTGCACCAGCATCCGAACCGATCAGAATTATGTTCAACCGCTTATGAGTTTATTTAAGAAACGTGAGAAAAGGTAAGTGATGAAGCTATTACAGAAAATACTGCTTATAATTATTTTCAGTTGCAAACTGGTAACTGATGTTTCTGCACAGGATGTTACTGTTAAAGCAACTGCAGATACCAATGCTATTTTAATGGGACAGCAATTTACTGTCAACCTTCAGATAGCATTTCCTTCAGCTATAAAAGTGCAATGGCCTGTATTTAATGATTCGCTTGGTTCTCTGCAGGTTGTGGAACGCGGCAAGGTTGATACATTAAGTAATGCAGCTATAGTTCAATTGTATCAGAAAATTAAAGTTACCGGTTTTGATTCAGGGCAACAGGTTATTCCTCCTTTTGATTTCAGCTACAGGAAACCAGCTGATACAACTAATTACATTGCTTCAACCATCCCGCTGAATATTTTAATAAATACCCTGCCTGTCGACACCACCAAGGAGTTTAAAGACATTAAAGGGCCCATTACTGTGCCATATACATTTGCTGATTTTGTTCCATACATCATTGCCGTTGTGCTTTTGGTGTTGCTGATATGGCTTGTAGTTTACTATCTAAAAAAGAGCAGGCAGAAGACAATTGTACCTGAGAAATATGTTCCAAAAACACCTGCACATGAGATAGCGCTGTCCGAACTCGTAAAACTGCGCGAAGAAAAATTGTGGCAGCAGGGAAATATAAAGGAATACCATACACGGTTAACTGATATTGTTCGGGCATACATTGAAAGGCGTTATAAAATAAATGCTCTTGAGTTTACCACAGATGAATTGCTTAATTCAATTGCAATTCGCCAGCTTGACAGCGATAATTTTTCAAAATTGAAATTTTTACTTGAAGTAGCTGACCTTGTTAAATTCGCAAAAGCCTTACCATTACCCGGTGAACATGAGCAATGTTTAACCCATGCATTTGAGTTTGTAAATGCTACCAAACCTGTTCAACAACCTGCAGCAGTAAAGGAGGGTGTTTCATGATGCAAGGTGTAACATATGCTCAGCCTTATTTTTTCTGGTTACTCCTGGTAATTCCGGCAATGCTGGCATTTCATTTTTTAATTACGCAAAAGCGCATCAGTAAAATTTCGTTTTCCAATACCGGTTCATTTAAAAACTACCGTCCATCATTGCGACAGCGGATCAACTGGCTGCCGCTGACCTTGCGAATTCTTTGTGTAACCGCAGTAGTTATAGCACTGGCTCGCCCGCAGTCATCATCCAAAGGCCAGGATGTAAAAACAGAAGGTATATCAATCGTGTTAGCCATGGATGTATCAGGCAGTATGCTGGCTGAAGATTTTAAACCGAATCGAATTGAGGCCGCTAAAAAAGTTGCAATGGATTTTATAGATGGTCGTCCGAATGACCAGATTGGTTTGGTTATTTTCAGTGGTGAGAGTTTTACTTTCTGCCCGATAACAACCGATCATGCTGTTTTAAAAAATCAGATGGTAAAAGCCAATAATGAATTGCTTCAGGATGGTACTGCAATAGGAGAAGGATTGGCAACTGCTATTTCGCGTGTTAAAGATGCACGCACCAAAAGCAAGGTGGTTATTTTACTTACCGATGGTGTAAACAATGCCGGTTCTGTTGCTCCACTTACTGCAGGTGAAATTGCAAAGACATTCGGAATTAGAGTATATACCATAGGTGTTGGTAAAAATGGATTTGCGCCTTATCCTGTAAAAACACCATTTGGCGTTCAGTACCAGGATATGGAGGTAAAGATTGATGAAGGTTTGCTTAAAGATATTTCAAACAGCACTGATGGAAAATATTTCAGGGCGACAAACAATACCAAGTTAAAGGCAATTTATGAAGAGATAGATAAACTGGAGAAAACAAAAATTGAGGTAACTGAATTCAGGCGATACTCAGAAGAATATTTGGTATGGGCAATTGCAGGGTTGGTATTTCTTGTATTGGAACTAACATTGCGATATACGTTATTACGAAGTTTACCATAATTGAAGGATTTATTAATAAATAAAAATTAAGATTTTGAAAGAGTTCAGATTTGCATATGATGAGTATTTGTACCTGTATTTGCTGATACCGGTATTTATACTTTTTTTTCTGCTGATGCTGCGCTGGAAGAAAAACGCGTTTAAAAAATTTGGTGAATGGAGTATTATTCAGCCGCTTTTTGCTGACCGTTCAACAGCCAAGCCAATCACTAAATTTATTCTTGTAGTTGTTGCATTGTGTTTTCTCATTCTTGCAGTTTGCGGCCCGCAGTTAGGATCAAAGCTAACAGAGGTTAAGCGTAAAGGAGTTGATATTATAGTTTGTTTAGATGTTTCAAACAGCATGAATGCTGAAGATATAAAGCCAAGCAGGTTAGAGCGTGCCAAGCAGGCTATTTCAAAGCTGATTGACAATTTACAGGGCGACAGAATCGGTTTGATTGTATTTGCCGGTGAAGCATATACACAATTGCCAATAACCACTGATTATGGGGCTGCCAAATTGTTTTTAAGTACCATCAATACTGATATGATTCCTACGCAGGGAACAGCAATAGGGGCAGCAATTGAACTTGCTTCAGAATCATTTGGTGATTCAGTAAAGCTGCACAACTCTGCAATTATTGTAATCACTGATGGCGAAAATCATGAGGATGATGCAATGGAGGCAGCTAAAAAAGCGCAGGAACATGGCATTATGGTACACACAATTGGTATGGGCTCGCCTGACGGAGGCCCGATTCCGATATTTAATAACGGTACACGAGTGGGCTACATGCAGGACCGTAATGGGCAGACAGTTGTAACAAGATTAGATGAAAAAACACTTATTCAAATTGCATCAGCAGGAAACGGAAAATTTATCCGTGCCACTAATAGTGACGATGGATTAGAGCTTATTATGAAAGATATTGATAAGTTAGAGAAAAAAGAATTTTCAAGTAAACTGTTTACCGATTACGAAGATCAGTTTCAGTGGGCATTAGGTATCGTATTAGTATTACTCGTTATTGAATTTCTTATAACTGAACGCAAGTCGAAATGGGTGGAGAAAATAAATTTCTTTGGTGAGAAAGAACAAAAGTTAAGAGCATGATCTGCAGTACGGCATTGCAATTACAGTGCAATGTCTTACAATGGTTAACATGAAAATGAAAAGAAAAAGGCAAACACAATAAGAAGTATGAAAGCACTAGTATTAACAGCTGGAATATTATTCGTAGTAAGCAGTTTACAGGCGCAATTGCAATCTTCAAAAGAGCGCAAACTTGTTCGTGAAGGCAATAAAATGTATCAGTCAGGAAAATATTCCGATGCCGAAACACAGTATCGTAAGGGTCTTGAGGAAAGTAAATCTTCTGTTACAAGCACATTTAATTTAGGTGATGCATTGTACAAGCAGGGAAAATACAGTGAAGCTGAATCACAGTTTCAAAATCTCTCATCGCAAAAGATAGATAAAAAAACCATGGCCGAGGTTTATCACAACCTTGGCAACACCTGCATGAAAGCTGAAAAGTACCAGGAAAGTGTTGATGCCTATAAGAAGTCATTGCTTAATAATCCTGATGATAATGAAACACGATACAACCTGGCTTATGCCATGAGCAAATTGCAACAGCAAAAACAGCAGCAGCAGCAAAACCAGGACAAAAAGAACCAGGATAAAAAAGATAAACAGCAGAATAAAGATCAGCAAAACAAAGACCAGCAAAAAAAGGATCAGCAAAAGCAGCAACAGGATCAGCAGCAGAATAAAGAAGACAAACAGCAGGAAAAGAAACAGGCACAACAACAGCCAAAGATTTCGAAAGAGGATGCTGAACGGATGCTGGCTGCATTAAAGAATGATGAAAAGGACCTTCAGAAACGCATGCAGAAAAAGCAGGCTGTTCGGGTGGGTATTGAAAAGAATTGGTAACAATACAAAGTGATATGCAATTTGGTTTTATTAGAGTAAAACCGGTCTGAAATGAAGAAGATAATTTTATTGATAATTACATTTATAACAAATGTTACTTTGTTTGCTCAAAGTTTCACAGCTAATGTTGCCAAAAATACAGTGGTTGTTGGTGAGCAATTCCAGGTATCCTTTAATATAGAAGGGAATGCCAAAAACTTTAGCCCGCCTTCTTTTGAAGATTTTAATCTGTTAGGCGGGCCCTATCAGTCTAATCAAACAAGCTGGGTGAATGGCGTGGTTACTCAATCAACCGGATTAACCTATTTACTTCAGGCCAAAAAAGAGGGAAAATTTGCCATAGGTGCGGCAACTATCGAATCCAATGGCAAAAGATTAAGTACAAATCCAATTACAATTACGGTAGTTAAAGCCGGAAACCAGTCTCAGGGAAGCCAGGGTGGTAGTGATGGTGGAGGTCTTTCGCCCAAAAATGTTTTTCTTAAAGCAACAGCCGATAAAACCAACGTATATCGTGGTGAAGCAATAACCGTAACGTATAAGCTATACTTTAATGTAAATGTTTATAACTATAATCTTGATAAAGCGCCATCATTTACCGGTTTTTTTAACCAGGATATTAAAATGCCTGAACAACCGGTAATCTTTAATGAGAACATAAATGGAGTTCAATACAAAGTAGCAGTGCTTAAAAGGGTGATTCTATTTCCGCAGCAAAGCGGTACTTTGACAATTGATGAAATGAAGGGAGAATGCATAGCACGCATCCAGGTGAAAAGCAAAAGAAATCTTAATGACCCTTTTGATGTATTTAATGATCCTTTTTTCGGAGGTGGAGTTCAGGATGTTAAAGTGAATATTAAATCGGATCCGATTCGTGTAACTGTTAAAGATTTGCCTGCAGGTGCACCTCAATCTTTTAAAGGTGCTGTAGGGAATTTTGTAATGGATGCTTATCTTGATAAGAATGAAGTTAAAGCTAATGATGCAGTAAATCTTAAAGTGAAAATTGGCGGTAAGGGAAATTTGAAATTACTTGAAAATCCGGAAATTAATCTTCCACCTCAAATTGAAACCTATGATCCCAAGGTTAATGAAAATATAGCCATTAATGACGGAGGTACATCAGGCAGCAAGACTTATGAGTACCTGATGATTCCACGCACGGAAGGAAACTATGAAATTCCTGAAATTGAATTCACCTATTTTGATCTTGGCAAAAGGAGTTACTTAACCCTGTCGTCAGGCAAACTGAATTTAAAAGTTGGAAAAGGTGATGGCTCTGTTGCCACTGTTGTCGAGGCAAATCGAATCAACAAATCTGACGTAGCTGTATTAGGCAATGATATAAGGTATATCAAAACAAATAATGTGGTTTTCAGTCCATCGGCCAATAAGTTTTATAACAGCATTATGTTTTATATTTTATGCTTACTGCCTTTTTTATTAGTAGGAGGTGCAATAGTTTACGCTCAGCAGCAAAAAGCACTTAACAGTAATGCTATGCTTGTAAAAAGCAAAGGTGCCACTAAACTTGCCAATAAGCGACTTTCTTTGGCACGCAAGTTTATGAATGAGAATAAGCAAAATGAATTTTATGAAGAAGTTTATAAAGCTTTGAATGGTTACCTTAGTGATAAGCTAGCTATACCCTTTGCCGACCTTACCAAAGAGAATGCATCGGTTAAATTGTTTAGCCGTTCAGTAAGTAACGATACCGTTGCAAAACTGATCAGTACGCTTGATATGTGCGAATTTGCGCGGTTTGCACCTGCCTCTGCCACCTCGCCTCAGCAGGTATACAACGATGCAGTTAGCATCATTACAAAAATTGAAAGTGAAATTGAATAAGATGTTAAACCTTAAAAATAACTCACTTAAAATGTTACTTCTTGTAACATGGCTTCTAATGTTCATTCAGTCCGAAGTGAATGCACAGCCTGAAGTATTATTTAATAAGGCAAATGAATTATATCGCAACCAGAATTTTACAGAAGCTGCTAAACTTTACGAGCAATTAATTAAAGATGGCAACATTTCTTCTGAGGTATATTTCAACCTGGGTAATGCTTATTATAAGTCAGGCAAAATTGAATCAGCAATTCTAAATTACGAACGAGCTAGAAAGTTTAATGCAGTTGACGAAGATATTGATTACAACCTGCGGCTTGCCAATATGCAATGCATTGATAAAATTGAACCTATACCTCAGGTATTTTATCAGAAATGGTGGAACGAATTTGTACGTGATTCGACCCCTGATAGCAGAGCTAAATCTGCAATGATTGCTTTATGGTTAGCAGCTTTTCTGATAGTTGTATACTTATTTGCCAAATCGATAGTTTTTAAAAAAATATGTTTCTATTCAGGATTAGTGGCACTTTTAGTTTCGGGCTGGTATTTTTTACTGGCATCAAAACAGGATAACCTGCTTAATAACCGTAACGAAGCTATAATTTTTGTAAGCAGCGATTATGTAAAGAGTTCGCCTGATGAAAAGTCAGCCAATCTTTTTATGCTGCATTCAGGAACAAAGGTGGAAGTATTGGATCAATTGAAAGGGTGGAAAAAAATCAGAATTGCCAATGGCAATGTTGGATGGATCCCTGAAAAATCAATTGAACGGATTTAAACAAACAGGAAGCTTAATTATTGGTTCATCTTGAAAAAAATCATTCTGCTTTCCGATACACACGGCTATCTTGATGCCAGGATGATAGAACATCTTAATGAAGCGGATGAAATATGGCATGCTGGCGATTTTGGTCCTGATGTAGCTCCTCAGCTTGAAAAATTAAAACCGGTTAGGGGTGTTTTTGGAAACATTGATGATAATGCTATACGGAAAATTTACCCGCGCGAGTTATATTTTACCTGCGAAGGTCTGAAGGTGATGATGATACATATCGGTGGCTATCCTCCACGGTATGAGCCTAACGTACGAGATAAAATTAAAGATTATATGCCTGATATTTTTATCAGCGGACATTCACACATTTTAAAAGTGATGCGCGATAAATCAATAAATAACCTGTTACATATTAATCCGGGCGCGGCCGGTGTGTATGGTTTTCATCATATGCGAACGATGATAAGGCTAACAATAGAAGGTAAAAACATCAAAGATCTGGAAGTAATTGAATTGGGGCTGCGCGGGCAGCTTTAACAGTTATTATGAAAAGTATCATTAAAAATTGATATCAGCCGATCATCGCAATCTGTCTGCACTTCGAACTAATTTTTCGTCTTTCTTAATAGCATTGGCGGCTAAGAAATGTAATATAAGCTGCAATGGAGGCAGATAGAATCCAAGCAGAAAAACTGATCTGGGGTCAGCAGTTTTCGTTTCGATCATTTTTGTGAAAGTGTACATGCCTCCCCAAAGCAATAAAACAAGTAAAATGCTGAAATAACATAATTTTACCTGTAGCGGACGGTTGTTGAACTTAAAAATGGCAAAAAGTGTGAAAAGGATAATAAGACAATTGAGTACCAATAGAGAAATATAAGAAGCCGGCTGGTCAATAAATGTACAGTCTGTTGATATTCCAACCAGGCTAAGAACTACGCTGAAACTGCCTGCCGAAGTTGATTTAACAAGAACAATAGGTGCAATTGTTGGTATGAACAGAACAGCCGAAATTAATAAGACAGCAGCAAGATAAATGGTTTGTATACGTTGAATCATGTTAAAAAAACTTTTGGCAAATAAAATCATTGCCTAAGCATAATACAATGGGTAAAGTTTGATTTGTTGCCTGCCGGAAGGCAATAATTGCTAGTTAATGATTTACAGATGAATTTACTGGATAAAAAAATATTTGCATCATAATGATACATATGCTATCATTGCAGTGTTTAAAGAAAAGCATTTTGTTCGCTTACATCTTCAAAACTCCCTCTGGACTTTTAAGGCGTCCTATCCTATAATTCCAAACTCATATAACTACAAAATCCCAACTCTCTTAAGTTGTAATATTCAATATCTATTGAATAATTCTTACATATCATTTCATTATTACATTTCATGTACGACATTTTAGAATTAAACGACAAAACATTGTCGGAATTACGCCAGGTTGCAGAACAGCTTGGCATTAGTGGCTTTGCCAGCCAGGATAAGCAAAGTCTTATCTACAAAATACTTGATCACCAGGCATTAAACCCAACAGCAGAGGCCAAAACTGAAACCAAAAAACCTGTTAGAAAGCGCGCTGCCAAGGCTCCAAAAGAGGAAAAGGCAGCAGCAGAAGAAGCTGTTACACCACTTGCTAAAAGCATTGAGGAGCCGGTTGTTGTTGAAAGTAAAACGCACGAACCACCGGTAACACCAGCTATGTTTGAAAATTCTACTGATAGTGAAGGAAGGCCAAAAAGGCAGCGCATACGGGTTGCAATTGAAGAGGATGAAGAACCGCCAGTTCGCATTCAAAAACCCATTGAAGAAAAGCCGGTAATGGCAGCCCAGCAAAGGCGACCTCAGATTATTGAACCCAAGCCTCAACCACCACAACCACAGCAATCGCAACCAATACATCAATCAGGTTATAACTCTAATTCGGATAATAACTTTAACAGCAACATTCCGCGCGAACGCAAGATATTTGAAGCAAGCACTGATTTTGATGGCGTAATTACAACAGAAGGTGTCTTGGAAATTGCTGAAGAGAAGCATGGTTTTCTTCGTTCGGCCGATTACAATTACCTGCCATCACCCGATGATATTTATGTTTCAGCAGCTCAGATAAAGGTTTTTGGACTGAAAACAGGTGATAATATTCAAGGTGTGGTTCGTCCGCCACGTGAAGGCGAAAAGTATTTTCCACTCGTAAAAATTGATTTAATAAACGGACAAGATCCTGCATATATACGTGATCGTGTGCCGTTTGATTTTCTGACGCCTTTGTTCGCTCACGAAAAGTTTGACCTAAGTTCTGGCATGGCCGGCTACTCAACCAGGATAATGGATTTATTTGCGCCAATTGGTAAAGGTCAGCGCGGATTAATAGTTGCGCAACCAAAAACCGGTAAAACAGTTTTACTGAAAGAAGTAGCCAATGCGATAGCTGCTAATCACCCTGAAGTATACCTGATTATTTTACTGATTGACGAACGCCCCGAGGAAGTAACAGACATGGCTCGCAGTGTAAGGGCAGAAGTTGTGGCATCTACATTTGATGAGCCTGCTGACAGGCATGTTCGTATAGCAAATATCGTTTTGGAAAAAGCAAAACGCATGGTGGAGTGCGGACATGATGTTGTTATATTATTAGACTCTATTACACGTCTCGCTCGTGCTTACAATACTGTTGCTCCTGCTACAGGCAAGGTGCTTTCAGGTGGTGTGGAAGCTAATGCGCTGCAAAAGCCAAAGCGCTTTTTTGGTGCAGCACGTAAAATTGAAAATGGTGGCTCACTTACCATAATTGCTACTGCTCTAATTGATACCGGCAGCCGTATGGACGAAGTAATTTTTGAGGAATTTAAAGGTACAGGTAATATGGAGCTTCAACTTGACCGTAAGATTGCTAACAAACGTGTTTGGCCGGCTATTGATTTAGTTTCATCAAGTACACGAAGGGAAGATTTGTTGCTTGGAAAAGATGTGTTACAGAAAATGTGGATACTGCGCAATCACCTGGCTGATATGAATCCTCTTGAAGCAATGGAATTTATCCAGGAACGAATAAGAGGCACCAAGAGCAATGAAGAGTTTTTAATTTCAATGAACTCATAAAACATTTTTTAGAACTATTAAAACCTCACTGGCTGCTGACCGGTGAGGTTTTTTACTTTTACAGCAACTTAAAAGCTTCAACCTGAATTTACCATCACCAAATGCCAGCAGTAATACATTCAAAAACTATACTCAACAAAACAAAGCAGCGCGATGCATGGTTTTTAGATGACTATACTATTAATCCTTATAGTGGTTGTTCATTCAATTGCCTTTACTGTTACATACGTGGAAGCAAGTATGGTGTTAATATGGCTGAAAAAGTATCTGTGAAGGAAAATGCTGTTGAATTGCTTGAAAAGCAATTGAGCATTAAGGCCAAAAAGCAACAGTATGGTTTTATTGTTATGTCATCGGCAACCGATCCTTATCTGCATTTTGAAAATGAATATCAACTGACACGACAATTACTGGAGGTTATTCTTAAAAATAAATTCCCGGTTCATATTATTACCAAATCCGATTTGGTAATTCGAGATTTTGATTTGTTACAACAGATTAATGAGCAGGCTATTTTGCCTGCAGACCTTCAAAGCAAATTATTACATAAAGTGCTTATTACGTTTTCATTTTCAAATTTAGACGAAAGCATAGCGAATATTTTTGAGCCCGGAGCAACCCTGCCAAGTCAGCGATTACAAGCATTGAAAGCTGCATCAAACTATGGATTTTATTCAGGTGTAAGCCTGATGCCATTGTTGCCTTATATCAGTGATACCAGGCAACATTTAGAATATATGTTCAGTACATTCAAAGATGCCGGTGCTAAATACATAATGCCGGCCACTTTAACTTTGTTTGGCAATAGTGCATCCGATAGTAAAACGCTTGTTCTTAGGGCTGTTCAGCAACATTATCCTTTGTTGCTTAAAAAATACCAGGAGTTTTTCGGCAACAGCAATCAAATGCCAGCCTATTATACCACGGCATTCAATAAAGCAACAGCGTTACTTTGCAGTAAGTACGAAATTAATAACCGCATTGTATTTTAAGTATTCAATTCAAAATAAAACGCAGAATCTTTAGCGGTTTATTTGAAACTACAAATCATCCGGAAAAAACAAAGCTGTTAATATGTGTCAAACATATTAACGGCTTTTAATTATTATCTGTTATTAATGAATAACAGTTTTGTTACTGATTAATGAGGACCGGCAGGAAAATCAGTACGCTTTGCTTGCTTAAAGTCTTCTTTCTTTACTACATCTTTTTTGCCAAGGTAAGTCCATTTGATTGCTTGCGAATAATCTTTGAACACCCTGTTAATCTGGGGCAGTGTTGTTGAGTTAACTTTTTCAGGAAATTTCTCATCAAACATATAACCACCTGTTAATTCTGATCGTCCTAAAGCAAACGATTGCGATGCAGATGTTTCAAGTTTCATATAGGTAGTAGTAAGGAACTTTTGTTTTTTGTCAACCAGTTCTTTTTCCTTAAACCCTTTTTGTTTTAATGAATCAATAATTTCAATCATAGCCTGCATGGATTCTTTAGGCTTTTGTGTTGAAATATAAATGGCATTATAAGGGCTGTTAATTGCCTGTCTGTCATAGTAAGCTGCAGGAGCATAGGACAAGCTGCGCTTGGTTCTTAATTCAACAAAAAAGCGATCGTGCAAAATATTCATTGCTATCAGCATTGGTATTCCGTCATCTGAACTGAATAATGGTGCACTCATCACACCCATCAAGTAATTGGTTGCGATATCGCGATCAATAATAGTTTCACTTGGTTTACTGATTAAAAGTTTTTGCTCAGTGGAAGGCAAAGTTCCCGCAGGTAATGACGCCAATGATTCTTTCACTTTTGCAGTAAGGTCATCCTGGCTGACATTACCCACTACTACAAGGTAACAGCGTTTCTTTCCGATAATTGATGAAAAATATTTTTTGGTTTCTTCAAGAGTAAGTTTCTCAAGATTTGCAGCAGTGCCGTTTGGAATTTTTGCATAGTTGCGTCCGGCAAAAGTATTTTCCATGGCAATTTGTTCAAGGTATCCATCAGGATCGGATTCATTTTGTTTTGCAGCCGAAACCATTTTATCTTTTGCCAGGTCAAATTCTTTCTGATCAAATGCCGGTATGGTTATTGCCTGGCTGAAAAGTTTCCACGACTGATCCCAGAATGGCTTGATACAGGTCATGTTCAACTCTCCGAAATCGAGTGATGTTGAGCTGCCAAATGTAGTTCCGATTTTTTCAGCCAGAGTATTAAATGCTACTTTATCCAGTTTTGTAGTACCTCCACTCATGGCAACATCAAAGGCAAGTGCTTCAATACCTTCCTTTTCTTTTGCATAATTGGCAGTGCCGCCTTTAACAAACAATCGGGCACTTATTACTTCTTTTGGAGTTTGACGAAGAATAACTTTTAATCCTTCCACATCAAATGAAATGGTCTTTTGTTGTGCTAAACTGCTGCCGGAAAATATTACCAACAGTGCTAATGCTATTTGTGATATTTTGTTCATCGCTTTTCTGGTTATGATATTATCGGGTTAGAGATTCAAAGTTTTCAATTTTCATTGCCGTTTTCATTTCGGGTGATATCAGCAATCCGGTAACAGAAGGCTTTCCTTTAATATATTTCTGCACATATTTTTTAATGTCAGCACGAGTTACCTTCTGCAGGTTAGCTATATAATCGGTGTAATAATTAATGCTTGCAGATGCCCACCAGAATGTAACAGTGTGAACATAAGCCGAGGTTTTTTCTTTACCATAGGCATCCTGTATGGCAAGTTGATTCTTTGCAATTTCAAGTTGCTCATCTGAAAAATAATCATCACTGTCAAACCGGTTGATTTGCTCCTGTAGCTTGGCATAAGCCTCTTTTATTTTTGCAGGATTCGGCACCAGTTGAATATTTATCGGCCCTACATATTTGCAGGTTTGATATCCGACACCGGCCTGGAATGCATAACCGCCATCAACAAGAGTTTTCTGAAATTCTGAAGATTGTAAACCTAAAATGGTTGAAAATACATCGGCTGCATAGGTGGCTTCTAAATCATTTCTGGTGTCAGGCCCATGATAACCAACGAGTATAAAAGGTGATTTTGCATTCGGGTTCTCTGTAATATAACTTACGTTTTGTTTGATAGGTTCAAACTCAGGAATTGGCCATTTTTTAAATGGGTCAAAATCGCTTGGCTTCCAGCTGCCAAATAACTCATCCACTTTTTTAAACATTTCTTCATGCTTAACATCACCGGCAATCACCAGCATTGAGTTATTAGGCCAGTAATATTTTTCCTGTATGACACGCATTTTTTCAGGGGTGGCTGTTAAAATAATATCATGGTTACCAATGGCATTTTTACGTGAGTAATTTGTACCCCACATATAGCGATTCATATCATCAAACAAATGAAAATAGGGGTTGGACTCATTACGCTGGAATTCTCCATCTACAACAGGATTCTCTTTTTTCATTTCTGATTCAAGGAAAAGAGGATACCTGATGGCATTATTCATAAACTCTAATCCTTCATTTACTTTATTATTAGCCAGTGTAAAAAAGTAATTCACACGCTCATCTGAGGTTGTGCCATTAAAAACTATTCCCAGTTCGTTAACACGATCGAGAAACTGCTCCTGCGAAGGCAGTGCACGGTTAGCTTTAAAAAACATGTGCTCATATAAATGCGAAAGGCCATTATATGCACTGTCTTCAGTATATGCGCCATTGCGCACAACAATTTCAACAGTGGCCAGCGGCACACTTGCATCTTCAATAACCAGAATTTCAAGCCCGTTGTTTAGTTTCGTCATGAAAAAATTATCCGGAAGTTTTTGTGCAGTAACATGTAATGCGCACAGGCAAAAGCCACAGAGTAATGTAAATTGTCTTAGTTTGTTCATAATTGTTTCTGTTAATAATTGCGAATGAAGCAAATTCAAAATTTAAATTAAATGGCTTAGTAAAACTTTAACGGGCTAAAATTGCTTAAATCGGCATTATTTATTCCGATGGATATTATAACAGGATTTTAATTCCAACAATGAAAGATTGACAAAAACAGGGAGTTAGGGAATCTAATAACCAGATGTTATAATTCGCTCATTAAATGGTTATAGTCGCGCACCAGTGTGCGTAAAAATTCCTCAGATGGAAGCGTGGTTTCAATACCCAAAAGCAGCTTAACTTTAGCAGCTAGTTCATCAATTATTTCATATTGCTGCTTTTTCATAGCTTCATTAAATACTTTTTTAATCTTTATCACATCAGCATCTTTAAGATTTGCAGCTTCAGCAAATGTTACAACATAATTCGGGTCAGAAGTTTTGAATGCCGCTTCTTTTAAATCTACGCGCTTGCGTAATGAAATTACTGTTGTACCTGCAGTGATATCTCCCAGCCGCTGACCTTTTCCGTTAATAACTATGGTTATCAAGGCAACAGTACCGCTGAACAAATTCAAATCAATTATCCTGAACAGCCATCGTAACAAGTAAGCGCCTAAAGTTGGTTCGCTGCCATCCAGTTTCATCACTTTTATTTTCATTGCCATTTTTCCAAGGCTCTGACCATTGAACAACGATTCCATCGCCAAATGATAAACGAACAAGGGCAACACACCAACTACAACAGCTAAAACCTCATCTCTGATGCTTAATACCAGGAAACATAAAATGAGCCAGGCCCCGAATATTGCATAGTCAATTAAGGTAGCAAGAATACGGTCGCCAACGCTGGCTATATCATATTCCAAAGAGATATTCTGAGTTGTATTTATACTTATCGTTTCCATTTATTGAACCTGATCCACGGCTACAGGCTTCTACTATTCCAATGTTAGATTTAACGCTATATTGCAAGAATAAAATTTATTTATTTGTTGACAAATTAATACTTTAAGGCTGAAGAGCAGTAATTTAATTGCCGGCATTTAGTTTGTCGCTTTACTGAAGGTTAAAAGCCCCGTTTTAAAGTTTAAATTATATAATAGAGTTCAGATAGATTAATGCGCGAAGCAGCCTTTTTAAAACAAAACCAGGATAAGTGGAAAAATTATGAAACCACCCCGGCAGGCAACCCTGATGAGCTTGCTGAACGTTTTATTGAACTAACGGATGACCTTGCTTATTCAAGAACATTTTATCCAGGCTCTACCACACATAATTATATAAATGGTCTTGCACGAATTTTTCATCA
This sequence comes from Bacteroidia bacterium, assembly GCA_044230205.1. Taxonomy (GTDB): domain Bacteria; phylum Bacteroidota; class Bacteroidia; order AKYH767-A; family OLB10; genus JAEUTH01. The sequence goes on from JBGARN010000005.1 coordinate 46,530, forward strand.
GCATATCTATAAGAATAAAAAGGAAAAAGCAGGAAGAATAAAAAATTTCTGGCTCTATGAAATACCACTCACTGTGCGTGCCAATCATTATAAACTGCTTTATTCGCTTATCATTTTTTTAATAAGCATAAGTATAGGGCTGTTTTCAGCATCAGTTGACGATTCCTTTGTAAGACTTATACTGGGTGATTCCTATGTAAATCAAACCCTTGAAAATATTGAGAACGGAAAGCCGCTGGCCATTTATGAAAGTCAGCCGGAAGGAAGTATGTTCGTTGCTATTACGTTCAATAACATTCGCGTTGCATTTACTGCATTTGTTTTTGGAGTTTTAATGTCAATAGGTACTGCTTATTTTCTTTTTACAAATGGTGTAATGCTTGGAGCGTTTCAATACTTTTTTTACCAAAAGGGATATCTTTTAATTTCGGTATTAACCATTTGGATACATGGAACAATAGAAATTGCGTCAATTGTAATAGCAGGCGGGGCAGGTTTTTGCATTGGGAACAGTTTATTGTTTCCAAAAACGTTAAGCAGATTAGAATCGTTTAAGCGAGGTACTAAGGACGGGTTAAAAATTGCAACCGGCCTGGTGCCATTTTTTATAATAGCAGGATTCTTAGAAAGCTTTGTAACGCGACATGCTGATGTTTCACTGGCCATGAGCGCGAGTATTATTATTTTTTCAGCTACCCTGATAATCTCTTATTTTATTATTTATCCAATTAAACTTTCTGCTGCTAAAAAAAATCAACGGAAAAGAAAGATCACATTAACTTCTTAAATACAACACAAGAATCAAATGCAGTTACCACCGAAATTTGAATTACAAAAGGAGCGTTCGTTTAGCGAAAAAATAAACGGGGTATTCGCTTACCTGTCGCAAAACTTTAAACAGCTTTTTAAAAGCCTGGTATTTATTGTTACCCCATTTGCATTTGCGGCAGGAATTTGCAGTGGCATTTTTCAGTACAGGCTTACGCGACTCATGCCCGGATTAGGGGGCACCGGTATAGATGAAAGTGGTGGAACAGGTAACAATATTTGGGATATTTTTTACACTGTTTTTTCGCCCTTGTATTTTGTTTCAATGATTTTGATGCTCGTAGCTTATATATTAGTTAACTGCACAGTTTATAGCCATATGGCGCTTTACCTGAAAAGTGAAGGGGAGCCGGTGACATTCGAGGCAGTTTTTGAAAAAGTAAAAAAAGATTTTTTCAAAGTGTTATTGGCAGCTATTGCTTCATTTTTTGTTGCACTCTTTGGAGTTGTTTTTTTCATTATACCTGGCATTTATTTATTTGTAACGCTCACACTCATTCAACCAATTATGATTGTTGAAGGCCTGGGATTTAATGAAGCTTTTAACCGTTGCTTTTACCTGATTAAAGAAAAATGGTGGTCAACCTTTGGATTAATATTTATTACATCTCTTATTGTAAACATGTGTGCAGTAGCTTTTAATATTCCAACATACATTGTACAGTTTATTAATTTGATGCATTGGGCTCCCGATATAAGTTCTTTCTGGCAGATAATCGCATCCGTAATCAGCATTGCCGGAACAACATTACTTTCTGCAATATTATCTATTGCAATAGGAATACAGTATTTTAACCTTGTTGAAAGGCGCGAAGGCAGGGGATTACGGACGTTTATTGATGAAATTGGCAGCATTGATACCAAACCCGAGAGCAACCAGGAGTTATAATATTTGGCAAAATGTTGTTGCATATTAAAAGTTTAATAACCAGAATATTAATTGCAATTGTTGTTGCAACCTGTTGCCTGGTTTCAATTAAAAGCACATGTTATGCATCATCCGTTGCTGATACAACAACGATAATTAACGAACCGATTAATGTTAGAAAGCCGGCAGCCAAAGAAATGGATGGCTACCGCTCGCAACGCGATTTCAGCTATTCCAAAGATTTGCAGCCCGTTGAAAATATGTGGCAAAGATTCTGGAGGTGGGTTGCAATAAAAATCGGTGAGTTACTTTCAAAAACATCTTATGATTATTTCTGGAGGCCATTATTTTATATTTTTTTAATAGCAACAATTGTTTTTGTTGTTTTAAAACTCTTTGGTGTTGAACTACGCATGTTTATAAAACCTGATCCTGTTACGACAGATATTCCGTATCAGCTTTCAGATGAAAATATTCATGAGCTCAATCTTGATGAATTATCTTACCAGGCTGCTCAACAAAAGAATTACAGGCTTGCAGTAAGATATCATTACCTGAAGGTGCTGAAGCAATTGAATGACAAAGGTTACATTGAATGGCGAACCGGAAAAACCAACCGCATCTATGCAACAGAACTAAGTAAGGGTAATTTTTACCAGGTATTTATAATGCTTACACTACAGTTTGAATACATCTGGTATGGCGAATTTAATATTGACCTTGTTGCATTTGAAAAAGTGAAAGCCGGATTTGTAAATTTTGAGAAGGAAATAAATGACATCAGATAAAGAATTTCAACTTTGAAATCGTACCGTAATTTTCTATTGCTTATAACAGGTTTGTTTATTGTTTTTGTACTGGTTGAATATTATAAACCTGAACCTGTTGACTGGACTAAGACTTTTATCAATAAGGATAAAAGCCCATTTGGCACCTATATCTTATATAATCAGTTGCCAGTTGTTTTTCGGGGTAAGCGCATTTCACCTGTTCGTGAACCTATATACAATCAGTTAAACAAAAACTATTTCAATCCTGAGTTTGAGGAAAATAGTGAGGCCCAAGAAGCCATAACCAATGATATACTGAATTATGTTTTTATTAATTCCTCTTTCAGAGCAGATTCGCTTGATATTAATCACCTGTTACGTTTTGCCGAAAAAGGTAATCAGGTTTTTATTGCTGCCAATTCAATTCAAGCTCAATTACTGGATACCTTAAATATTCAAGTAAACAGGAATTTCAAATTTTCATCAAAAGATTCTGTTGTCTTGCGGTTTGCAAATCGAAACTTAAAAGATATCGCAAAAATTCCTGAAAGAGTTGTTGAATATTATTTTACTGTAACAGACAGTTCAGGCAATGGTGACCTTCAATCACTGGCATCAATTGATTCAGCAAAAGTTGTTTTTACCCGGGTAACATTTGGAAAAGGTTTGTTTTACCTGTGTTCGGTTCCTGAATTATTTTCCAATTTTTACCTGCTGAAAAAAAAGTCAGAAAATTTGGCGTTTTATGCGCTTTCATACTTACCGGTATCGGAAGTTTACTGGGATGAATACCAGAAACAAGGCGCCATAGGAGAAGATTCAATACTAAGGGCGGTTCTCGAAAATAAATCGCTGAAATGGGCTTATTACCTGGTTATTGCATCAGTTTTTCTTTTTATTCTTTTTGAAGCAAAGAGAAAACAGCGTATAATACCGGTTATTGAACCACCGTTAAATTCAACCCTTGAATTTACCAGAACACTGGGCAATTTATACCTGAGTAAAAGTGATCACAAAAATATAGCGGTTAAAAAAATCACCTATTTTTATGAATACCTGCGTGAGCATTACCGTATTACAGTATCAGAAATTAATGAAGCATTAATCGAAACAATAGCTTCAAAGTCGGGGTCGGATAAAAATCTTGTTGATGATATATTCCGTATGATAAATTACGTACAATACAATAACAGTATAACTGAAAAAAATCTGCTTGATCTGAATATACTTTTAGAGCGGTTTTATTTGCATCGTAAATAACACTTTCATTCCTTTTATCGCCAGTCTACTATTGCAATAACCTGCCATTTTCTTTCAGTTAATTTTAGCAGAGCAAAATTAGTAACTGTGAAATCAGCTTTAAATTGGCGGTCCTTAAAATGCGGCCATTCAGCATCAAATGCTTCGCGTGTTAGATCTCGATTGGCAACAGTAACATGAGGATGAAATACTTTAGCCGGTTTTAAAAAAGGTAGTTTTTGAATTAAATATTGCAGCAAAGTTTCCTGCAATCTAAATAACGATTCATTAGTTTGAGGTTTTAAAAACAAAGTTCGTTTATCAAATCGCCCAAATCCGTCTAAGCTAATATGCAGTTCAGGGAGACTAATTTTAAATATATTAAGGTATTGTAGAAGATTATCTTCTGTTGTTTGCTTAAGGGTAAAAGGAGGAATAAGGGTAATATGAGCAGGACTTTTTAAAGCAACGGTACAATTATATTTATCGAAAAAATAGTTTTTAATTGCAGTAATTTCGGTTTGATAAGGTTCAGGGCAAATGATGGCTATAAAATAAAGTTGTTGTGAATTCATTTATTCCGATGAATTATAGCATGTAAAAAAGTGCCTGCAAGGATAACCGAAAGAAAACTAATTTTCGGCTGTTAAGCCAGATTTTAATTATTGACTACCATAAACAGAAGTTTTGAAACTGCTTTTTCTTACATCCCGATTTCCATATCCACTTGAAAAGGGTGACAAGCTTAGGGCTTATGAACTTATCAAACACCTGAGCAAGTACCACGAAATTATTTTGTTTGCTGTTAACGAAACTGATGTAACGCCCGGCCAGTTGGCAGAACTAAAGCCTTTTTGCAGCAAAATTTATTATGAAAAAATTTCGAAGCTGAACAGTTATTTCAATCTCACCAAAAACTTTCTTGGTTATCTTCCTTTTTCAGTTGCCTATTTTCTTCGCCATACAGTGTGTAGTGCGGTTGCAGATATTATTAAGGAGCATCAGCCTGATCATATTTTTTGTCATTTAATTCGAATGAGTGAATATGTAAAGGATGTAAAAGATATCCCTAAAACACTTGATTATATGGATACCTTCAGTATCGGTATGGACAGGATGCATTCTACAGCCGGATTGTTTATGAAGAGCATTATTAAAACTGAGCACAAGCGGCTGTTGAATTATGAGAAGTTCATTTTTGACTATTTCGATAATAAAATAATTATTTCAGAGCAAGACCGAAATCATATACCGCATAAGGATAATAGCCAGATTGAAGTTATTCCCAATGGAGTTGATTTTACTTTTTTCTATCCGCAAGAATTGCCAAAAAAATACGATTTGCTTTTTGCAGGTAACATGAATTATCCGCCTAATATTGAAAGTGTGCTGTTTATCGCTGAGAAGGTACTTCCGTTGGTTAAAAAGGAGCATCCCCAAATTAAAATGGTAATTGCCGGTGCAAATCCTGCTAAAGAAATTTTGCAGCTAAAATCTTCCAATATTGAGGTTACCGGATGGGTGGATGATATCAGGACCTATTTCCACCAGTCGAGAATTATGCTGGCGCCTATGCTGATCAGTATTGGTTTGCAAAATAAAATTCTTCAGGCAATGGCTATGAAAACGCCCTGCATTATTTCAACTCTTGCAAATAACGCAATACATGCTAACAGCAACCAGGTGTTAATAGCTGACACGCCCAAAGAATATGCACATCAAATTAACAGGCTGCTTACAGACGCGCACTTGTGTGAAATGCTTACCAATAATGCGTTCGATTTTGTTAAGTTAAATTATAATTGGGAAAAAATTGTTGAACGCTTAAACCAATTGATCATGGAAAAAAAATAATCGAAAAAAACCGTAATAATCTAGTTCAGCTCAGCAATTTCAGTAATACCGCCAACTGTTTTTTCGCCAATATTTACCTTAACCGTTGAATTAAGCGGTAGAAAAATATCAACACGTGATCCGAATTTTATAAAGCCAAATTCAGCACCCTGTTTTACCATGTCTCCATTGCGCGGATAAAAAACAATGCGCTTGGCAACAGCCCCGGCAATTTGTCTTACTAAAACTGCAACCCGGTTTTCACGCTCTATTACCAGTGTGGTGCGTTCATTTTCAAGCGATGCTTTAGGATCCCATGCCACAAGGTATTTGCCTTTATGATATTTGGTGTACTTGATAACTCCGCTGATCGGGTACCAGTTGGCATGCACATTTAATGGTGACATGAAAATACTAACCTGTATGCGCTTATCATTAAAGTATTCCTGCTCTGTGGTTTGTTCTATCACAACTACTTTGCCATCACATGGTGACAGTACCTTTTTGTCATTCCGTAGTATCCTGCGGTGTGGAAGCCTGAAAAACTGGAGAAATAAAAGGAATACAGGGATGGTTATTAAAAAGCTTAAAGCACGTATAATATCATTATCAGGAAAAAGATAGCATACAATAACATTAACCAATGCAAGAATAGTAAAAGTTACAATGAGGATTTTATATCCTTCTTTATGTATAGTCATTCGCTAATGTTCGGCTAAGGTTTATCCGGTATATCAATGAATTAAATCTTTAATCGTATTTTTTCAGAATCAATTAAAAAGCACCACGGCTCTTAATAGCTGTTGCAACTTTGTTCATTGCATAAACATAAGCTGCTATACGCATTGAAATTTTATGTTTCTGTGCCACCTGCCATAAATTATTAAATGCCTGGTTCATCCAGCGGTCGGCACGTTTGTTAATCTCTTCTTCGCTGTAATAGTAACCTGTTCGGTTTTGTACCCATTCAAAATAAGAAACAGTTACACCACCACCATTTGCAAGAATATCGGGTAATACAATTACTCCTTTTTTATTTAGGATTTCATCAGCATCAGATGTAGTTGGGCCATTGGCTCCTTCCACAATCAGCTTAGCCTTAATCTTGGCAGCATTTTTTATGGTAATCTGGTTTTCCAGTGCACACGGTGCAAGTACATCGGTATTTAATTCCAGTAATTGATCATTTGTTATACGATCACCACCTTTAAAGTCCTGCAGGTTACCATGGTTTTTATCGCGATAAGCTATGGCTTTTGCAAGATCAATGCCTTTAGGATTGTAGTATCCTCCGGTAAAGTCGCTAATGGCCAAAATGCGAAGCCCCCTTTCGGCCATATGTTTAGCCGTAATGCTGCCAACATTACCAAATCCCTGAACAACAAGTGTTGATTTTTTTGGATTAAGCTTCAGTTTTTCCATGGCACTTATGGCCGAAGTGGTAACACCTCGTCCTGTTGCTTCAACACGACCTAATGATCCGCCCAAATGCAGTGGTTTGCCGGTAACGATGCCGGGCGTAAAACCATGCTTCAGTTTGCTGAACTCATCAACTATCCAGGCCATTTCACGTGGGCCAGTATTCATATCGGGGGCTGGTATATCTTTATCAACACCAAAAATATCACCCATTGCTTGCGTATAGGCACGGGTTAGACGCTCCAACTCATGTACACTCATAATAGAAGGATCACACTTAATGCCACCTTTTGCGCCACCATAAGGAATATCTGCAATGGCACATTTCCAGGTCATCCATGCAGCAAGCGCTTTTACTTCATCCTCATGAACATCCATGCTGTAACGAATACCACCTTTTGAAGGGCCAAGGGCAGTGCTATGAATAACGCGGTAACCGTTAAACACCTGTATCTGGCCATTATCCATCATAACCGGCAGATTAACTTCAATGTTCTTGGCCGGGTATTTCATTACATTATATATATCCTCTTCCAGGTGCAGAATTTTAGCAGCTACATCGAAGCGTGCAATCATTTCTTCAAACGGATTGCTGCTGTGGGCTGTAATAGTAGCAGGGTTTGCTTTAGTTGTTTTTCCCATTGTTTATTTTTTAAGAGGGCACGAAAGTAGAAAAAATAGTTAACCTTAAAAGTGGCAGATTTTAAACAAGAATCAATGTTGAATTAGAAAGCTTTAGAGCATGGAAATGCTATGTGCAAAAAGGTTAGCCCTAATCTTGCCCAATCTTAATTCAAACCCTGAAATACCAGCTAATTACTCCAAAATTGATATACCTCAATTATGGTCAATTTTAAATAGATTTAATGGCCATAAAAGTTCAGTGGGGCGTATGGCCCCACTGATATATAAAGTAATATTGAACTGCAACTTATTTGGGAAGTTCAGCCTTACCAAAGTTATACGCTAGTCCAACTCCAATTGATTCTTTGAATTGTAATCCTTTGCCATAAACAGGTACTCCGGCATCATCTTTTCCTTTTGGCACAAAAGTGTTATCGTCATAAATGGCCTGCAAACTAACAGTAGCTGTCAGGTATTTATTTATTTTCATGGCTAAAATCAATTCCCAGTTAATATCAATGTTCTGGGGATCTTCAGAGTAATTACTGAATAAATCGAGTTTGGTAACCATGGTTACATTGGTCATAAGATCGCGTTTATAGCGGGTACTTAAATAAAAGCCAATTTCATTTCTAGCTGTCTTATCACTATCCACTCCATATAACTGGTGAGGAATTTTAGCATTATCTTCATTTACATAAGTAGTTTTCATTGTAGGCGGAGAAACATAAAAATAGAAATTATCATTAGGCTTATACTCTAAACCCAGTGAGTTAACAAAGTAGGCAGGTGACAAAAAATCAGAAACTAATTGCTTTGGTTCAAAATTATAATCATATCCTTTTGAAAACTGGCTTCTGAAATTAAACAGGTAAGAGATGTACCAGTTCTTTTTAAACTCATAGCCGGGTTTGGTTTGCAATTCAATCCTGTCGTCATTTTTACGCGGATCATCCTTTGCAATCTGAACCATTCCATAGGCAAGTAAAATTCCGTTATCCCACGCCCATTTATCTTTCTTATAGTTTGCAAATCCTGTAAACAGGCTGTTTAATGCAATAGAATTATCGCCACCGGCAGCCCAGTTGCTTAAACTAACCTGGTTAAATGTTAACGCAATAACACCACCTGTTTTCCATGAAGTATCTTTTGGTGTTTCGCTTTGTGAAAATGTTTTAATGCATAGCAATAACAGTGCTACTGTAAGAAGATCTCTTTTCATATAAGAATAAATTTAATAACGGTTCGATGATCAGTTAAAAGGGGAGAATCAAATGATGATTTACTTTTTTAATAAATCGCGTATTTCGCCAAGTAATTTTTCTTCATTAGAAGGAGCGGGTGGGGCAGCAGGGGCCGCAGCTTCTGCTTTTTTCATCTTGTTCATAGCTTTGATAACAAGAAACATTACAAATGCTACTACAATAAAGTCTATGGTTACTGTAATAAATTCACCATAACGGATATAAACTTCCGGCACTTCTTTTTCTAACACATTTCCCGAAGCATCCATAACTGCTTTTGAACCATCCTGAATTTTTAATTTTAATTCAGAAAAATTCATACCACCAACTAACTTGCCTACAACAGGCATTACTATTCCATCTACAAAAACTGAAGTTACTTTACCGAAAGCCGCGCCTACAACCACGCCAACTGCAAAGTCAATAAGGTTGCCTTTCATGGCAAACTCTTTAAATTCTTTTAGCATTCCCATAATGTTGAAGTTTTAAAATTTAAGTTTTAGTTGAATTTAAAACAGACGAAACATACAAATGTTATCACAAATGTTTAATATTTCGATTAAACAAAAGCAATTTGTATCAGAATAGAAAATGAATTAATCAACATGCTGTTGATAAAAGCAGATTCGGATTGTGATTAAAAATTAGGCTTAAGCAAATACCGCGAATAAAATTTGTTGATGGTGCTTACCACCTCCGTTGCACTGTCAACCAGTGTAATAAGGTTCAGATCTTCAGGCGATACTGTTTTGGCAGTTACCATTTGATTTTTAATCCAGTCGATCAGGCCGCCCCAGTAATGCGTACCCACCATTATTATCGGAAACTTTCCAATTTTTTTAGTTTGAATTAAAGTAAGGGCTTCAAATAATTCGTCCATGGTGCCAAATCCACCGGGCATAACTACAAACCCTTGCGAGTACTTAATCAGCATGGTTTTGCGCACAAAGAAATAGTCAAATTTGATTTCTTTATCCGAATCAACATAAGGATTTACAAATTCTTCAAACGGAAGTTTTATTTTTAATCCAACAGATTTGCCTTTTCCGCGCTGCGCACCTTTATTACCTGCTTCCATAATTCCCGGCCCACCACCTGTAATAATTCCATAGCCATGTGTTGTTAACTGAAAAGCAATTTCTTCGGCAAGTTTATAGTAGTGTTCATCGGCAGCAAACCGCGCTGAGCCAAATAATGAAACACAAGGGCCTAACTTTCCGATTTTTTCAAAACCCTCAACAAACTCAGCCATAATTTTGAAAACTGCCCAGCTATTGTCTGTTTTAATGGTTTGCCAGTTTTTTTCTGCAAATGCTTTTCGGATTTTTTCTTCGTCTGATGTCATATAAAAAGATTGAGGCTTGTAGTTTATGGCTTAAGGCGGGGTAGCAACTTTTTGTTGATCCTCAAACTAAAAAACATGAAACCAAATTGGGCTTGCGAATTTATATTTTAATTTGAAACCTGAAATTTATTCAAACTCCGCATCACTTTGAAAAATGCTGTTCTAATTATTGTGCTGATTATTCTATCGGTTGTGTTTCATAAAAATACCATCAATGAATTTCCATCACATATTCATGCGTGGTCGCAAGCAGATCGTTATGCATTGTCACTGGGGTTTTTAAATAATGGATTTGATTTTTTTCATCCTCAAACTTATAACCTGAACGTACAATTTCCGGCAAGCAAAACACTGGCAGTTGAAGAAGGAATCACAGCTGTTGATTTTCCTATTCATGAATTCATAATTGCAGTATTGATGAAATTACTGCATACCACTGAGCCCTTGGGTATTCAGAACTTACAGCCTTATCTATGCACTGATTGGGTTGTTATTTCTATTCAGGCTTTGCAATTTACTTATTGTGAAAAACAGCTGGCTTAGCTATCTTATAGTAATACTAGTTTTTACGGCACCTGTTTATACTTATTATATGGTAGGGTTTATACCATCTGTTACCTCATTGGCTAATTTATTTATTGGTTTGTTTTTTTATTTCAGATATGTGGAGCAATATAAATCAGCTGACTTTTACAGGGCTGTATTTTTTATAATGCTATCAACATTATGCCGAACATCGTTTGGAGTATTCCTGGTTGCATTATTCATACAACAGATAGCTGTAATGTGGATTGGCAAAAGAAGAAGTGCACAAAATTTAACCATTATAGCTGTTGCTATGACAGTTGTTGCGGCATACTATGCTTACAATAATTATTTGCGAAATACATACGGTTCGGTTTTTCTTTCATCATTTTTTCCGGCAAAAAACCTGGAAGAAATAAAGGCCGTATTTGAATTAATTAAAGAACGTTGGTTGTTGCAGTATTTTACCGCAGGGCAGTATCTGTGTATAGTAATTGTTTTAGCAGCAGCCGTTGTTTCCTTTATTAAAACAAAGCAATTGGATTATTTACAACAGCAATTAATTTTATTCATAGCCATTTCTTTTTCCGGTACAGTTTTGTTTTTCCTTTTAATGGCTATCCAGTTTAAGGAACATGACTATTATTTTCTTGATTCATTTTTTCCTGTAGCAATTATGTTGCTTATTGCAGGTGCTTCGGCAATAAAAACTAATATGCCTGCTGTTACAGGACCTGTATTTACAGTTGCAGTGGCATTATTCTTTAGTTTTCAATGTTATGCTGTTCAGCAAAAGCGTAACGATTCCAGTTCGTGGGACAGGTACCAGGCAACCATAAATAATTTTAAGGGAGCAGAACAATTTTTAAATGAACAGCATGTTGACCATGAGGCTCGGATATTGGTTATCGATGCTTATTCACCAAACATTCCTTTTATCCTTATGAACAGGAAAGGATATGCTGTTATAACTACCAGTAAGGAAGAAATTTTAAAGGCGCTCAGGTTCCGGTTTGATTATGTGGTTATGCAGGACCAGTTTTTACTCAGCGATGTTTTAAACAATTACCCCAGGCTGATTGATTATCTTGAACCTATAGCCAATAATGGCAGAATAACATTGTACCGATATCATGCTGAAGAAAAGCAGAAGTCGCTTTTCGAGTTTTTGGGATTGGATAAAAAACAAGCGCTGATTGATACCAGGGCTGATTTTGATAATTATACTGATTCAGCCTACTGGAATAATATAACCCTTAAGGCAGACAGAATAATTTGCAACGGTGGTAAAATTAATTCAGGTGATTTATGTGCCTATGCAGATTCAACTACAGAGTATGGTGTAGGGTTCAGCATACCAGTTAAAAGGTTAAAAGGATTAACAAAATATACCGTTTGGTTTGAAGGTGATTTTTGTTCAGCAGGCGATTTAAAAGACATTTTAATTTCCGGCTATGCAGGCCATGCAGAAAATGTGCATTATCAACAGTATTATGAAATAAATACTCAGGTTAAACCTGATGCTAAATGGACAAAGGTTCAGTTTATGTTCAACATTGATAAAATTTCAGCGGAAGATGAAATCAAAATTTTTATTTGGAACCCCAGGCGAAAATTTGTGTGCTACGATAATCTCAGAGTAAGAATTTACTGATGCCTTCACGAGTTATACGAGAAATCATTAATCGTTACTAACAAACACTCAAACCAATTTCATTTTTTTACCTGAAAGGTTCGGTTTTATTTTAGGTACAGGCATCTTAAGTTCCTTACTAAGAAATTTTGCAGTAATACTGTTCTTGTTTTTTATGATTTCTTCAGGCGTTCCTTCGGCAATTATAGTTCCACCACGACTTCCGCCTTCAGGTCCGATATCAATTACATGATCAGCAAATTTTATTACATCCATGTTATGTTCAATTATTACAACTGTATTGCCCCTGTCAACCAGTTTGGCAATAACTTCAAGCAGTATTCGTACATCATCAAAGTGCAGCCCTGTTGTTGGTTCGTCAAGAATATAAAATGTATTACCGGTATCTTTCTTCGAAAGTTCGGTGGCCAGCTTTACGCGCTGTGCCTCACCGCCCGAAAGAGTTGTTGATTGCTGACCAAGTGTAATATAACCTAAGCCCACATCCTGAATAGTTTTTATCTTATGTAAAATGGCCGGCATGCTCTCGAAAAATTCTACTGCCTGTTCAATGCTCATATTCAGCACATCATTGATAGACTTTCCCCTGTAACGCACATCAAGAATTTCACGGTTATAGCGTTTCCCATTACAACTTTCGCAGGGCACATATACATCGGGCAGAAAATTCATTTCAATAACTCTCATGCCTGCTCCTTTGCAGGTTTCACAGCGGCCACCTTTCACATTGAATGAAAACCATCCGGGCTTATAGCCTCTGATTTTCGATTCAGTCATTTCAGCATAAAGGTTTCTTATATCTGTAAATACACCGGTATACGTTGCGGGATTACTTCGGGGAGTGCGGCCTATTGGTGACTGATCAATTTCAATAACCTTATCAATATACGGTAATCCGCTTATGCTTTTATAAGGGAGAGGTTTTTGAAGTGAACGATAAAAGTGCTGGTTCAAAATGGGATAAAGAGTTTCATTAATCAATGTTGACTTTCCGCTACCACTAACACCGGTTACAGCAATTAATTTTCCGAGAGGAAACTTTACATCAATATTTTTAAGATTGTTGCCTGTTGCACCTTTTAAGGTTAGCGTTTTTCCATTGCCCGTTCTCCTTGCCCCGGCAATAATATTTTTAGTTCCGTTGAGATACTGGGCTGTAAGGGTGTTGCCTTTTTCAACTTCGGCAGGTGTGCCTTGTGCAACAATTTTGCCGCCATGAACGCCTGCTCCCGGTCCTATATCAATAACATAATCGGCTGCTTCAATTGTTTCTTTATCATGTTCAACTACAATTACTGAGTTGCCATTATCGCGCAAGTCTTTTAGTGAATTAATGAGGCGTTCGTTATCGCGTTGGTGCAGCCCTATGCTGGGTTCATCAAGTATATACAGAACACCTACCAGTTGCGAACCAATTTGTGTTGCAAGCCGAATACGCTGGCTTTCGCCTCCGCTAAGGGTTTTTGATGACCGGAAAAGTGTAAGGTAATCCAGGCCTACATCTAACAAAAACTTAATTCGCTTACGGATTTCTTTCAACACCTCATGCGCTATAAGTTGCTGGCGTTCATTTAATTTTACTTCAAGTGTATCAAACCATTCTTTCAGCTGGCTGATATCCATTGATGACAATTCAGCTATATTTTTTTCGGCAAGTTTAAACTGAAGAGATTCTTTTTTCAATCGCGAACCTTTGCACTCAGGACAAATTGTTTGAAGCATGAATCCATCTATCCATCTCTTTAAACTTTCAGAGGTGGTTTCTTCAGCCTGCGAAGTGAGAAAATTTATTATGCCTTCAAATGCAAGAGTATAGGTATGTGTATTGCCGCTTCCATAATCACGATCAACCGTAATCATTTCATCACTGCCAAATAATATTACATGTATTGCTTCTTCAGGTATGTCCTGAATTTTTGTATCGAGGGTAAAACCATGTTTTTTACCAATCGCTTTTACCTGGCTGAAAATCCAATTGTCCTTGTACTCACCAAGCGGAATTATTCCGCCATTCCTGATGGTTTTATTTTTTTCTGGTATAACAGAATTGATATCTATTTCAGGTATTGTACCAAGCCCGTTGCATTTAGGACATGCTCCATACGGTGAATTATAGGAAAAGGAATTTGGTTGCGGTTCATCATATGAAATTCCTGTTGTCGGGCACATCAGGTGTTGAGACAGATGCCTTGTTTTTTTAGCATCCTCGTCATAAATCATTAAAGTGCCTTTCCCCGTTTTTAATGCAGTTTTAATTGAGTCATACAACCTTTTTACCTCACTGTTTAAATTTTCGCCAAATAATACCTGGTCATCTGAAAATAAATTACCTGAGGGTTTAATGTTTAATTTATCAATCACTACCTCAATATCATGTATCTTATACCTATCGGTTTGTAAACCTTTTCGGAGTTCTTCAAATTGTCCGTCAATTCTTACCCGCAGATATCCCCAGCTCATTAATTGTTCAAAAAGCTCGCGATAATGTCCTTTGCGTCCTTTAACAACCGGGGCGAGCAGGTGAATACGTTTACCGGAAAACTCCTCAAGAATAAGCTTTAATATTTGCTCATCTGTAAGTTTTACCATCTTCTCTCCTGTCAGATAACTGAATGCTTCAGATGCACGGGCAAACAACAAACGCATAAAATCATAAATCTCTGTTATGGTACCAACCGTTGAACGGGGATTTTGACTCGTGGTTTTTTGTTCGATAGAAATCACCGGGCTCAATCCCGAAATCTGGTCTACATCAGGCCGTTCCATATTACCAAGAAATTGCCGTGCATATGCTGAAAAGCTCTCCATGTATCTCCGCTGTCCTTCAGCATAAATAGTGTCGAAAGCCAATGAAGATTTACCACTTCCGCTCAATCCGGTAATAACTACAAGCTTGTTACGTGGAAAACTTACATTAATGTTTTTTAAATTATGAACACGTGCTCCATATATCTCAACTAATTCCTCAGGTGTGTGTGCTGCCGACATTTATTATTCCTTCCTTATGGTTTGAAATTTTGTGTTTTGTTTAATCCAATAATTCAAATTACTAATTTGATTTTTTGGAAAAATGCAAAAGTAGGTTTTAATTTTCTAGGGGATCCTATAGCAACCTAAAGGAATTTTAAATATGATAAACATTTAACATTCATTTTTGGGTATGAAAGAAAATGCGTGAATGCTATCTTGTTAATAAATTATATGAGTTCCGCTTGGGGGATTAACGATTACGCTGCTTGTTTTTTGCGAGATAATTCCAATCAAGGTAATACAACGCCCTTATAGAAAAAGAGTTGATTTGTGGCTCGGTAAGCACTTGGGCAAAATTCTCTTTAAATGTAGGAAGTGTAATTGCGGGATAATCCTGGTGTTCAAGTGCAAATTTATAGGCAACGGATATATTGCTGCCGGGAGCAAACTGCCATGAGAACACAGCATCAATATTCATCACATTAAAGTTGAAATTGTTATTCTGGTTATATGAATCATAATCAGCCAAACCCCCATCTTCTTCAAGAAGGAAAAACTTTTTGTATTCACCGGTTATCCAATAGTGTCTTGCATTAAGGTTTAACGATAAATCATTCTTAAAAATATACCGGGCCGAAACCTGGTTGACATAAGTATTTAAAACCCTTCCACCGAAAACTATGTGTTGTTCATCGCTATTATCCACAACTCCGATATTAAATGGATCGTAGTTATAGGTAAACTTATAGGTAAGGGTAAACTTATTGCTGAACCTGTATCGCAATGAAGTTTCATTATTCCATCCGAACCAGGTGTATTCATCCACAAAGTTGGGCAATACATTAGTCATGTCAACAGCAAATTTTTTCCTGTAATCAGTACTTATGCCCAAATAAATAAAGTAGTAACGTAAAGCCTGGTAATAGCGTCCCTGAACACGCGGCTCATAGTAATCGCGCCAGCTGGTAGGTGTAAAACTAACTCCACCGAAGAGGGCATTATAATCACGAGATAAAGCAAAAGCATCAAAACTTATTTCATGTCGTGTTATCTGTTGAGTTTGTTTGTCAATGCCAAGGTTATACCCCATAGAAACATTAGCTTCCTGTAAAATTTTGTAGGGTTTAAGCAATTGCCATGACACAAAAATTCTATTGTTATTGAAATTGGGAAGTGACTGATATCCTAAATCGCTGCCATTAAACTTACTGCTCACCTGGGTGGTACTTATGCCATATTGATAGGCGCCTCCGGTTTTCTGTACACCTATAAAATATTTATAACCGGTTTCCGGATCGTATTTTTTCTTCTCCGAATCAGAATTGATAAATTGTTGGCTTAATGCAAAATTGCCATCAGCCCTTATGGTATTTTTCTTGTTGGCGATGCTGTATCCGGCACCGGTAACGTTGGCATCATTACCATTATTTGCCCTGACGGTATTCAGGTTGATGAAATAGATGGTGGAATTATTTTTTAATTGCTGATCGAGTGAAATTACATTGAAGTTGGTGAATGGTTCAGTAAGTATTTTACGTTTAGTACCGTTTTCATCTTCAACAGTTGCATAGGTATTATCAGTAATAGCATTTAAAAAGCCAATCCCTGTGCCGCCCGAAGTGCGTCCGGAAATTTTAGTGGCATTTATCATTTTAGCCTGGGAAGGATTGTCGGTAATTTTTTCTCCACTGTCAAGCATATACGGAACAGAATAAAACAGCGAAGGTGTGGCACCAATTCTTCGTGAATAAAACAAACCGAAATGATTAAACAGTTCAGTACCTTCCTGGAAGAATGGCCGGTTTTCTTCATAAACAATTTCATTGTAGCTGAGGTTCTTTACTTTATCATCTGATTTAACCTGTCCGAAATCAGGCAGTAAAGTCATATCAAGGGTAAATTTTTCGTCAATGCCATATTTAATATCAGCGCCAGCACGATAGGACATGGTATTAGCATACTCAAATTCGGCAGTGTTATTATATACCGGTGAATGTTCGTAATAGGCAGATAAATAAGGGGTAAGTGAAAGTCGTAATGGTGGCTTAATATCTTTTAACCCTTCAAGTGTTCCCCAGAATTTAAAAGGATTGTCTTCTGCTTTAGGAGTAAGATTCCACTGAATGAATTCGCGATTACGCCTGATACTGCGCGTAACCTGCAAGGCCCAAAGCTGTTCATTTGAGTTGGGAAAGCGAATGGCTGAGTAAGGAATTTTCATTTCAAAACTCCATCCCTTATCATTCAGCTGTGTTGCACTTTGCCACACAGCATCAAATGTTTCATCACTGAATTTATAATCGGTTTGAACTCCTGATGCATACAATCCAAAATCATAAGCGTCAACCCGTGTGTTATAGGTGTCAAAAACAATTCGAACCTTATCGGCATTAAGGTCATCATCATCACGGTTGCCAAATTCGTGCAGCACACTGTCAGGTGCTGTATCATACATCATGCCTCCGATGTAAATAGCCTGGTCATCATAAATAATTTTTATTTCAGTTTGCTGCGAGGGCTCAGCACCTTCAATTGGCAAAGCATCAACAAATGAAGTTATGGCTGCAACATTTTTCCATGCTTCATCATCAAGCTTTCCATCAATTTTTGGAGATAGCGTGGTTTTTGAAGTTGTATATTTTTTAGGTGCTGTTTCAGCAAATGCAACTGCAAACAATTGCACAAACAGAATTAAAATAAGGGTGACAGCTTTCATGGCACTAGGATTACAAAGGTTAAAACAATGCGCGTAACAAGTTGTGCGGGAATTGTTTTTATATTTTGAACGAGTTAAACATTTCTATATCCGGAAACTAACTGAGCTTTAATTTCAGGTGAACATCTGAGCGTTCGTATATTTCTTTCTCTTTTTTGCGATAAGGCTTAAAACCATATTTCTTGTACAAAGTAATGGCAGGTTTAAGACTGCTATTGGTGTCGAGTATTATGGCCTGTGCTTTTTTATTTTCAGCAAATTTTATTGCAGCCTTCATCAGGTAATGAGCAATACCATAACCTCTCATCTTTTCGGTTATGCCCATCTTTGCCAGTTCATAGCAACCTTTACCATGAGGAATCATAGCCACTGTTCCGGCAATTTTAGAATTGCATTGAGCAAAGAAAATTTCTCCTCCTTTATTTATTATTTCCTCACCGGGATTTTCAAGCAGTTGCAAATCTGCCGGCTCTGGCTTAAATAGTTTTACAATCCATTCCATATTAAGCCGGTAAAAAGCAGCATCCAGTTTTTTATTCCAGGTAATTATTTTGATTTCAGGTAATGTTGACCGGTTAAGTATTTTAACACGTTCATAAATGTTCCTGTTTTGGTAAGCTGTTTCCAGCTTGCTTAATCGCGAAAGAAATGCTTCATCAGCTTCGGTTAGTAATTGGTCATTTGCACTTTTTATGGAGTCCAGTAAAGGTTGAATGGAATTGAATAGTTTTTTACCACTTGCAGTAAGTACCATCAACCTTTTTCGGGCATCTGTTTTACTTTTTGATGTGGTAATCAGCTGTTGTTCTTCCAGCTGTGCTGCAAGCTGAATGATGGCAGGATGGGTAAACTGAAGCAGCCGTGCAGCCTCAGCAATACTAACCTGCTTGCGGCTGTCAAGCAGGTACATAAGTGCGAACCAGCGCGGTTCGAAATTTACATGATGCTCTTTGTATAATCGGGCAACATCATTCATTAAATTATCACTAAGCCTTTTTAACCTCGATGCAAGTGCAAGTGTTCCTAATTCTTTTAAATAATCAGTGCCTTTTACCGGTAATGCCATAATTGGGTTTAATGTTTAATGTAAAGTAAATCTGAAATTATGTAAGTACTTACGTAATTAACAAAGTTTAACGGAGTGAAAAATCATCTGCTTTGCTCTTTTTTATTGAGACCAATTGAATTTGGGTTGTCATTACAAAATTATTGGCCGGCATTTATAATTTCACTCCACCTGGCTTGAAATTGAATTATTCCAAATCATCAAAATCAGCATTCGCTTTCAATGGAGCCGGAGTCATTAATTTGTTATCAAAAGATTTACTTTGCGCACTGATAAAAAGTCAAACAATGAAAGAGTTAATTCAAAATGCATGGAACGATCGCACCTTATTAAAACAACCGGCAACCGTTGATGCGATTAAAGAAACTATTGAGCAATTAGACAAAGGAGTATTTCGTGTTGCTGAACCAACTGAAAGTGGATGGAAAGTAAATGACTGGATAAAGCAGGCAGTGATCATGTACTTTCAGATTTGCGAAATGAAAACAACGCATGCAGGGCCAATGGAATTTCATGATAAAATGGAGCTGAAAAAGAACTATGCAGATTTGGGAATCCGGGTAGTTCCTCATGCTGTTGCACGCTATGGCGCCTTCATTGCTAAAGGAGCAATACTGATGCCATCGTATGTCAATATAGGCGCATATGTTGATTCAGGAACGATGATAGATACCTGGGCAACAGTTGGTTCATGTGCACAGATTGGCAAGAATGTTCACCTGAGCGGTGGAGTAGGTATTGGTGGTGTGTTGGAACCTGTTCAGGCTGCTCCTGTAATTATTGAAGATAATTGTTTCATTGGTTCCAGGTGCATTGTAGTGGAAGGTGTTAGGGTTGAGAAAGAAGCTGTGCTTGGCGCAAACGTAGTGCTTACCATGTCCACAAAAATTATTGATGTAACCGGAAAGGAGCCAAAGGAAATGAAGGGAGTTGTGCCAGCACGTTCAGTGGTCATACCCGGATCTTACACTAAAAAATTTAATGCCGGAGAATTTCAGGTGCCTTGTGCATTAATAATCGGGCAGCGAAAAGAAAGTACAGATACAAAAACGAGCCTTAATGATGCGCTTAGAGAATATAATGTTTCTGCATGATGAACAAATTCCTAATCATACAAACAGCATTTATTGGTGATGTTATCCTGGCTACGGCTGTTGCGGAAAAGCTTCATCAATATTACCCTGATGCTGCGATTGATTTTTTATTACGTAAAGGAAATGAAAGCTTACTGGATAACAATCCGTTTATAAGAAATGTGATTGTATGGGATAAAAAGAAAAACAAGAATACCAACTTGCTGTTAATTGCAAAACAGGTACGAGCAAATGGATATGATTATGTGATCAACCTGCATCGTTTTGCAACTTCAGGCTTTGTTACCTTAATGAGTGGTGCTAAAAACAGGGTTGGGTTTGAAAAAAATCCTATGTCATTTGGTTATACCAAAAAGTACATACATGAAATAGGAAATGGATTTCACGAGACAGATCGCAATCAGCAATTAATTAAGGACATTACAGATAATACAGCAGCAAAGCCCAAACTTTATCCTTCAAACAATGATTTTGAAAAAGCCCGTCAGTTAACTGAAGGCTTAGAAAAATATATTTGCATTGCACCTGCTTCTGTTTGGTTTACCAAACAATTTCCTGTTGTTAAATGGCTGGAGTTAATAGAGCGACTAAATTCAGTGTCATTAAAAATATTCCTTTTGGGTGCTCCGGGTGATAAAGGAATGTGTGATGAAATTATTTCAAAATCATCCTATAAGAATATTCAAAACCTCGCAGGACAATTAACTTTTCTGCAATCTGCAGCATTAATGAAAGGCGCTGCCATGAACTTTGTAAATGATTCAGCACCGCTGCATATCTGTTCTGCAATGAATGCAAAAACTACTTCGGTATTTTGTTCTACAGTTCCAGCATTTGGATTTGGACCCCTGGCTGATGATTCAGTAATTTTAGAATCAAAAGAAAATTTATCTTGTCGTCCCTGCGGATTGCACGGATATGCTGCATGCCCGAAAGGACATTTTAAATGTGCACTAGCAATTGATGTTTCAGGTTTGAAGTTATAAATTTCAATTTTTAAGAATCGGGATGATCTTTGTATTGAGCGAAGCAACTTCAATTAATGATGTTCCAAATTGTAAATAGTTAAATGGAAGAAGATATACAACAATGCCTGGAAGTATTACGCAAAGGAGGAATAATTCTCTACCCTACTGATACCATTTGGGGGATTGGCTGTGATGCTAGAAATGAAAAAGCAGTTCAACGAGTTTTTGATATTAAGAAAAGAAGCGATTCAAAAAGTTTGATTGTTTTAGTTGATCATGAAAATCAGTTGAACAAATATGTTCGCGAAGTACCTGCAGTTGCCTGGGATTTAATTGAATTTGCAGAAGATCCGCTTACCATTATTTATGATAATGCCGGGTCGCTAGCTCCCAATGTTTTGGCTGATGACGGAAGCCTTGGCATTCGTGTATGCAAAGATGAGTTCTGCAAAAAGCTGATTCATAAATTGGGAAGGCCTTTGGTTTCAACATCTGCCAATGTTAGCGGAGAACCTGCTCCTGAAAATTTTTCGCAGATCAGTGATGATATCAGGAACAATGTTGACTATGTTGTTAAATGGAGGCAGGATGAAAGAAAAAGATCACAACCATCAAAAATCATCAAGCTAAAAACCAATGGGGAAATAAAAATTATCCGTAAGTAAACTCATTTCACAAAAACAAACCATCGTGGCAACAAAACATAATTGGGCTGAAGAAATAAAGCCGCTTATTAAAAAGTATAAGACCAAAAAGCATCCGCTTGAGTACAGCAATATGTATCAGCTATTAGTGATGGTGGTATTGTCAGCACAAACTACCGATAACCTAGTTAATGATATTGCACCTGCACTTTTTAAAGAATTTCCTAACATGGCTGCCCTTGCCAATGCTAAACCCGAAACACTCGATCCGTTGATCAGGAAAGTGAGAGGTTCATTAAAAAAGGGAGCATGGCTGATACGAATAGCGCAGTTATTAAAATCTGACAAAAATATTCCGCTTACAATGGAAGGGTTAACAAAGTTGCCCGGAATTGGCCGCAAATCAGCCAATGTAATTATGCGTGAAGCAGGTGTAAAGGCTGAAGGTGTAATCGTTGACCTGCATGTGTTGCGTGTAGCGCCCCGGTTAGGCATTGCAAAAGGCGAGGAAGCAAAAGATATTGAAAAGCAGATTATGGAAAAGGTGGATCCTAAAGACTGGGGACAGGCAGGCATGGCTATTTCATTTCTGGGAAGAGATACTTGCCGCCCAACCAATCCGAAGCATGAGGAATGTGTTTTGGCTAAAGTTTGCGATTACTTTAAGAATGGCAAGTAAGTTTTTATACTCCTATTTCCGTTTTTTCCAATTGCTTTTATAAATAATGAGGCAAAATCAACCATGTACGATTTCTCTAAAATGCAGAGGTTGAAAATAAGGCTTGAAATAAAAATGATTTAAAACTTACGCGACTGAAAAAGAATGAATCGATTTTAATTTATTGTCCGAACAAATTACCCAGCTCCTCAACAGAATCAACAACAGTAATCGCACCATAACTTTCAAGCACTTTTTTATCACCACCAAAGCCCCAACTTACCCCAATTGTTTTTACTGCATGATAATCTGCAGCAAAAATATCCCATTTACTGTCGCCAATCATTACCGAGTTTTTATTGCTTATTCCTTCGTCATACTCAAGGATTTCTTTAATAAGTTCTGATTTAGTGTGATGATGATTATCAATATCAACACCTTTTACAAGCGTAAAAAAATCGTTGATGCCAAAATGCCTTAGTATAAGATCAGTAAATACCTGCGGCTTATTGGTTGCCACAAAAAGTTTGAAATCTTTTTTAGAAAGATCTGCCAGTAGTTCATACATCCCATTGTACATTTCATTTTGACTCCAGCCTTTTTCTGAATAATACTTTCTGAAATGATGCACCGCTTTCTCAATATCATTTTCATCAGTAAAAAAATGCTGCTTAAAGCATTCGTAAATTGGGGGACCTATAAAGCCCGTAAAATCATAGTCATCAGCTATTACCACATTCATTTTATGCAAGGCATACTTCAAAGCATTGTAAATTCCGGGGCGTGAGTCGCTTATGGTGCCATCAAGGTCAAAAATTAAATTCCTGTAAACTGTATTCATAAGATGATTTAAGCGCACAAATATAGAATAAGCTGATGGAGTTTGGCTAATGGTGCGCATGTTGTCATGCTGACGAAGGCCAGCATCTGAATAAATTTTGTTTCTATGCTCCGACAGATGCTGAAACAAGTTCAGCATGACGTGCGGAGTTAGTATGACACAATAATGGGACTTTTGTCATCCACTCTTATGGTTTGCATTTTATAATACACGAAACCTAATATTATCTTCACCCCCTGCAATTATGAATCTTAAACAATTTCTTACGCATCCTGTTTTTGAAATCGTTAGCAGTTGTGCTGCAAAGACAGGAACACCAGTATATGTAATAGGAGGGTGGGTCCGCGATTTATTACTTCATCGCGATTGTAAAGATATTGATATCGTGTGCGAAGGCGATGGTATAGACCTGGCTAAAGCAGTGGCTAAGAAGTTGGGTAATGCCTATCATGTTCATGTGTTTAAAAATTTTGGCACAGCTCAAATCAAATTTGATGATTATGATTTGGAATTTGTTGGCGCACGTAAGGAATCGTATCAATCTCATTCACGTAAGCCTGAAGTGGAAAAAGGCAGTATAGCTGATGATCAGCAGCGCAGAGATTTCACGGTCAATGCACTTGCAATTGCGTTAAATACTGAAAATTATGGAGAGCTAATTGATCCATTTAATGGCATACAGGATCTCGAAAATAAAATTTTACGTACACCACTTAATCCTGACATTACTTACTCTGATGATCCGTTGCGTATGATGCGCGCTGTTAGGTTTGCTACGCAATTAAACTTTACTATTGAAAAGCAATCGTATGAATCCATACACAGAAATGCTGAACGGATTAAAATCGTTTCGCAGGAACGTATAACAGATGAGTTAAATAAAATAATTCTTGCCAAAGTTCCATCTGCAGGATTTAAGCTGTTGTTTGATAGCGGTTTGTTACAAATAGTATTTCCGCAAATGGCTGCCCTTCATGGTGTTGAATATGTTGATGGGAAAGGTCACAAGGATAATTTTTATCACACGCTTCAAGTGCTCGATAATCTTTGCAAAACAAGCGAGGATCTCTGGCTGCGCTGGGCTGCAATATTGCATGATATTGCAAAGCCTGTAACCAAGCGATTTGAACCTGGACATGGATGGACATTTCATGGCCATGAAGACAAAGGCGCCCGAATGGTTCCGGCTATCTTTAAACAATTAAAGCTGCCATTAAATGAGCATATGAAATTTGTTCAAAAGATGGTGCTCCTTCACCTGAGGCCTATTGTACTTGCGCAGGAGGTGGTTACTGACAGTGCTGTGCGCAGGTTGCTTTTCGAAGCGTGTGATGATATTGAATCGCTGATGAAACTGTGCACTGCCGATATCACTTCTAAAAACGAAATGAAGGTAAAGCGCTTTTTAAACAATTATGAATTGGTAAAAAAGAAATTGGTAGAAGTTGAAGAAAAAGACAGGATTCGCAACTGGCAACCGCCTATAACAGGTGAAATAATTATGCAAACCTTCAACCTTGCTCCATCGCCTATTGTCGGAGAAATAAAAACAATAATACGCGAAGCGATTTTAGATGGTGAAATAAAAAACGATTACCATGAAGCTTATGCCCTGATGCTCACAGCAGCAGAAAAACTTGGTGTTAAAAAAATACAATAGAACAAATGGCAAGGATTAAAAGCCTGCCGCAAAACCAATTCTGATTATTGGATTTTCGTAAGGAGAATATTTTTCATCAACCAGATCCCATAAAATAGAAAACTGCATACCTGCATTATTACCTATGGCCTGGTAATACCCTCCTCCAACCAAGAACTGATAAATATTATCGCGTGTGGTTTCTCCGTAATAATAATTATTGGCATCTAATTTGGGTACTGACAGGTTAAGAAACCCAGGTTCAACATGAAGGAAGGCTTGAGGAATAACCCTGTATTCAGCCCAAAGACTGCCTCCCCAGATATTGTCTTCTTCAGTTAAAGTTTGGTTTGTAACGGTATAGTATTTATACTTATAATAAATATAGGTGACGCCAATACCTGTTGTTAGTTTTTCAGTTGCCCTGTAGCCGATAATTGGTGATAAATTCACCTGGGTGTTAGTACCAAATTGAGCGCCAAGAGAACCACCAAAAACAAGCCTTTCTGACAATGACCTTTTAACGGGTGGATCGCCTGATTTTTGTGCTGAAGCATGAATAAATACTCCGGCAATAATTAGCGCCACCAATACAATTTTCTTCATAAGATTGTTTTATTTGCACGCAAACGTAAAAAAAAGATTGATGTAAAAGTTTTTTAGGTTTACAGGTAAATTAGTTCTGACTTGGAATTTTTACATCTTAGCAACAAACAAAATTGAATATATGAATATCGTAATTACAGGGGCAGGTTCGGGAATTGGCTATCAACTGGCGTTGTTGTTTGCATCCACCTTTCACAACCGTATCATTTGCTTGTCGCGCAATGTTGAAAATCTGAAAAAGCTGCATGATGAAGTGTACCGCAAAAACCCGGCTGCAAGGCTTATGATACTTGAAACGGATCTGGAAAACCCTGATGAGGAAAAAATAACAAATGTGATACATGATTACCAGCTGGAGCAAATCGATATACTGGTGAACAATGCCGGCTGCATGATCAATAAGCCATTTGAAGAGCTGACAGATGCCGACTGGTTAAAAACCTATGCGGTAAATGTTATGGGTGGTGTAAAGCTGATCCGCATACTGATGCCCTGGTTGAAAAACAAATCAAAGCGAACTCATATTATTAACATCAGCAGTATGGGAGGGGTGCAGGGCTCTGTAAAGTTCCCCGGTCTTTCAGCGTACAGCAGCAGTAAAGGCGCACTTGCTGTATTAACCGAATGCCTGGCCGAAGAATTCAAAGACCTGAACATAGCAGTTAACTGTCTTGCATTGGGTGCAGTAAGTACTGAAATGTTTCAGCGTGCCTTTCCCGAATTTAAGGCTCCTGTAACTGCTGATAAAATGGCCAGGTTTGTATATGATTTTGCAATTACCGGCCCGGGTTATTTTAACGGAAAGGTTATTCCTGTTTCCATGTCAACTCCTTAAAGCTTGAAAAAATACCTACTGTATATTTTAATTTCGGTAACAGCATACAGCTGCAGTACGAATACATCCAAAACAACAACTGAATCAACAGTTGATACAGCAGTGGCTGAAGAGCCTTTGAGCAATTATGCAGCAGCAGATACCTTTGTGCGCGGTGAAATTATTTCAAATATTAATTGCGCAAGTGATCCGTCAAAGCACTTTGCATTATACATTCCCAAAGAACCCGGACCATTACCCGGAATTATTTTTTTCTTCGATGCGCACGGAGATCCTGTTATTCCACTAACAAAGTATAAAGCACTTGCTGATGAATTTAAATTTGTTTTAGCCGGAAGCTATGACTCCAAAAACGGAAATGACTGGACCACTACTTCGCAAATATGGCAGGCGTTAATTGCGGAAAAGCGAATAACTTATGATCTGAATCGAATTTATACGGCAGGTTTCAGTGGTGGAGCCAAAGTGGCATCCTACATTGCATTAAACAATTCAAACATATCAGGTGTAATAGCAAACGGAGCAGGTTTACCGGAAACACAGCAACAGTTACCCGCAGGCAATTTTACATTCGTTGGCATAGCAGGAACCGGTGATATGAATATGACGGAATTGGTATCACTCGATGAGCAGCTTAACCAGACAAGCATCAGGCATCAACTTTTATTTTTTGATGGAAAACATGAATGGTGCCCGGTTGAAACCATGCATGATGCATTTGTGTGGCTGCATTTTGATGAGGTGCGAAAGTCAAAAATGGAAATAGATCCAAAGTGGAGAGACGACTTTATTACAAAGCATAGCAAATTGGCTGAACAGTTTAAAAAACAAAATAATCTGTACACTGCAGTAAATGAATTCAAATTATTGAATAATTATCTTAGGGATGGAATATCACCTGCAGCTGCTAAATATGAAAATGAAGCGGCTGCTCTTGTCAAATTACCCGAATATCAAAAGCAACAGGCGGCATTTAATTCATTGCTTGAAACAGAAAAGAATATTAAATCAAATTTAATAGCCATGTTGCAGCAAAATACCGATCTGGGTTTCTGGAAAACTACTATTGAAGGGCTGAATAAGCAATCCCGGCAAAATGATGCAACCGCTGCAATGTATCAACGAGCTACCAGTTATTTGAGCCTTGCCTGTTATTCACTAAGTAACAGGGCTTTGAATACAGGTGAAAATGAAATTGCATTAAACTACATATCAATTTATAAAATGGTGGATCCGGGTAATTCAGAAGCCTGGTATTTCAGTGCCATGCTCAATGCAAGAACCGGAAAAATGGAAGCTGCAAAAACTGATTTAAAAAAAGCAATTGAAAAAGGTTTTAATGACTGGAAAAGAATGGAAATGCAGCAGGAGTTTGCAGCATTAAATAAGGATGATTTAAAAAGTAAATGAATCAATTCCTGTTTTACTCATAAATTGAAATCAATAAATGAATAATGGTTTTCAATCTATTTTTTTTCGAACCAAATCACAGAATTTCCTGTTCCGTATTCATTGTTTTCCCAAAGTTTGTTACCCGGATCAAGAATCCATTTACCATCAACAATAAACTTGTAACGCTGTTTGCCGGGCAAGAGGTAAACCGGTAATGACCATCCGTCTTTATCACGGTACATCACATAGCCCTCAGGGTTCCAGCCATTAAAATCGCCCGAAACACTAACTTGTTTAGCAGATGCATAATTTTTAAGCCTGAAAGTATGATTGGGTTTTATGCTAACTATGGAATTATAACTATCGCGATTGTTGCGGATTTTTTGCGGATTAGCAGGATCGGTAACCCAGTTGCCGTCCACAATAAATTTATATTCATAGTTACCGGGTTTTAAGGCATATTCAATTTCCCATCCGTCACTGGTTTTTTTCATTAATAACTGGTTTTCATTCCAGCCATTAAAGTTGCCTGATAATACCACCTTTTTAGCGTTTACATATCCCGTTAACCTGAAAAGATAGGGATTGCCGATAGTGAGCAAAGAATTATATCCGCCATTTTCATCACTTACTTTTTTTGGGTTTAGCGGATCGGGCAGCCATGTTCCGTCCACAATAAATTTGTAAGTATATGTACCGTTAGCAAGGTAAACCGGCAGTTCCCA